>NZ_CP015963.1:600000-900000 GCF_001663155.1 Altererythrobacter ishigakiensis
GACAATCTCGGCCCAGCGCGCACGGTCCGACACGTCTTGTTGCAGAAAGCTCGCGCCAACTTCATCGCAAAGCGTCTGGCCAGCTTCGGCGTTGAGATCGGTGCCAAGCACTTGCGCGCCATCAGCGGCCAGACGCCTGACTGTTGCGGCTCCGATCCCACTGGCACAGCCAGTAACAATCGCTGCCTTGCCGGACAGGTCTGGCACTATTCTGCCTGCTGCCAGATCGCGGCACATTCACGCTGATTGTGGGTCTCTACGAAGCGCGCGAGATTGTCCGTCCCCTCGGGCAGCTTCCAACCGATGGTGAACCCGAAATTGGCAAAGGCAAACATCAGCAAATCCGCGAAGGTAAAGCGGCCCAAAGCCAGATGATTGCTGTCGCCGAGTGTCTTGTCGAACCAGCGCCACTTCTCATCAGACATTGCTGTGAGCTCAGCCCCGGCTTCAGTCGACACGACCGGTATGCGCGGCTCGAACATCGGGCGGCCGCCGGTTGCGCGGAAACCCATGGTCATTGGCACCACCACTTCCTGATCAAACAGCCGCGCCCATTTACGTACTTCTGCGCGTTCATGCGCGGTCTCGCCAAACAGATTGGGCGCCGGATGCATCTCTTCGATAAACTCGCAGATCGGCCAGCTTTCGGTCAGACAGGTGCCATCATCGAGTTCGAGAACTGGCAGCGTTTGCAGTTCGTTCTTGCCGGTCAGGCTGTCGCTCTGACGGTTTTCGCCCGCGATAATATCGTAGTGCACGCGCTCGAAGTCCTCACCCTCTTTCAGGCCCTTCTCGACTAGGAACATGCGCACCAGGCGGGGGTTCGGGCCGAGGCTGGAATGAAGCTTGGTCATGGGAGTTCTCCTTCGCGAATGTCTGATTGCGCCAACCCTATGCGAGCGGGCGGTTTCTGCCACCCTCACAAATGCGCTAGGCAAACAGGCTGCAAGATGCGCTAGGGGTAGCGCGACAAACAGACGACAGGATCAGACCCAATGGACTTCCGCCTTACCGACGAACAGCGCGAACTGCAGGATGCGGCACGCAAATTCGCCCGCGCCGAATTGCCAGAGCTTGCGCGCGATATGGAAGAGAAGGACTATTCCGTTCCCGCTGACATGCTGCGAAAATATGGCGAGCTGGGCTTCCTGGGTGTGAATTTGCCAACCGAATATGGCGGGCTAGGGCTGGGGCATGTCGAAGCGCTGTTGGTGCTTGAAGAGTTTGCGCAGATTTCCAACGCGGTCGCTTTTCCGGTGTTTGAGGCCTTGGTTGGGCCGGTGCGCACGATCGAGCGTTTTGGTTCAGCCGAAATGAAGGCGCGTATTCTGCCCGAGGTGATCAAGGGCGAGAAGATTGTTGCGGTTTCCATGTCTGAACCCGACGCTGGCACCGCGCTGACCGATCTCAAGACGCGCGCGGTCGCCGATGGCGATGATTATGTCGTCAATGGCTACAAGCGCTGGACTTCTGGCGGTGGGCATTCGGACTATTACGTCACCTATTGCCGCTACAATGATGAGCCCGGCGCCAAGGGCATCGGCGCTATCCTGCTTGAGAAAGACGCGCCCGGAATGCAATTCGGCAAGCGCGAGCAGCTGATGGGTTTCCGCGGCATCGACACAGCAGACTTCGCGATCGAAGACGTGCGTGTGCCAAAGGAGAACGTGATCGTTGGCGCGGGCGGGTTCGGCAAGTTGATGAGCGCGTTCGGGCTGGAGCGCTGCGGCAATGCGACGCAAAGCCTGGGAGTGGCCGCAGCTGCGCTCGAACAGGCCACCCAATATGTTCAGGAGCGCGAAGCTTTCGGAAAACCCATCGTTGAATTTCAGGCTGTGCAATTGAAGCTGGCTGAAATGGCTATGAAGGTAGAGGCATCACGCCTGCTGATCCATCGCGCGGCTGCCAATGCCGCACATCAGGATGACGGTTTGCCCACTGTCTATGAAAGCTCGGTCGCCAAATGCTACGCCAATGAAATCGTGCGCGATGTGACCGCCATGGGGCTGCAGGTCATGGGCGGGTATGGCTATCACAAGGACTATGGCATGGAGCAGCGTGTCCGTGATGGTTTTGCTTGGGGGATCGCTGGCGGTACCACAGATGTCCAGAAGACCAATATTGCAGCTTCGCTGATCGGGCGCAGATTCGACCAACGCCGCTAAGACATTGACCTGAAGAGCCGTATTGCCCATCTAAGTCACTATGGATGAAAACACAGAGGCAGAACCATCTGCCGTCGCTCCCGCAACTGAGCAGACACCCAACGTTTCGGGGCCCGGCGATGATCAGGCGCTGACTGAACTGCATCCCAACTACAAGTCGGCTTTGCGGTTGCAGGCAATACTCACATCGCTCCCGTTCATCGTGGCTGCATTCGTTTTGGAAGGCCGGGCAATTTTGCCAACGGCGACCATAATGATCCCGGTCGTCTTGATCGCTCTTGCCTTCATCATTCGCTTGCCTTCGCGGCGCTTCCACGCGCGCGGCTATGCGATGAGCACAGATCGCCTGCGCGTTGTGCGCGGTATCTTGTTCCGCCATGATACTGTCGTGCCGTTTGGGCGGGTCCAGCATATTGACGTCAATCAGGGACCCATCGACCGCTTCTTCGGGATCGCTACGCTGACGCTGCACACGGCCGGTTCGCACAATGCCTCGGTGCATTTGCCGGGTCTTGGCGAGCTGTTGGCGCGTGATATGCGCGAGGAAATCCGCAGCCACATCAAGCGTGAGGCGCTTTGATCACGATGTCTGGCGAGATTGCCACTTATCCCGCTGACGGGACACAGCCGCAACGTACGGCGCCCATCGGCTTGTTGGTCAGCGCGATTGCAAGCATTCGCCAGCTTGTCGTGCCGCTGGTGGTTGCTGGCGTTGCCTTGCGCGACAACCCCTTTGGCTTCGGCGGTTTGGCCGGAGTCTTGTTTGTCATCCTGTTGGCAAATGTCGGCGCGGCCTATCTGCGTTGGTTACGTCTGACTTACACCACCGGCGCAGAGGATATTCGCGTCGAAAGCGGGATTATCAGCCGTGCTGCGCGATCCGTCCCCTATGAGCGCATTCAGGATGTCAGCCTTGAGCAGAAGCTGCTGCCGCGGTTATTCGGACTGGTTGAAGTCAAGTTCGAAACAGGTGCCGGAGGCGCAGACGATCTGAAGCTTGCCTATCTGCTGGAAAGCCAAGGCGAAGAGCTGCGTCAATTGATCCGTGAGCGCCGGGATGAAGCCGAAGCAGCGGCCGAAACTGGCAGCAGCGGGGGCACTGATACTGTTCAGGACGATCAAGGCGACACGGTCTTTTCCATGGACACCAAACGCCTCACGACCTTTGGATTCTTTGAATTCTCGCTCGCGGTATTCGCCGTGCTGGGCGGCTTGCTGCAATATGTCGACACCTTTGTGGGGATCGAGCTGTGGGATGTGGACCTTTGGCAAGGCTGGATCGAAAGCCAGAGCGGCTGGCTCTCCAGCTTCGGCTTCATCGCTCAGATCGCCGGCGTCGTGGCGGGGGTCATCACTTTGCTGATTGTCGGATCGGTGACCGGACTGGTCCGCACCTTCCTGCGCGACTGGGGGTTTGTGCTTGAAAAGACTGCGCGCGGTTTCCGCCGCCGCCGTGGACTCTTCACGAAGACCGATGTGGTCATGCCGGTACACCGAGTGCAGGCTTTGGTGCTCGGTACTGGCTGGCTGCGCTATCGTTTCGGCTGGCATAGCCTGAAATTTGTAAGCCTTGCTCAGGACGCAGGCTCAACCAGCCATGTTGTTGCGCCTTTTGGGCAGATGGAAGAGATCGACCCGATCATCCGCGCGGCGAAGTTTGAACCGCCATCTGAGGACCTAGATTGGCGGCATGCCAGCCGCAAGTACCGCGTTGACAGTGCGGCGATCGAAGGCGGAATCTTTGCCCTTATCGCGCTGCTTCTTGCCATTTTGATTGGTACTGGAACCATCGGAAGCGGGTTCGCATACGCTGCATTCATACCGCTCATTCCAGTGGCGTTGTCGATCTTCTTCACTCTTGCGAATCTATACGCTTGGCAGTTCCAGCGCCACGCCTTGAGCGCCAGCCAAGTGTTCGGGCGCAAAGGGCTGCTGTCGCCAGCCACGCGGATTGCATCGCGGGTGAAGCTCCATTCAGTCGAGATTGTGCAAGGCCCGATTGCGCAACGGCGCGGCTATGCGACCCTGCATCTGGGTCTGGCCGGCGGAACGTTCTCGATTCCGGGTTTGCCGATCGAGCGCGCTCGCGACCTGAAGTCTGCAATATTGCACAGCATCGCGTCGCGCGATTTCTCCGCATTGGCTTGATCTCGCTGTCATCCGCTTTACAGGCGATGGCAATGAGCACGCGCAAACCCTTTCTCTCTGACAATGCTGCAACAGTGCATCCCAAGCTGTGGGAGGCGATGCGCGCGGCAGACGCGCCGGACGTCCCCTATGATGGAGATACCCTGAGCGAAGCGCTAGATGATCGCTTCTCGGAAGTATTCGGGCGCGAGTGCGCGGCGATATGGATTGCGACGGGTACCGCAGCAAACTGCCTCGCGCTCGGTACAATGGTGCAGCCGCATGGCGGGGTTGTCTGCCATGAAGAGGCGCATATCGAAGTCGATGAGGGCGGGGCTCCGGGCTTCTACCTGCATGGTGCGAAGCTGATGCTGGCCAAGGGTGAAAGCGCCAAGCTGACACCTGCCAATATCTCCGCGGTCCTCGATCCGATCCGTGATGATGTCCATCAGGTGCAAGCACACGCGATCTCCATCACTCAAGCGAGTGAATATGGTTGTTCCTACCGGCCTGGGGAATTGGCGGCGCTGGGTGATCTGGCAAAAGCGCGAAAACTGGGCCTGCATATGGATGGTGCGCGGTTTGCCAACGCTGTTGCATATCTTGGCAGATCGCCTGCAGAGGCTGTTGGCCCATGTGACACATTGGCGTTCGGCTTCATAAAGAATGGCGGAATGAGCGCAGAGGCGCTTGTGATGTTCGAGCCTGCGCAGGCCGATCTGGTGAAGTATCGCCGCAAGCGCGCGGGTCATTTGCAGTGCAAGGGCCGCTATCAGGCTGCTCAGATCCTTGCGATGCTGGATGGCGATTTGTGGTTGGAGAACGCAAGAGTAGCCAATGCGGCAGCTGCAGAGATCGCTGGCGCATGTGGAGATCGCTTGCTGCATCCGGTTGAAGCCAATGAGCTGTTCGTGCGCCTATCCACGGATGAGCGCGAGGGACTGCGCGCTCAGGGCTTCGATTTCTATGACTGGGGTGAAAACTCGGCCCGGTTCGTAACGGCCTGGAACACGCCACAGGAAGACGCGATGGCTCTGGCAAAAGCGATTGTTTCTTTATGAGCGGGGCTGAAGCGCAGAGCATGCTGCGCCCCGGTGTCATCCTGCCATTCCTGATCACCGGCACAATCTGGGGCTCAACCTGGTTTGTGATCACAGGGCAAATCGACGGCGTGCCAGCGGCGTGGTCGGTTTTCTATCGCTTTGCGCTGGCGGCACCGGCCCTGTTCCTTGTCGCCTTCCTGATGAAGCGGCGGATCAAGCTTGCGCGGCCTGAACATGTGCTTGCCGCAGTCGTTGGCATCTTTCAGTTCAGCGGCAATTTCCTGTTCGTCTACCATTCAGAGCTTTACGTGACGTCCGGAATTGTGGCGATGATGTTCGCTCTACTGATGGTGCCGAATGCGATGTTCGCGCGGATCTTTCTTAGGGAGCGCGTGCAAGGTGGGTTCATGCTGGGGAGCGCGGTTGCGATTATTGGTGTGTCCTTCCTGCTGGTGCATGAATGGCGGGCCAATCCCGATGCAGGCGTTATTGGCGGCAACGTAGGGCTCGGGATTGTGCTGGCGATGCTCGGCATTCTTTCAGCCTCGGTCGCCAACGTGGTTCAGGCCAACCCGACTGGCCGCGCAGTCCCGATGGTCAGTCTGCTGGCATGGGCCATGCTTTATGGGACAGCGTTCGACGGGATCTTTGCTTTGCTGACCGCTGGCGCGCCGCCGTTGCCGACCAACATCGAATATTGGTCAGGCATCATCTATCTCGCGCTGATCGGTTCCGTCGTAACGTTTCCGCTGCATTATAATCTGGTCCGAGAGATTGGGGCAGGCCGCACCGCGTATAACTCGATCGTCACGATCTGCGTTGCGATGCTGATTTCGACTTTGCTTGAGGGTTATCGCTGGACGCCATTGACGGCAGGCGGGATGACGCTGGCGATACTGGGCATGGTTCTGGCGCTGAAGGCGCGCAAGCAGAAGACCATAAAGGTTGGGCAAGCCACAGCCTTCCGGCATGACGTCGATTAGAGAAGGCTGAGTAGGCCTTCCTTGTAAGTTGGATGGGCAGGCTCCCAGCCAAGCACCCGCTTGGCCTTGCCATTCGCGACGCGGCGATTCTCTTCATAAAATCCACGCGCCATTTCACTGAGGTTGGCCTCTTCCAGCGTCTGAAGCGGAGGCGGGGCGATGCCCAGCAATCGGCAGGCTTCCTCGGTCACGGCGTTGCCGCTGGCCGGCAGATCATCGCCAAGATTGTAAGCGCCTGCAGGGGCTTCTGTCGCGATTGCCGCGACCACGCCGGACACAATGTCATCGAGATGCACGCGGCTGAAAACTTGTCCCGGAATATCTATCCGGCGCGCCTTGCCTGATCTGACGCGATCAAAAGCGCTACGATCCGGACCATAGATGCCCGGCAGGCGGAAAACGCGCGCACCCAACTTCATCCATCTCGCATCCGCTTCGGCGCGCGCATTGCGTCGACCTTCGCTCGCGCCAGCTACGGTGGGGGTGCTCTCATCGACCCATGCGCCTTGCTGGTCGCCGTATACTCCAGTGGAGCTTAAATATCCGATCCAAAGGTCAGACAGCGCCTCGCCATAGCGGGCCAGAACCGGATCTTCGCCCGTTTGTAGATCCGGCGGAACAGATGACAGCACATGACTGGCATCGCGCAGTGAGGCGCGGACCGCATCTTCGTCATCGAAGGCGATATTACCTGAACTGCCGGTTGCATCGATTGTCCATCCGTCGGCTGTGAGCACGTCGGCCAGACGCGCAGCAGTGTATCCCAAGCCAAAGATCAACATTTGTTTCATTCGATTTGCATCTAAGCGTTGGACAGAGGCGCAAAGCAACCTAAATCGGCCAGCATGGATATGCAGCGAAATCCCGAGATGGCGGATGCCGCCCCGACCCCGCACGAGCCGCCGGTGATCCGGCGGGAGGATTACAGACCCTATCCGTGGCTGGTCCCGGAAATTGAAATGCATTTCGATCTCGGGTTGGATGTCACTCGGGTTACCTCCAAATTGACGGTCGCGCACAATGCCAAGGCTGCGCGGGCAGATTCGATCCGGCTGGAAGGCGATCATCTCGAACTGCTTTCGGTCAAAGTAGACGGCGAAGTCCGCAATGATTTCTCCCGCGATGGAGGCGATTTGATCATTCCATTGAGCGGCGACGCGCATGAGATTGAAATTGTTACGTCGATCAAGCCAGCGGCGAATACCCGGCTCGAAGGCCTCTATGCCTCCAATGGAATGCTTTGCACGCAATGCGAAGCCGAAGGGTTCCGCAGCATCACCTTCTTCCCGGATCGCCCGGATGTGCTGAGCACCTACCGCGTGAGGATGAGCGGCTCGAAAGAACAATTCCCGATTCTGCTGTGCAACGGCAATCTGGAATCAGCGGGCGAAAGAGAAGACGGTACGCATTGGGCCGAGTGGTATGATCCCTGGCCCAAGCCGAGCTATCTCTTCGCGCTGGTGGCAGGCGATCTAGTCGCGAAATCGAGCACGTTCACCACCATGTCCGGCCGCGAAGTCGAACTGAATGTCTGGGTGCGTGAAGAGGACTTGCCGCGCACTGACCATGCGATTGAAAGCCTGAAGAAGTCGATGAAATGGGATGAGGAAACTTTCGGCCGCGAATATGATCTCGATCTATACAACATAGTCGCTGTCAGCGATTTCAATATGGGGGCGATGGAGAACAAGGGTCTCAACGTCTTCAACACCAAATATGTGCTGGCTGACGCCGATACCGCGACGGATGCCGATTTCGACGCGATCGAAGGTGTTATCGCGCATGAATACTTCCACAATTGGTCAGGCAACCGAGTAACCTGCCGCGATTGGTTCCAGCTGTCTTTGAAGGAAGGATTTACTGTCCTGCGCGATCAGTTGTTCAGCCAGGATGTGCAAGGCGAAGCGGTGAAGCGGATCGAAGATGTACGCATCCTGCGCGCTGCGCAATTCCCCGAGGATTCGGGCCCTCTGGCGCACCCAATCCGACCTGACAGTTATCGCGAGATCAGCAATTTCTACACCGCGACTGTCTATAACAAGGGCGCAGAAGTGATCCGCATGATGCGGACAATGGCTGGGACGGAGCGGTTCCGAAAAGGCACTGACCTCTATTTCGACCGCCACGATGGCGAAGCGGCGACATGCGAAGATTTTGTCCGTGCGATCGAGGATGGGGCTGAACTGGATCTGGAACAGTTCCGCTTGTGGTACCGTCAGGCGGGCACGCCTCGCGTAAAGGCCGCGATGGAGCACGAAGGCGACCTAGTAAAATTGACGCTGAAACAAACGGTTCCCGCAACTCCGGGGCAGCCGGACAAGCAACCCATGGTGATCCCGCTTCGTATCGCATTGCTCGATGCGGAGACAGGCGCGCACAAAGGTGAAGAGCTGATCGTGCTTGATTGTGCGGAGAAGACCTTCTCCTTCGAAGGCTTTACCAGCCGTCCTGCGCTGTCGATCAATCGCGGCTTTACCGCGCCTGTGATGATAGAGCGCGCCGCGTCGCTTGAGGAACTGATGCTTCTCGCTGCGCATGACGATGACAGTTTTGCGCGCTATGAAGCCATGCAGGAGCTGATGGTGGGACATTTGGTCTCGGCGGCCAAGGGTAATCTGGCGGAGGGAGCCCGCGCTGCGGGTCAGCAGGCCATTGCAGCGGCCATGCGCGCTATCCTGACCGACGCAGACCTCGACGATTCGATGCGTGGTGAGCTGATGAGCTTGCCGACGCAGACATATTTGTTCGAGCAATTCGACAAAGCTGATCCCGATGCGATCCATCGCGAACGTGAAGGACTGAAAGCGATGCTCGGCTGTGATCTGGCACGCGAATTTGGCGAACTATATGATCGTGTAGCCGGTGTCCCTTTCGATGGCGAAGGGGCACGCGGCGCGCGCAAGGTTAAAACGCTGGCGCTAGGTTATATTGCAGCGAATGATTCCTTGCATGCCGCCGGGCTGGCTGCTGCACAGTATGACGCGGCGGATAACATGACTGATCGCCAAGGTGCGCTCGCAGTGCTTGCGGGGCTCGAAACGCCGCTTCGCACCGAGAAGCTGGCGGCGTTTTATGACCGCTATCAAGGCAATGCACTGGTGATCGACAAGTGGTTCACGATGCAGGCTTGGTCAATGCACCCGCAGGTTCTTGATCATGTGAAGTCGCTTGCCGAGCACCCCGACTTTACGTTGAAGAATCCCAATCGCGTGCGCTCACTCTTTATGGCTATGGCCGGCAATCCTCCAGCTTTCCATCACGCAAGCGGCGAGGGCTATCGAATACTCGCGGATCTCATTTTGGCGCTCGATCCAATCAACCCGCAAACCGCAGCGCGGTTCGTGCCCGCGCTGGGGCGCTGGAGGCGAATCGAAGATGGACGTGCTGCGATCATGCGGGTCGAGCTGGAGCGAATCAAAGCCGCGAAGGAACTCTCGCGGGATACTTTTGAGCAGGTCACACGCAGTTTGGATGGATAGCGCGGCGACCTTCGACATTGTGAGGTGCGCTGCGCTCGATGGCGTGCCACATGGATTCTTCGGCCACTCTGATGGCGAGCACCAGTTTGGCTATGGGGGCGAAGGCGCGGTAGCGAATATAGCGAAAGTGCGCGCTGCGGGAGCAGATGTCATTTTGCCTGATGGCAAGCTTGTTGCGCCGCATCAGATGCACTCGCCTGATGTTCTTGCTGTCACTGAACCATGGGAAGATGCCGCTACCGGGCGCCCCGAATACGATGCGCTTGTCACCGCAACGCCTGGCCTTGTTCTTGGCATAGTGACTGCCGATTGCGCGCCTGTCTTGCTTGCGGACAAGGATGCGCGCGTTGTCGGCGCGGTACATGCTGGATGGCGTGGTGCGCATGGTGGTGTTCTTGAGAACACTGTTGAAGCTATGAAAGTGCTTGGAGCGTCCTGCGCGAATATTACCGCAGTGATTGGGCCAACCATCGCGCAGGCCAGTTACGAGGTCGACGCGAGTTTTCGGGAGAATTTTGCTGAACAGGACGATGCACATTTTTGTCAGGGTCTGGAAGGACATTGGCAGTTTGATTTGCCCGGCTATGTGAAACAACGCCTGCAATATGTGGGGATAATGCGTGTCGAGGATTGCATGCTCGATACCTACACACTTGAAAACTCTTATTATTCCTATCGCCGTGCAACGCATCGAGGCGAGCCGAACTACGGCCGTCAGATCAGTATGATAGGACTAATGTGAGCGCAGCAGCGCTTGCTTGCACGAAACCGAACAATAGATGCCCAAAACACGGTTGGCATTACCCATCTTTGCGTCTATCAGCGCCGCCAAACAGGCGTAGCCCGATTAGACCGGGGTAACGTCGGGGCCTTTCGGGATACGAATCACACTCACATCGTTTCCTTGTCAGGTCCAATTCAATGGATCCTAAGCGCAAGGGTCTGCGCAAGGGCAAAAAGCAGGGTTAAGGCTAATGGCTGATACGACTGGCACCGCAACACCCGATGCCGCCACTGTGGCGGGCGAAGACGGGGTACGCCGGCGCGATTTCATTCACATTGCGGCAGTAAGCTTTGCAGGGGTTGGTGGTGCTTCGGTGCTCTACCCGCTGGTAAGCCAGATGGCGCCGTCGGCAGACGTACGCGCTGCGAGCAGCACAGAGATTGATGTTTCGGCAATTGAACCCGGACAGGCGATCAAAGGCGAGTTTCGAAAGCAGCCACTTTTTGTTCGTCGCCTGACAGCAGCTGAGATCGATGCTGCTAATGCGGTTGACGTTGCGACGTTGCGTGATGCTGAGTCACTGGCTGACCGGACAAAGCCCGGTCGCGAGGATATGCTTGTCACCATGGGCCTATGCACGCACTTGGGCTGTGTGCCATTGGGTGCAGCAGAGGGTGAGAACAAAGGTGAGTATGGCGGTTATTTCTGCCCTTGCCACGGATCGCACTACGATACGGCCGGTCGGATCCGCAAAGGACCCGCTCCGACCAATCTTGCTGTTCCCGATTATGAATTCACGTCCGACACTGTGATCCGCGTCGGTTAATTTCTGAGAGATTTGCGATGAGCTTTGCCTGGGCACGCCAGTACGAACCGCAGAACGGTTTCATGAAATGGATGGACGAGAAGCTGCCGCTTCCGCGTCTGGTCTATAATGCAGTCGGCGCCGGCTATCCGGTCCCGCGCAACCTCAACTACATGTGGAATTTCGGCGTCTTGGCCGGTTTCTTCCTCGTATTCCAGATTGTGACCGGCGTCGTTCTTGCGATGCACTATGCCGCGAACCAGCTGGTTGCTTTCGAGACAGTTGAGCACATCATGCGCAACGTCAATTGGGGCTGGCTGGTCCGTTACGCACACGCCAACGGCGCCAGTTTCTTTTTCCTAGTGATCTATCTTCATATCTTCCGCGGCTTCTTTTATTCGTCTTACAAGGCGCCGCGTGAAATGATCTGGCTGCTTGGCGTGGTCATCTTCCTGTTGATGATGGCAACTGCATTCATGGGCTATGTTCTGCCGTGGGGGCAGATGAGCTTCTGGGGCGCGCAGGTGATTACTGGCTTGTTCGGGGCAATCCCGGTCGTCGGGGAATCTATCCAGGTTTGGATCTTGGGTGGATATGCGCCCGACAATGCTGCTCTGAACCGTTTCTTCTCGCTTCACTTTCTGCTGCCATTTGTGATTGCCGGAGTAGTGATCTTGCACATTTGGGCGTTGCATATTCCGGGATCGTCAAACCCGACTGGTGTTGAAGTGAAGAGTGAAAGCGACACAGTGCCTTTCCACCCGTACTACACGGCAAAGGACGGTTTTGGGCTGGGCCTGATCCTGATCCTGTTCTCAATCGTGGTGTTCTATTTCCCGACCACGCTTGGTCACGCGGAAAACTACATTGAGGCGAACCCGCTTTCGACCCCGGCGCTGATCGTTCCGGAATGGTATTTCTACCCATTCTACGCGATCCTCCGCGCCTTCACTTTTGACTTGGTGATTCCGTTCACCAGCATTGTCTTGATCCCGGCAAAGCTGCTCGGTGTCATGGCTATGTTCGGCTCGATCCTGATCTGGTTCTTTCTGCCATGGCTGGACAAGGGACCAGTTCGTTCAGGCCATTATCGCCCGACATTCCGTAAATTCTTCTGGGCGCTGGTCGTCTGCATGGCGGTACTGTTCTACGTTGGAGGCATGCCGGCTGAAGAGCCCTACGTGATGATCAGTCAGCTCGCCACCGCATACTATTTCTTGCACTTCCTGGTGATTCTGCCGCTGCTGAGTTCGATCGAGAAGACCGAGCCATTGCCATACTCGATCACTGATGCGGTGCTGGGCAAAGACGGCGCTACGGCGCAACCGGCTGAGTAAGCCCGACGAAGACTGGATAGAGAGAGACACGAACCATGATCCGTATCGGTGCAATCTTAATCGGCCTGTTTTTTTCAGGGATCGCCCTGTGGTCACTCGGTAAGGGTGCTTATGCCAATTTTACCGAACCTGGTGAGAAGCCTGCCTACTACGCATTTAAGAAGAAGGCAGAGGGTCCCGACGAAGCGTTCAGCTTCGAAGGGCCGTTTGGAACCTGGGACTATGCCCAGCTTCAGCGCGGTTATCAGGTCTACAAGGAAGTTTGCGCGGCATGTCACTCGATCGAGTATGTTGCGTTTCGCAATCTCGCAGAGCTGGGCTACAACGAAGCCGAAGTCAAACAGGAAGCTTCGACCTATAACATTCCTGTCTATGATGCTTCGCTTGCCGAAGTGGAAACCCGTCCGGGCCTGCCAACCGATCACTTCCCTGCAGTGCCGTACTTCGGTGCAGGCGAACCGCCTGATCTTTCACTCATGACAAAGGCGCGCAAGAATGGCATCGATTATGTCTATTCGCTGCTGACTGGATATGGTGAGCCCGATCCAGAGCTGTTGGCCGCGAACCCCGATTTCGAAGTGCCGGCCGGCCTCTATTTCAACCCATATTTTGCCAATGTGAACCTGTCGATGGCGCCGCCGTTGGTTGCGGACGGTCAGGTTACGTACAATGACGGGACTGAAGCGACTGTCAGCCAGATGGCGAAAGATGTGACGGCGTTTCTAACGTGGACCGCAGAACCGCGCCTGATTGATCGCAAGCAAACGGGTATTCCGGTTCTGGTCTTCCTGTTCTTCGCTACGATCCTGGCATATCTGTCGAAGAAACAAATCTGGGCTTCGGTGAAGCCACGCAAAGACTGATCATTGCCACTGCGTATTTACAAAGCGCTCTGCCATCCGCGTGATGGTGGGGCGTTTTGCTTCTGGGGGCTTGTATGACGCCTGAAGAGCTTAGGGGCCTGGTCCGGACCGTACCGAATTTTCCCCAACCGGGTATCCAGTTTCGTGACATCACAACGCTGATCAGCCATCCATTGGGGCTGGCAACCAGTGTGCGGCTACTGGCTGACCGCGCGCGCGAGCTGGGTGCAGAGGCAATCGCCGGGATGGAAGCGAGAGGGTTTATCTTCGGTGCCGCCGTTGCCGTCGAACTGGAGCTGGGTTTTATTCCGGTGCGGAAACCGGGCAAGCTTCCGATTGAGACAATCGGTATCGATTACGCTCTTGAGTACGGGACAGACCGCCTGGAAATTGATCCCGGTGCCATTTCGCAAGGGCAGACCGTGGTGATCGTCGATGATCTCATCGCAACCGGTGGTACAGCGCTGGCGGCGGCAGAATTGCTGCGTCAGGCGGGCGCGACAGTCGACGATGCGCTGTTTGTTATCGACCTGCCCGATCTAGGCGGCGCGCAGAAACTTCGCGATGCCAGCGTGGAAGTCAGCACATTGATGGAATTCGAAGGCGATTGATCCGCCTTAGCTGAGCTTGGCTACCTCGTTCAGCACGCGCTCTGCCCATTCCGGACGGCAGATCAGCAGGTCCGGCAGATACGTGTCTTTGTTGTTGTAAGTGAGAGGGGACCCATCGATCCGGCTACAGTGAAGCCCATGGGCCTTTGCCACCGCCACAGGCGCGCAGCTGTCCCACTCATACTGTCCGCCAGAGTGGAGATAGATTTCTGCCTCGCCGCGTACGACTGCCATCGCCTTGGCACCGGCGCTGCCCATCGGCACCAACTCGCCGCCAATCGCCTTTGAAACTTCGACCGCTTCCTTGGCCGGGCGTGTGCGGCTAACCACCAGACGCGGAACAGGTGCGGCCTCTGGCAGAGGCGCAGGTTGGTCGGTCCGCAGCACTATCCCGCCATCAAGCCCGGGCAATGCAACCGCGCCAGCTTGCGCTTCTCCGTTTATCGCAAGGCCAACATGCACAGCCCAATCGCTACGTGCTTCGCCATATTCGCGGGTGCCGTCGACGGGATCGACGATCCAGACCCGGCTCATCGAGCAGCGCGCGACATCGTCGTTCTCTTCTTCCGACAGCAGTCCGTCGTCAGGCCGCTCTCGCCTCAAGGCTTCACATAGAAAAGCATTCGCCTGCCGGTCGCCTTCCTTGCCCAGCGCCTTGCCTTCGAACGCGCCGGAGGCTCGCACATCAAGCAGTATCTGCCCGGCTTTTAGCGCCAACTGCGCTGCGAGTTGTGCGTCTGTCACGTCAGCCTTGCTCACTTCAACGGCATGAGTTGTTCAAGGATGTAATCGGCGGCTTCGGCAGGCGTCATGTGCACGGTGTTGACGCGAATTTCGGCAGTCTCCGGCTCTTCATAGGGGCTGTCGATCCCGGTGAAGTTTTTCAGCTCGCCAGAGCGCGCCTTCTTATAGAGGCCTTTCACGTCACGCTGCTCCGCAACTTCCAGCGGTGTATCGACAAAAATCTCTATAAACTCGCCTTCTGGCAGCATCTCGCGCACCATGCGGCGTTCTGCGCGGAACGGTGAAATGAAGGCTGTCAGTACGATCAGTCCGGCATCCGCCATCAGCTTGGCGACCTCGCCAATGCGGCGGATATTCTCGATCCGGTCCGCTTCGGTAAATCCCAGATCCTTGTTCAAGCCGTGACGCACATTGTCCCCGTCAAGCAGGAAGGTATGCCGGTTCATCAGATTGAGCCGCTTCTCTACTTCATTGGCAATGGTCGATTTGCCAGAACCTGACAGACCGGTGAACCACAACACTCGCGGTTGCTGGTTCTTTAGCGCCGCGTGATCTTCGCGCGTGATCTCAGTCGGCTGCCAATGCACATTTTGTGCGCGGCGCAGGCTGAAGTGGATCATGCCGGCTGCAACCGTTGCGTTGGTATACTTGTCGATCAGAATGAAGCCGCCAAGCTGGCGGCTCTTTTCATAGGGTTCAAAAGTGATTGGCCGGTCTGTGCGGAGTTCCGCCACGCCAATGCCGTTCAGCTCGAGCGTCTTCGCGGCCAGATGTTCGAAGGTGTTGACGCAAATCTCGTACTTGGGAGGCTGCACATTGGCGGTCACCATTTGCGTGCCGAGCTTGAGCCAATAGCCGCGCCCGGGCTTCATCGCCTCTTCATCCATCCATACGATTGTGGCTTCAAATTGGTCAGAAGCCTCTGGCGGGTCGTCAGCGGCTGCAATCACATCCCCGCGGCTGCAATCAACCTCGTCTTCAAGGGTGAGTGTGACTGACTGGCCAGCGACCGCTTCTTCCAGCTCACCATCAAAGGTCACCACGCTTTTGATCTTGCTGGTCTTGCCTGAGGGGACAATCCGTACCGGGTCGCCCGGTTTCACCGTTCCGCCTGAAACCAGCCCGGCGAAACCACGGAAGTCGAGATTGGGGCGATTGACCCATTGAACCGGCATGCGGAAGCTGCGTTCCTGTGCGCGCGTATTCGCCAGCTCGACTGTCTCAAGGTGCTGGATCAGGCTCGCCCCGGCGTACCACGGCGTGTTGGCCGATGGCGCGGAGGTGATATTGTCGCCCTTGAAGCCCGAGATCGGGATGGCGGTGAACTCCTCAACGCCGATCTCGTCCGCAAAGGCGCTGTAGTCTGCAACAATCCGATCGAAGGTTGCCTGATCATAGCCGACCAGATCCATCTTGTTCACGGCAAGCACCAGGTGCTTGATACCCAGCAGGTGGACAAGGAAGCTGTGACGCTTGGTCTGTTCCAGCACGCCTTTTCGCGCATCAATCAGGATCACCGCCAGATCTGCGGTGGAAGCGCCGGTGACCATGTTGCGGGTGTATTGCTCATGCCCGGGCGTATCTGCGACGATGAACTTGCGTTTCTCTGTCGCGAAAAAGCGGTAAGCGACATCAATCGTGATGCCTTGCTCACGCTCAGCGGCTAGCCCATCGACTAGCAGCGCAAAGTCAATTGCTTCGCCTTGCGTTCCGTGTTTCGCGCTATCGCCCTCAAGTGCCGCCAACTGGTCTTCGAAGATCATCTTCGAATCGTAAAGCAAGCGCCCGATCAATGTGCTTTTGCCATCGTCAACCGAACCGCACGTGATGAAACGGAGCATTTCCTTGTGCTGCTGCGCATCAAGATAGGCGGCAATGTCTTCCGCGATCAAAGCTTCAGGAGTGTACACTTCTGACATCAGAAATACCCCTCCTGCTTCTTAGCTTCCATCGAAGCGCTTTCGCCCTTGTCAATTGCGCGACCTTGCCGTTCAGACCCAGTCGCGAGCAGCATTTCCTGGATGATATCGGAAAGGTCGGTCGCCTCGCTTTCAGTCGCGCCGGTCAGTGGATAGCAGCCCAGCGTGCGGAAACGGACCGAGCGTTCGATCACTTGCTCTCCATCTTCGAAGCGGAAACGTTCGTCATCGACAACCAGCAGCAATCCATCGCGGGTAACAGTGGGTCGCTTGGCTGAATAGTAGAGCGGAACGATGTCGATCTTCTCAGCAAGAATATACTGCCAGATGTCGAGCTCGGTCCAATTGGACAGCGGGAAGACACGGATGCTTTCGCCATCTTTCTTCCGCGCGTTGTAGAGATTCCAAAGCTCTGGCCGCTGGTTCTTCGGGTCCCACCGATGTGCAGAGTTGCGGAAACTGAACACACGCTCTTTTGCGCGCGCCTTCTCTTCGTCACGCCGCCCGCCGCCAAACGCCGCATCAAAGCCGTGTTCGCTCAGCGCGCGCTTCAAGGGGTCAGTCAATTGAGCCTGCGAATAGAGCGCGCTTCCAGTGTCGAAGGGATTGATGCCTTGCGCCTCAGCCTCTTCATTCTCTGCAACGATCAGCTTGAGGCCATACTCCTCCACTGTCTTGTCACGATGCGCGAGCAAATCCTGAAAGTCCCAGCCGCTCGCCACATGCAGCATCGGGAAGGGAGGCGGCGAAGGATAGAATGCCTTTCGCGCCATGTGCAGCATGACGGACGAGTCCTTGCCGACCGAGTATAGCATCACAGGGTTGCTGGCCTCGGCCACAACTTCACGCATGATGTGAATGGCTTCGGCTTCCAACCGTTCTAGGTGAGTCAAGCTATGCATGGATGGTCAATTAATAATTTGCAGCCATTCGGGTAACCCCAAAGCGTGGCCAACCGGGACAAGAATTCGTTTGCTGCTGACAATCGGATGCTTGCCTCCCTTACAATCGCCAAACCATGCGTATTTGCATTGACGAGACCCACTGAACCGTGGCAATTGCGCGCCGCGCTTCAAATGGAGTGCCAGCGGGCGGGTATAGCTTAGTGGTAAAGCCCTAGCCTTCCAAGCTAGTTATGCGGGTTCGATTCCCGCTACCCGCTCCAACTTTGCTTCCCAGTATTACACCATTTTCTTGCGGGGCTTGATTGTTCTGTCGGTAAAATTTGGGCTGAGCGCGTGACGCAGATTTCAAATTGCCGCAGTGAGAATTCGAGTCCCCGCTTGCTCGCGGAATCAAAATGCCGAGCGCCCCGTACTCAGGGCCGCTCGGCATGAAACCCGAAAGGCTCTTAATGCCAATCTTGGAATTGGCCGTAGCATTACTGTAACATACTGGCTTGTCCCCTAGTTGGGGGTCAAATGAACGTTCACACGCCTTGCGAGGTGACAGTCACGTCAACCAGCGGGGACGATGCGCGGCCTCGCGGAAATGCTTGCCTGGAGAGATCAGGCCGAGCGATACTGCGCGTACCGCCGCGGCAGTCCGATCAGACACACCAAGTTTGCCAAAAATTCGCTTCACGTAACTGTCGACCGAATTCTTGGTTATGCCTAGAATCTCGGCGATCACGGCGTTACTTTTCCCTTCGCCAATCCAACGTATGACATCGAGTTCGCGCTGGGAGAGGTCAGGCACGTGTTCCTTAAATGCGCCCACGAGCCGGCAATATTGTAGGAAGCACAGTTGTGCTGCCATCTGGATTCGTCGAACGGCTTCGTCGTCGAGCAGTCCGGGTTCTTCCGGCATTCCAACGCCCACAAATCCCGAACGCGCATATGGTCCGGTACAGTGCGCGGCGACACCTTCGCCCATGCCATCGTTGCGCAGCTTCGCAAGATAAGCCAGTCCGCGCTCATCCACGTTGCCAACGCTTTCAGCATCTGACCATTTGAATGCCGATCCTCGATTGAGTGAGAGGTTAGGCAGCGGATCGTCCCAGCGTCCCGAGTCTTTGTAGGCTCGCTCCCACACTTTCGGGAAGCCTACATTCCAGAACACGCGGCCCACTCGGCGGTCAGCCACGACCGGTGCGAGAAAATACACCCCGCCGAAACGGATCGCCTTAAGGGTTTCGTAAATCGCGCGGCGGAACGACACGATCGTATCCGCTCCCGCGATTAGCCCCAGAGCCTCCCAATAGTCCAAACGATCCTGCGCCATGATCTCCCGCCCAAGCGCCTTCATTAGAAGTAAGGCTTAGCCGCTTTGCATTCCAATTTCCAAACAGCTGATTAACTTCAATTGATTACGTAACTTGGGATACAGCATTCAACCTACCTGCATATTGTCGATCAATCGCGTTCCACCAATCCGCGCGGCAACGAGAAGACGAGCGGGCCGCTCTAGAAAAGAATCTATTGGATTTAGTGACTTAGTGTCTACAAATGCCGCATAATCAACCGAATCAAAGCCACTTTCAAGCAATACTCTCTGCAAGGTTTGGAGCGATACAGACGGGCTTTGCCCGGCTTCAATCTCTGCAATTGCAAGCTGCATTGCGTTAGGTAAGGCAGCTGCTGCTGCACGATTTTCAGGTGAAAGGTAACGATTTCGGCTGCTCATCGCCAATCCATCGGATTCGCGAACGGTCGGTACGCCGATAATATCCTCTACATGTGGGCGCGTTAGATCGAGATCGCGCGCCATCGCGCGGATTACAGCCAGCTGTTGGAAATCTTTCTCGCCAAAGAAGGCCACATCCGGCGTCACCTGATTGAACAGCTTGCAGACAACGGTTGCCACCCCATCGAAATGGCCGGGTCTGAAAGCCCCACAAAACCCCTCACTCACACCGCTAACAGATATATTCGTGACGAAACCATGCGGGTACATTGTTTCGATTGCGGGCGCCCACAGCAACGCCACGCCCTCGGAATCAAGCATGCTCGAATCTTCAGCCAATTGGCGCGGATAGGCATCAAGGTCTTCATTGGGGCCGAACTGGGTTGGATTAACGAAGATTGACGCTACCACATGATCACACATCGCCCGCGCCTCGCGCACCAGTGTCAGATGCCCCTCATGCAGCGCTCCCATCGTCGGGACTAGCCCGATGCTGCTCCCGTCGGCACGAAGCTCTGCGAGCGATTTTCTCAACATGTCGAGTGATTTGACGGTTTGCACGGCAGTGCCCCCTCAAGTATGATTTACCGTGTTCCCTAGCGCGCCAGATATGCGCGAGACAAGCAATTCGAGAGGCTACTTACCTTTATGTCTGCACCCGCTCCGCACCGGATCGTATTTGCCAATGAAAAGGGCGGGACGGGCAAATCCACCACTGCCGTGCATATCGCCATCGCGCTGGCCTATCGCGGTGCGCGGGTCGTCGCGATCGATCTGGACCAGCGCCAGCGCACGATGGCGCGCTATCTGGAAAACCGCGGAGACACTGCGGCGAAGCGCGGAATTGCTCTGCCGACGGCAGATTGCCGAGTTTATGAAGGCGATATCGAAGGTCTTGAAGCGCTTAGCCGTGATCTGGGCCAAAACGCGGATTACATTGTCTTTGACACGCCGGGTCGTGACGATGAGTTGGCGCGTCATGCTGCGACAGAGGCGGATACGCTGGTCACACCGATGAATGACAGTTTCGTCGATTTCGACCTGATCGGTCAGGTTGAGGGCGAGACGTTCAAGGTCAAGAAGCTTTCCTTTTATGCAGAGTTGATCTGGGAAGCCAGAATCAAGCGTAGCCGGGCAACGATCGACCAGCATCGCCGCGAAATGGACTGGGTGGTTGTGCGCAACCGCACGGGCCACGTTGAAGCACGCAATATGGCGCGTATCGAACAGGCTCTCACCGAGCTGTCGAAGCGGGTGGGTTTCCGGGTTGCGCACGGCCTTAGCGAACGCGTGATTTACCGTGAACTTTTCCCTTCTGGCCTGACGCTGCTGGACAAGGGTCATTTGGGCGAGCTGGGTACAAGCCATTTGGTCGCTCGGCAGGAACTACGCGAATTGGTTGGCGCGCTTGCGTTACCCGAGTTCCTTCCGCCGCAGCCAAAGCTGGAGCTTGCATAAGCCATGATCCGTTTGCTGGTCATTGCGCTGATCCTGTCGCTGGGTGTGAAGCTGATTTTCGGGCGTTGGCCATGGGAATACCTGCGTGGGCGCTCCACCCGAGATAAGGCAATTGATCGGGCTCGGCAGTTGCTGGGTGTAGCGCCGGGTGCGAACCGACTTCAAATCATGGAAGCACATAAACGGCTGGTTGCTATGGTTCACCCTGATCGCGGCGGGACCAATGAACAGGTCCACGAAGCAAACGCGGCTCGCGACCTGCTGCTCGCTAACCTTCCGCCTGAAGTACCATCAGGCCAGTGACATTGGCCCAGGGGATCGGCTAAGGCCTGTCCAGAAATTCAGACAGCAACAGGCCACCTCTCATGACCCACAAATTCCACTCCACCGTGTTGCGCGAATACGATATCCGCGGGATTATCGGCGAAACACTCGGGCCAGATGATGCGCGCGCTATCGGCCGCAGCTTCGGCAGCCTGTTGACGGAAGCAGGTGGGCGGAAAGTTGCAGTGGGATATGATGGGCGCGTCAGCTCTCCTATGCTCGAACATGCGTTGATCGAAGGATTGACCGCGAGCGGTTGCGACGTGGTACGCATAGGCATGGGCGCTACCCCCATGCTCTATTATGCAGAGGCATCACGTGAAGATGTGGACGGCGGTATTCAGATAACCGGCAGCCATAATCCCGCCAATTACAACGGCTTCAAAATGGTATTTCAAGGCCGTCCGTTTTTTGGGGCCGATATCCAGAAGCTGGGCGAAATTTCTGCCAATGGAGAGTGGGTCGACGGTACGGGTAACGTTGAAAGCCACGATATCCTTCAGGAGTATGTCGATCGCATGCTCCAAGGGCTTAACGGAATAGATCCGGATTTGCTGACCGGGCTGAAGGTGGGCTGGGACGCTGGAAACGGTGCGGCGGGTCCTGCGCTGGAGTTGCTTGCTGCGCGCCTGCCAGGAGAGCATCATCTGCTCTACACTGATGTCGACGGGAATTTTCCAAACCATCATCCTGATCCCACTGTTGAAGCCAATTTGGCGGACCTCAGGGCGCTTGTCGCGGAGAAGAAGCTCGATTTTGGCATAGCTTTTGACGGCGATGGCGACCGCATCGGCGCAATCGATGGGGAAGGGCGCGTGATCTGGGGCGATCAACTGCTAATGATATATGCCGAAGATGTTCTGAAGGACCATCAGGGCGCGACTGTCATCGCCGATGTGAAGGCCAGCCGCGCATTGTTTGACCATGTTGCGAAATGCGGTGGTCAGCCGCTGATGTGGAAGACCGGCCATTCGCTGATTAAGTCCAAAATGAAGGAAACAAGTTCGCCGCTCGCAGGTGAAATGAGCGGTCACGTCTTTTTTGCTGACACATATTACGGGTTTGACGATGCGCTTTATGCAGGTGTTCGCCTGATTGCGGCCAGTGCTCGACTGGGTAAATCGGTCACGGAGCTGCGCGGTTCGATGCCTGACATGCTTAACACACCTGAGATGCGCTTCCAGGTGGATGAAAGCCGCAAATTCGCCGCGATTGATGAAGTCAGCGCGCGCCTCGCCGATAGCCCGGCTGACGTGAACGCCACCGATGGTGTGCGGGTCACGACAGCCGACGGTTGGTGGCTTCTGCGGGCATCGAACACTCAGGATGTGCTGGTCGCGCGCGCAGAAAGCGATACTCAGGACGGGCTTGAGCGTCTGTTGGCGCAGATTGACGAACAACTGGCCTTGAGCGGGCTAGAGCGCGGAGAGAGTGTAGGGCACTAGCCGCGAGGTTTTCGTGACTTGACGGAACTGCCTTGGGGCCTGAACGATCCCGCCTCGTGAGTACGCCTAAGCCTGTTCCAACGGTTCCAACCGAAATATCCGCTTGGTTTTCCGGGCGCGGGTGGCGTGTGCGGCGCCACCAGGCAGAGATGCTGGCCGCTTCGGATGCGGGCAAACACGCGCTGCTGGTGGCGGATACCGGTGCAGGTAAGACGCTGGCGGGGTTTCTGCCGACATTGGCGGATTTTGCGCCTTCCCGGCTCGCAGGTAGCGAGCTGCATCAGGGCCTGCACACACTCTATGTTTCGCCATTGAAGGCGCTGGCGCATGATGTGCAGCGCAATCTGCTGACACCGATTGAAGAGATCGGCTTGCCCATCCGGGTCGAAACGCGCAGCGGCGACACGCCGTCTGATCGAAAGAAACGCCAGCGGGTAAAACCGCCGCATGTCTTGCTGACGACGCCGGAGAGCCTCTCACTGCTGTTGAGCTATCCTGACAGCTTCGAGATGTTCAAGGGCCTCAAGCGGGTGGTCGTGGACGAAGTGCATGCCTTCGCGACTGGCAAGCGTGGCGATCTGCTCGCGCTCTCGCTCAGCAGACTGCAAGCTATCGCGCCTGACATGCAACGCGTGGCGTTGTCGGCCACAGTCGCCGATCCCGAAAGGTTTTGCGGGTGGCTCGCGCCTTGGGGCGATGTCGATTCGATCCAGCTGGTCGAAGGCGAGCAAGGCGCAGAGCCCGAGGTCGATATCCTCTTGCCGTTCGAAGAGCGCGTACCGTGGGGCGGGCACGCCGGGCGTTGGGCGATCCCGCAGCTGTACGAAGAGATCAAGCGCAACAAAACCACGCTCGTCTTCACCAACACGCGCTTTCTGGCGGAGTTCATTTTCCAGTTGCTGTGGGATGTGAACGAGGATAATTTGCCTATCGGCATCCATCACGGCTCACTCGCGGCAGAGGCCCGGCGCAAGGTTGAAGGGGCGATGGCACGCGGCGAGCTGCGGGCTCTGGTCTGCACCGCAAGTCTGGATCTGGGGATTGACTGGGGCGACATCGACTGCGTGGTGCAGATGGGTGCGCCCAAGGGGTCATCGCGGCTGCTGCAGCGGATTGGCCGCGCCAACCACCGGCTGGATACGCCCAGTCGCGCGATCCTCGTCCCCGGCAATCGCTTCGAATTCCTTGAGGCCACCGCCGCCAAGGATGCGGTTGATGCGGGTCAACGCGATGGTGAGGATTTTCGGGCGGGCGGGCTCGACGTGTTGGCGCAGCATGTGATGGCCTGTGCATGTGCGGGGCCGTTTCAAGAGGACGCGCTGCTTGGCGAAGTGCGCTCGACGCTGGCTTACAGTTGGGTCACACATGAAGATTGGCAGCGCGTGCTCGGCTTCGTTGAGAATGGCGGATACGCCCTGCGTGCGTATGACAAGTTCAAACGGATCGTAAGGGACAGGCAAGGCGTCTGGCGGCTGACCCATCCCGAGCATGCCCAGCGGCACCGTATGAATGCCGGCATCATTATCGACAGCGAAATGTTGACTGTGCGGTTCAAGAACGGGCGCAATCTGGGCCGTGTGGAAGAGCGTTTCGCGGCTACGCTATCTCCCGGTGACACCTTCTTCTTCGCGGGTCTCAGCCTGGAAGTTGAGCAGCTCAAGGATATGGACGTGATCGTGCGCGCAGCGAAGAAAAGCGCCACGATCCCGAGCTACGGCGGTGCGCGTATGCCGCTGACCACACATCTGTCATCGCGGGTGCGGGAAATGCTGGTCGATCGTGCGGGCTGGGCACGTTTCCCAAATGATGTGCGCGAATGGCTGGAAGTGCAGGACTGGCGCAGCGAGATGCCCGGGCCGGGCATGCTGCTGGTTGAAAGCTTCCCGCATTACAAGAAGCACTACAGCGTCTATTACACGTTCGAAGGCTGGAACGCGAACCAAAGTCTCGGCATGCTAATCACGCGGCGGATGGAGGATCGCGGGCTGCAACCGGGTGGCTTCGTTGCGAATGACTACTCGCTGGCGGCGTGGGGGTTGAAGCCCGTCACCGATCCCGCACCGCTGCTCTCGCCCGATATCCTCGAGCATGAATTTGTCGAATGGATTCAGGAATCGCACTTGCTCCGCCGCGCATTTCGCGAAGTTGCAGTGATCAGCGGACTGGTCGAGCGCCAGCATCCGGGCAAACGCAAAACCGGCAAACAGGTCACCTTCTCGACTGACCTGATTTATGACGTGTTGCGCAAGTATGAGCCCGATCATGTGCTGTTGGAGGCTGCCTGGGCCGATGCGAAGGCGCGCATGACTGACGTGGGTCGGCTTGCTGATCTGCTCGAACGCTCAGAGCGTGAATTGCGTCATGTCGAGCTTGACCGGGTCAGCCCGCTCGCGGTCCCGGTGATGACGATGATCGGCCGCGAAGCCGTGCCGCAAGGCGCAATCGACGAGGAACTGCTGCTGGAGGCAGAGACGCTTGCGGGCGAGGCGATGCGGATTGATATTTAGACCCGAAAGCGGATTGTTGCTTCACTTCATTGTCTAGAGCTGAGCATCTGCTCTTCCCGATCAGGGCAAACTCTCTCAAGCGCGTTTCATTGAGATTCAGAGCCCTACTATCGAGGGATCGATACCTTGTGCTTCTAGAGCTTCGACCAGATTGCGCTGAGTTCGCGCAGTATCGTGTTGCGCCGCTTGGACCAGATGAAGATCCAAGGCCGCTCTGTCGATCCATTCCCCACCCGCGACGACGGCGGAAATCGATCTCATTGCGGCAAGCTCCTCGGTTGGATCGTCATCCAGTAGAACAATATCCGCCCGGAATCCCTCGGCTATCCGACCTGACGAATCTGCCTCATCCAGCGCGATCGCCGCATTGATGGTCGCAGTGCGAAGAACGTCGACTGGAGCAAGCCCCGCTTCCTCAAGCAATTCGAGTTCGTCAATCAATGAGACACCGGGGATATTTGTGAAGATCCCGGCGTCGCTTCCCGCCACAATGAGAGCACCTTCTTCCAACAGCATCCGAACCATGGTCTTGTAAAATTCGAAGGCCGCTCGGTTCCGGACAACATCCTCGCTTGCCCACCGCTCATATTCGGCCTGGCTAAGAGCGACCAGCAAAGGGTTGAGACGCTCTGTGCCTGGCCGCTGAAGATATGCGCCTTTGGTCTCGGCTACTTTGAGGAGATTGTAGAACGCGAGCAGTGTGGGGTCGATTGGGACCCCGGACGCGGCAACCTTGCGTGCCAGCACTCTGCCGGCATCCTCATCATGGCGATCTCTGAGGCCGTGCCAGACAATCGATTCAACGTGCTCGATTGTGACAAATCCGTCGTCGAGGATTTCCTCAAACGCAATTTCGAACGGGACTTCGCGCGGCACTCCCGCCGCTCTGACACCCTCCGGCGTATGACCCATGACGCTCATCCCCAGCCGATTTGCTTCGTTCAGCACCGCCTCATACGCTTCTCTTGTCAGGTTCGAATAGACCTTCAAGCTGCGATAGCCTGCTTGGTGCTGTTGTTGGACCGCCGCGCGTGCCTCATCGGCTGTTGTAACGATCTGGTGATTTACTTGTTCGTTCGGGCCTGGGCTGTTTAGGATGGGACCTGTCGTAATCAGCCGAGGAGCTGCAATTGCTCCCTGATCTATCTCTTGGATCAGGCGAAGATGAAATGGCATCCCCGATGCGTTGCGAATTGTGGTGACGCCGGCCGCCAAATATGCGCCTAGAGATGCCCGGTCCCAGACATGCACGTGCATGTCGACCAGACCAGCCATGGCTATGCGACCATTGCCATCAATGACTCTTACAGAGCTGGCCCGTTCGGTTTCTTGAGTCGGTCTAATTCGAGCAATTCGACCATTTTCTACAAGGATCGACATATTGCGATCGAGCCGCGCATTCTCTTCATCGATGTGAAGTATTTGCACGTTCTTGATGAGAATTGATTCGCTGTCTCGTGCGTGGGAAGGCGCTGCCACGATCGACAGAAGAGCCACAAAGCTGAAAAGAGAAAGGGTTCGAAAAAGGGCCACGGTATTCCTCGCCAAGAGCTATCGCCCTTAGCCTTGCGTAAGCGCCTTCTGCAACTGTATCCATCGCAGATATGAGAGCTCTGCTAAGTGTTCACTCCAAGATGTGTGATGACATCGCGGCGGTAACCTGCATTCAAGCTGCGCGTAAAAAAAAGGGGCGGGATAGTCCGCCCCTTTCTCATCTTTGTCTTGTAGCTAGCGTTTACTGCTGGCCGCCAGAGCCAAAGGTGCGATATTTCTCGTTCCCGACGAAACCGAACTTGGTCACGCCCGAAGCTTTGATGACATTCAGCACGCGCGCCGAAAGGTCATAGCTGGCCAGCGCTTCCGGCTCGAACTGAAGCTCGGGTTCAGGATCGATCGTCAGCGATTGCTGCAGGTTCGTAGCAAGCTCGCTCATTGTGATCGGCTGTGCGTTCCACAGGATCTCGTTCTGTTGAGTCAGAACCAGCTTGTTCTTGATCGGATCGATCGGTGGTGGGTTGTCGTTCGGGGTAGGCTGCGGAAGGTCGATATCGACCGAGTGCGTGGCCACCGGGATCGTGATGATGAACATGATCAGCAGAACGAGCAAAACGTCGATCAACGGCGTCATGTTCATTTCCATCATCGGCGAGCCGTCGTCTTTACCGCCTGACATTGCCATAGGTGCGTACTCCTAAATCTTATTTGGGCGGATCAGATACCCGGTTCGACCGGGTTCGAGATGAAGCCGACCGTTGGGTAACCAGAAGCCTGAACATTGTAGATGGCACCAGCCACACAACGCCAGGGTGCATTCACGTCACCGCGGATGTGGACCTGCGGAATGCGCTCTGGATCTTCCATGATGGCTTCGGGGCCGCCAGCGGCAGTCACGATTGCGTCGAGACGGGCGAAAGCTTGGTCGTAGAGCTCTTCAGAAGTCACCGGGGTGATGTTGTTGAAGTAGATACGGCACTCGCCGTTCCGCGATGCACCTTCAAAGCCAGGCTCGCCTGCGCTCCGGCCGGCAGCATCTGTCGTGCTCACGGTCAGCAGAAGGTTTTCGACCTTATCCTTCGATTCGATCGATTCCATCACCGGAATCTCAAGCTTCTCGATAGTCTGGATTGCCACCGGAACAGCGATGAGGAAGATGATCAGAAGCACCAGCATCACGTCCACCAGAGGCGTGGTGTTGATGTCCGACATCGGGGTTTCGGCCCCACCGCTCATCGAAATAGCCATTGCTAAATCCTATTCGTAATTTTCGCCAAGGGTTGTTGATGGCGAGGGCCAAGGGCCCCCGCCTATCATCAGGCGATTAGGCCTTCGGTGCAGTCTTTACGCCAGCAGCAGTCGTAGCCGGCTTTGCAGCGGCGCGAGCAGGTGCTTTGGTTGCCGGACGAACTGCGCCGTTCGAGCTAAGGTTTGCCAGAAGGTCAGTCGAGAAGCTTGAAAGCGCCTCCGCGATACGGCGGTTGCGGCTCTGAAGCCAGTTGTAAGCAAACACGGCGGGAACAGCCACGAACAAACCGATGGCGGTCATGATCAGCGCTTCACCAACCGGACCTGCAACCTTGTCGATCGACGCTGAACCGGCAATGCCGATGTTGATCAGCGCGCGGTAGATACCGATAACCGTACCGAGCAGACCAACGAACGGCGCGGTTGCACCAACCGTTGCGAGGAACGGCAGGCCGCCGGCGAGCTTCGCGTTGATGGCGTCTTCCGAACGCTGCAGCGAACCGTGCATCCAGTCGTGTGCTTCGAGCTTGTCAGTCATCTTGCCGTGCTCGTCTTCAGCCTTGAGCGCGTCATCGGCAACCTGGCGCCATGCGCTGTTCTTCTCAAGCTTCGTCGCGCCTTCCTTGATCGAGCCAGCCTGCCAGAACTTGCCCTGCACGTCGCGCTTGTACTGCTTCATCACTTTGTTCTGCTCAAGCAGTTTGGTGATGAGGATGTAGAACGAACCAACACTCATGATGATCATGATGGCAAGAATGAACCAAGCGACCGGGCCGCCCTGTTCCATGGCTTCCATGAAACCAAAGCTGTTTTTAACTTCAGCCGCATTTGCAAGAAGGTTGATAGTCATTGCGAATAGTCCTTTTAAAAATAGTCCCCAAGGGGCGCAGGCTCTCTCTGATCCTGGCTGTCCCTTAATTCAGTCGATAAACAATACTGGTGCTGTATGAGCCGGTTGTCGGGTTACCCGCTGCATCAAGTGCAGGGTTGAACCGCGCATAGCGCTCCATCCCGCGGCACGCTGCGTCGTCAAGTACGCTAGAACCACTTGAACGGGAAACACGGCAACTACCAACGCGGCCATCAGGTGTTACGCTGACACTCACGCCGACCACACCTTCTACCTCTTCACGCAGTGCACGCGACGGATAGTTTTCCTGAATGCGGGCCGCCCAACGGCGTTCGCCGCGGGTCGTTGCGCCACGTGCCATAGATGGCGGCGCGGGCGGTGCCGGCGGCGGAATTACCAGCGCAGGCGGTGCCGGCGGCGGAATCGTCGGCTGCGTTTGAATTGGTGGTGGCGCCGGCGCGATATTGATTGGCGGCGGCGGAGCAACAGGCGGCGGCGGTGCCGTTTCCTGCGGCTCTGGCGGAGGCGGTTCATCCTCCGGCTCGGGCGGGGGCGGCTCCTCGACGTCGATCGTAGTCACGCGTTCGACTACGTTCTTCACCGCTGAAACTGCCAGACCACTGATGAAAAGGTAACCGACGAACACGTGGATCAGGGCGACAATTACAATCGCCGTGATACGGTTGCCGCTTGTTTGTTGGTCAGCGTAGGCCATCCAGTCGCTTCTCTCCATTCACTTTGCCGGGGTTGGGCCCGACAACTTGTTGCACCGCAAACCGTAATTTGTTTGCGGAGCGAAAACTCCAATTTGCTCCCTGACCGGGCTGCTCGCCGGCGACCCGGAAGTTTGCAGGGCGTCCCCCCAAGGGAACCTGCACGGAACCGAAGCTAATTAAATCCCCAACTTCGCATCAGTCCCTAAAAACGCGCTTTAACGGGCAAGCCTTGCCCGCGCAAACGCTTTATCAGTTAATTGCCGATTCACACGTGATTGTCTGCTATCTATAGGCCCATTGCAAGTGTGCTGTTCCGCAACGACTAATGATTATCGCGATATGCGATGCAATCTTTTTCGAGAATGATATTATGCTTCAAATCAGAAACTTGATCCTCTGGGCCTTAGGAGTGGCGGCGATTCACGTGGCGCCTGCTACGGCGCAAGATGGCGCGGCGCCCGTGCTACCCTCTTACGCAGAATTTGTTGAGATGGCAGATAGTGCGGAGCTGGTGGTACGCGCGAAAATAAGTCGCGCGATCGCTCTGGAGCCTGAGCGCGCACCCGATGTCGCACCCGGATTCGTTCGGCTCTATATTGAGGCAGAAACTCTAGCATTGCTGTCGGGCGCGGCCCCGCTCGGCGAGTCTCTGCGCTACCTTGTCGATGTGCCCTTCGATTCGCGCGGCAAGGTGCCCAAACTGAAGAACCGCGAAGTCATACTGTTCGCCCGCAGCGTCCCAGGCCGTCCTTCCGAACTTCAATTATCCGGCGAACCGGCGCAGCACTTTTATTCGCCTGAGTTTGAATCGCGTCTACGCCCAATCCTAACCGAACTGGCCGCGCCTGATTCGCCGCCGGTTGTGACGGGTGTGCGCGATGCCTTATCGGTACCCGGCAATCTGACCGGCGAATCAGAGACGCAGATATTTCTAGATACGCAAACTGGTGCGCCTGTATCGATCGCAGTTCTGCGGCGGCCGGGGCGTCCGGTAGCATGGGGCGTTTCCTGGGGAGAGATCATCGATCAATCCGCCCGCCCACCAGCTCCCGAATCGCTTGAGTGGTATCGGCTCGCCTGCGCATTGCCCGCGCGCTTGCCGTCCGAGGCCAATTTGTCGTCCAATGGCGCTTCGCGGACACAAGCTGAGCGTGACTATCAATTCGTGATGGGGGCATTGGGGCCCTGCTCGCGCGGTTGAGAGAAAGCTGACCTAGCGCGTCGCCAAGACAAATTGGTTCCCACAGGCCCTATGCCCGCGCTAGAGCGGTACGCGATGAAAGAGCCCTTCAAATATACATTTCGTGTGCGCTATGCCGAAGTCGACCCGCAGGCGGTCGTCTTCAATTCGCGCTATCTCGAATATGCCGACATCATGGTGACGGAATTTTTCCGTGATGCACGCAGTCGCGGCATGCCGGAAGATCTGGAATTCCATGTCCGCCGCGCCGAAGTGGATTACCTTGCGCCAATGCGAGTCGATGAGTTGATCGAGGGACGCATCAGCATTCCCAGGATCGGCAATTCGAGCATGGAACAACATATCACTTTGCACGGTGCTGACGATGATTCGCTCCGGGCAGAGATAAGGCTGGTTGCGGTGATGGTCGATTTGCCGACCGGCAAGCCAGAGCGTATTCCTGATAGTGCACGCGCAGCCTTTGGGCATCCCGTGACGGAGAATGTCGATGGCTGATACCTTGCGCATTGGGCTTGCGGGCCTGGGAACCGTTGGCGTGGGGGTGATCCGTCTTCTTGAGAAGAACCGCGAATTGCTGACGGCGCGTGCGGGAACGCAGTTGCAAGTCACAGCCGTCAGCGCAAAAAGCCGCGGCAAGGACCGGGGGGTCGATCTCTCAACATATGCGTGGGAAGACGATCCGGTCGCGCTTGCCGGGCGCGACGATGTCGACGTGGTCGTAGAACTGATCGGCGGTTCGGATGGACCAGCTCTGGCGTTGGCTGAGACCGCTCTGGCGTCTGGCAAGGCCTTTGTGACTGCCAACAAGGCAATGATAGCACATCACGGGCTTTCGCTGGCGACCACTGCCGAAGCGCAAGACGTCGCGTTAAAATTTGAAGCCGCGGTTGCTGGAGGTATTCCGGTGGTGAAGGGTCTGCGCGAAGGCACTTCGGCCAATGAGTTGGCGAGCATATACGGTATCCTCAACGGTACGTGTAATTACATCCTGTCTACCATGGAAGACACGGGTGCTGACTTTGCCAACGTTCTGGCCGAAGCGCAGGCGAAGGGCTTTGCAGAGGCGGATCCTACTTTCGACATCGAAGGAATTGATGCGGCCCACAAACTGGCCATTCTGGCAGCCATCGGCTTTGGTGCGAAACTGGATTTCGACGCCGTCCGTGTCACCGGTATCACGCGTGTTGGCGCAGCCGACATCGCGCAGGCCGATGCGCTTGGTTTTGTTATCCGTCTGATCGCTCAGGCGGATGTCGAACACACGGCAGAGGGCGACCGTTTGCTGCAGCGCGTGAGGCCATGCCTCGTATCGAAGGCGCATCCGCTAAGCGGCGTTGATGGCCCCACCAACGCGGTCGTGGCCGAGGGCAATTTTTCTGGCCGTTTGCTGTTCCAGGGCGCAGGCGCGGGCGAAGGTCCAACCGCCAGCGCGGTTGTGGCTGACCTGATCGACATCGCTCGCGATGAAGTTGGGGCGCCTTTCTCTATTCCGGTGGCAAACCTCTCAGCCATGGCACCTGCCGAATCGGGCGAACGGCTGGAGCGTACTTATCTGCGTTTCACTGTAGCCGATCGTCCGGGCGTCTTGGCAGAAATCACCGCTGCGATGCGCGATGCAGGCGTCTCTATCGAAAGCCTCATTCAGAAAGGCCGCGCTGAGGAAGGGGGCGAAGTGCTGGTTGCGATGGTCACGCATGAGGGCCCCGAACGTTCAGTGCGAAAAGCGATCACTCTTCTCGAAGGCTCTGACAGCCTGACAGCCCCGCCTCTGGTTCTGCCTATTCTTCCTGATTAGGATTGGTTTCGGACTTGTTTGCGTCTTCTGCGCTAGTAGCGATTGCCGTTCCTTCAGCATTACCGAGCGGGGGCAAACCTCGGGCAATGCGGTCCGCATCGGATCCGGCAGGGGCCTGAGGCAACGCAGTTACGTCAATGATGAGAGCCGGCGGTGGAGGGCACTTTTGTATCCCCGGCAGGCAACCGCGAATCGTCCCTCCACCACCTGGCGCGTGTTTGCCGGTGATACCTTCACCAGCGACTTCGACGGGTTGCTGCCCTTGCGTGCGCTTGGCATAATCCTTTTCCCACTTCTCCTTGTCGAAACCGCTGGCCGCCGCGTCATTGCGCTTGCGACACACGACAATCGTCCTTGAAACAGTAGCCGCGTCAATCTCTTCTTCGCATCTTTCCAAGTCGAAAGAATCCATGTCGCTATTGTCGCGAAGGGTCAGGTCCAGCACCCCGCCTTCGGGCTGAGTGACAGCGTCTTCCTGATCGGGAGGACCGGCTTGTTGCCCGTTGTCTTGAGCCCAAGCGGCTTGGCTCATCCCTGCCAGCAAAGGCAGAACATACCTTATGAGATACTTCATCTATTCAGGTGCCGATGCGTCAGCGTTCTGATCAGATGGGGGGGGCTGAAGGATCACGCTGGGAGCAGGCAAGCCAAGGTCGGCTTGGCTGACAACTCCATCTTCGTCATCATCATTCTCGATTGGCTGAAGTCCGCGCGCGATTCGGTCTGCATCAGAGCCAGCCGGCGCCTCGGGCAAGGCCTCTACATCAATGATCAGAGCCGGCGGCGGAGGGCATGGGGGGATGATGCAGCCAGTAATTGTCACGCCTGTCCCTATTAGTGCTGGATGCCCAGTGATGCCCTCGCCCGCTACATCGGGGGTGGGAATGGCGTCAGCATATTGCGTTTCCCGCGCGTAACGGTCGCGTGCACTATCGCGGCTCCCGCTGTAATAATTCGAATTGTCTTCCACGATCTCGCGGCAAACCACAATCGTGCCAGAGATCGTTGAAGCGTCCTGCTCCTCCTCGCATTGCTCGATACGTCGCTTATCGACAGGGCCGTCAGGAATCTCGACCAACAGGTCGACTTTTTCGGTTCGTTCAATCGGTTCGATATCGATTGGCTGCCGGACGGGGGGAGGGGGTGGTGTGTATTCAGGCGCAACTTCTTGTGCGACTGCCGGAGTCAGAATAGCCCAGACCAAAAGCAATGGGGTGCTTTTCCCGGTCCACCATGCGGGTCTGCTCGACAAGCGCCGCTCCTTCTGTTTAGGGCATCTGCCAAGACACACGTCAGGGACTGAATTGCTCATGAACACCGATCTTCTCGCTCAAAAGGAAACTGGAAGCAACGCGCTTGATCGCGTTTTGGTGCTGGAAATGGTACGCGTCACCGAAGCGGCCGCGGTTGCAGCATCGCAACTGATCGGGCGCGGCGACGAAAAGGCAGCGGATGCCGCTGCTGTCGAAGCGATGCGACGCGCATTCGATACGCTCTATATGGACGGAACGGTTGTGATCGGCGAAGGCGAGCGAGACGAGGCGCCAATGCTATATATTGGTGAAAAGGTTGGTGGCGCTCCCGGAAAGGGGCCGAAGATCGACATTGCTTTGGATCCGCTCGAAGGCACAACCATCACAGCTAAAGCTGGCCCGAACGCGCTTGCGGTTCTGGCCGCGGCAGAAGAGGGCAACCTATTGAACGCGCCCGACACCTATATGGACAAGATCGCGGTCGGCCCTGGCTATCCCCCCGATGTGATTGATCTCGCGAAATCGCCGACGGATAATGTGAAGTCGGTCGCGGCAGCAAAGGGAGTTGAGCCGCACGAAATCATTGTCTGTGTGCTTGATCGTCCGCGTCATGCAGACCTGATCGCAGAACTGCGTGGCCTCGGTTGTGGCGTAGTGCTGATCGGCGACGGCGATGTCGCTGGCGTCATCGCGGTGACGGACGAAGATACCACGATCGATATGTACATGGGCCAGGGCGGTGCACCTGAAGGTGTATTGGCGGCGGCTGCGTTGCGCTGCGTTGGTGGACAGTTCAATGGCCGGCTCGTGTTCCGCAACGAGGACGAAAAGGCGCGTGCGCGCAAATGGGGCATCGAAGATCTGGACCGGATCTACAAGCTTGAAGACCTCGCAAAGGGCGACTGCATCTTTGCCGCGACGGGGGTCACATCCGGATCTTTGCTGGACGGCGTTAAGCGACTGCGCGGGGGCAAGATGACCACCCACAGCGTCGTGATGCGGGCCAGCTCTGGCACTGTCCGTTGGATCAGAGGTGAGCACCGCGTGAAATAACACGCACTGATCTCAATGATTCAGCCCCCTTTGCGGCTTGGGCTTTGTCTGCCAAATAGCGGGCATGACAGGGACAAGTTCGCTCACTCCGATACCGCAACCACCCGGCAAGCCGCTGGTCGGCAATGCTTTGACGGTTGATGCCAATCGGCAGATCCAGTCGTTGATGGAACTGGCCGATGAGTATGGTCCTATCTTCCAGCTCGATATGATGGGCACGCCGCTCGTTATCGTGTCGGGAGCTGATCTGGTTGCCGAAGTGTGTGATGAGAAGCGCTTCGACAAATCGGTGCGCGGCCCTTTGAAACGACTTCGCCTGATTGGCGGTGACGGGCTCTTTACTGGAGATACCGACGATCCGAATTGGGCCAAGGCACATAACATCTTGCTGCCGTCCTTCAGCCAAAAGGCAATGGGCAGCTATCTGCCCATGATGACCGACATCGCCAGCCAGCTGGTCATGAAGTGGGAGCGGATGAATTCGGACGACGTGATCGATGTACCAAAGGACATGATCCGTCTGACGCTCGACACGATCGGCGTGTGCGGTTTCGGATATCGGTTCAATTCCTTCTACCGCGAGGATTTCCACCCTTTCATCGCAGCGCTCACCCGCACGCTTGAGACGACGCAGAAGCTGCGAGGAATTCCGGGCGAAAAGCTGCTGAAGCGGCAGCAGATTGAGCAGCTGCACGTAGACGCGCGCTACATGAACAATCTCGTCGACGAGATTATTGCAGAGCGCCGGAACGCTGGCAGCGAGGGCCCAGAAGACCTGCTCGACTTCATGTTGTCAGGGCGCGATGCCCTGACCGGCGAACGCTTGTCGGACGAGAATATCCGTTTTCAGATCAACACTTTCCTGATCGCCGGGCATGAAACGACATCGGGCCTCCTGTCATTCACGCTCTATTACCTGCTGAAGAACCGGGACGTGCTGAAACGTGCCTATGCCGAAGTGGACGAAGTGCTGGGCCGGAATATCGACCAGACACCAACGCTGAAACAGATCGGCCAGCTGCCCTATATTCGCGCGATCCTGTTCGAGGCATTGCGGCTTTGGCCAACCGCACCCGCTTTCGGCCTGGCGCCGTTCAAGGATGAGCTTCTGGGCGGAAAATATGCGATTCCGCAGGGCACGTTTACCACTGTGCTGATCCCATCACTGCATCGCGACAAGAGCGTGTGGGGTGACAATCCGGGGGAGTTCAACCCGGATAATTTCAGCGCTGAGGCAGAGGCTGCACGGCCAGCGCATGCTTACAAGCCATTCGGTAATGGCCAGCGCGCCTGCATCGGACGGCAATTTGCGATTCAGGAATCGATTCTGGTGCTGGCGATGATCCTGCAGCGCTTCCAGCTGTTCGACCACACCAATTACCAGCTCGACATCAAGGAAACGCTGTCCATCAAGCCCGACGAGTTTTTCATCAAGGCGCGGCTGCGGGAAGATGTCGAACGCGGCGGGTCAACTGCCCTGACTGACGATGAGAAGGATTCCGGCGCTGCCATCGCCGCTCCCGTACCTTCCCACGGTACGCCGCTGTTGGTGCTCTACGGCTCCAATCTGGGCTCAAGTGAGAGCTTTGCGCGCGAACTGGCGCAGCGCGGCGAATTTGGTGGCTTTGACGTAACCTTGGCAGAGCTTGATGCATTCGTCGGCAAGCTGCCGGACGCAGGCGCGGTGGCAATAGCGTGCGCGTCCTATAATGGCATGCCGCCAGACAACGCGGCGAAGTTTGTGAACTGGTTGGAGGATCTCGAAACGACATCAATACCGCTCAAGGGGGTCTGTTATTTCGTTCTCGGCTGCGGGAACAGCGATTGGGCGGCAACCTTTCAGGATGTCCCGCGTAAAATCGACGCAGCGATGGAAGCTGCCGGTGCGAAGCGGATCGTCGTCACCGAAGAGCTGGATGCGCGCGGCGACGTCGACACGCAGTTCCATGATTGGCTGGATGATCTGTTGCCGAAAGTCGCCGGCGCATTCGGCATTGATCTGGAACTGGCAGCCGTCGAGGACGCCGAGCCGCTTTATACTGTCGAGATAACTGACAGTGTCACTGCCAACCCCGTGGCAGAGGGGCTGGGCGCGCACGAAGTTACCGTGCTCCGCAATGTCGAGCTGAAGAATCTCCAGATCGATGATCCCCGTTCGACCCGTCACATTGAGGTGAAGCTGGCAGAGGGCATGAGCTACCAGCCGGGCGATCACTTATGCGTCGTGCCGGTCAATGACGAAAAGGTTGTTGAACGACTGCTCAATCGTTTCAACCTCGATCGGGACACCTACATCCGGGTCGAATCGCGCAGCGAAATGCGCGGGCCATTCCCCAGCGGCAGCACCTTTTCCGTGTTGCGACTGGCGGAGAAGGCAGGCGAGCTGCAAGCCGTCGCGACGCGCAAGGATTGCGCGATGCTGGCCCGCTTTGTCGAATGTCCAAACTCGAAATCGGCGCTCGAGGCACTAGCTAAGCCAGCCGGTGAAGACGGCACCGATCTATACGCGACCGAAGTGCTGGCAAAGCGCAAATCGGTGCTCGATCTGTTGGAAGAGTTCCCGGCATGCGATTTACCGCTCGGCGTATTCCTCGAACTCATTCCCTATATGAGCCCGCGTTATTATTCGATTTCGTCGGCGCCCGACGCCGCGCCGGGACAGTGCTCTATCACTGTCGGCGTGGTGAAGGGGCCTGCACTGTCGGGCAAAGGCACGTTCAAGGGAACATGCTCGAATTACCTCGCAGAGCTTCAACCTGGGGATACGTTTAGAGCCATCGTGCGCAAGCCAACGGCGGATTTCCGGCTGCCAGACGATCCTGCGCAGCCTATCATCATGGTCGGCCCCGGCACCGGTATCGCGCCGTTCCGCGGCTTCCTGCAGCAGCGTGCTTTGATGAAGGAGCAGAGCAAGGCGCTGGGAGATGCCATGTTGTTCTTCGGCTGCCGACACCCCGATCACGACTTCCTCTATCGTGAAGAGCTGGAGCAATATGCCGCAAATGGCATCGTCAATTTGCAAACGGCTTTTTCCCGTGCAGAGAGCGGGCGTACCTATGTTCAGGATCTGATTGCGCAGCAGGCCGATCAGGTGTGGGATCTGATTGAGCGGAGTGCGCGAATCTACATCTGCGGCGACGGAGCGAAGATGGAGCCTGATGTGCGGCGCGCACTGGTCGCGATCCTCGCTGACAAGCGCGATTGCAGCAGCGAAGAGGCCGCCGCTGAAGTCGACAAGATGATTGACGATGGGCGCTATGCGCTCGACGTGTGGGTCGGTTAAGTCATCAATCAGGGCGCGCAGTTGAGGACAAGTCTGTGATGCACTCTGTTGCGTTTCCATGACTCTCCGCTAGGCGGGTTCAACCAGATGTTTTGGGGGATTCGCGACTCATGAAGATCATGTCCGGCAACTCGAACTTGCCGCTCGCTAGGGCGATTGCCGCCTATCTGGAACTCCCGCTTACGGATGCTAGTGTCCGCCGGTTTGCCGATGAAGAGGTCTTCATCGAGATCAATGAGAATGTTCGCGGCGAAGATGTGTTCATCCTTCAGTCGACAAGCTTTCCGGCCAACGACAACCTGATGGAATTGTTGATCGGGATAGATGCGCTACGTCGTGCATCGGCTCGCCGGATCACTGCGGTAGTCCCTTATTTCGGTTATGCCCGCCAAGACCGGAAACCCGGACCGCGCACGCCGATCTCTGCCAAACTGGTAGCGAACCTTATCACAGAAGCCGGTGCGGATCGCGTGCTGGCGGTGGACCTGCATGCGGGGCAGATTCAGGGCTTTTTCGATATTCCGACTGACAACCTCTATGCTGCGCCAACTATGGCGGCTGATATTCAAGCCCGTTATGGCGACCAGGACCTGATGGTGGTCAGTCCTGACGTCGGTGGTGTGGTGCGCGCACGGGCGCTGGCCAAACGCCTCGACAACGCTCCGCTTGCCATCGTTGACAAACGCCGCGATCGTCCCGGCGAAAGCGAAGTCATGAACATCATCGGCGATGTGAAGGGCCGACACTGTATTCTGATCGACGATATCGTCGACTCAGGGGGCACGCTCTGTAACGCGGCGCAAGCGCTACTCGATCAGGGCGCCAACAGCGTCGCTGCTTATATTACGCACGGCGTTTTGTCTGGCGGTGCTGTGGCTCGTGTCGATGGCTCCGCCTTGAAGGAACTGGTGATCACTGACACAATCCGCCCAACCGAAGCCGCCGAGGCGTCAGAACGTATTAGGGTTCTGACAATTGCTCCGCTGATCGGTGAAGCGGTGCGCCGGATTGCTGACGAAAGCTCGGTCAGCTCTTTGTTCGACTGACCGGCCACCAAGAGAGCCGGAACCAACATCAACCTTGTTTCGGCAGGAACGGCTTACGCATCCAAGGCCGCACTGCCCCCGGGGCGATACGGTCAAGTAGTTCAAGCCGGCGCGCTTGTCGTATCTCGAGACTAAGCGTGAGAAGGGCATTTCGTTCCGCCCGAAATGCGTGTGGTGTTAACCCGAAAAAGCGTGTGAATTCATGAATTTGATGCGACTGGTCGAAGAAGCGCAAGAAGATCTCCTCTTCCGCCTCATCTGCCACGCCGCACAATCGTGCCGCGAGATCAAGAATTCGCGCTCGCCGCAAGACTTGCTTGGGTGTCAGGCCAAAGTCGCGTCGGATCGTGCGTTGTAGCGTTCGCGTGGTGACGCAATGTTGGTCTGCAAAGTCAGTCACAGACTGGTTTGGGTCTGCAAAGGCAGCTTCTTCAAAACGTTGTGACAAGGGGTCAGGCAGTGGGGCTTCACTGCGAACAATGTGCTGCCGCAGCCAATGCTCGAGTTTTTCCAGCCAAGTGCTTGCCTCAATTCCCGGATGATAGAGCCCTGTCACCTCTTTGTCGGGAATGCCAATCTCATTAAAGTAACTGATCCGTTGCAACATTGTGCCATCATTCACCCCGAACAAAGCGCGCATTGCCCCTGGTCGCAGCATCATGCCAGCGACCTTGATGGGGCCTTTGTATTGGAGGGGCATGGCATGATCATGCTGGCCGCACAGAAACGTCTGTCCGGAGATGTCCATCGTTCGATCAGCCGTTTCGACGGTCCAATGTGCGTCGACTGCAGTGCGAACATAGGCGGCATCGTTGCACAGTACACCGTTCGCAGCGGCATCAGGCGTGGCATGAGTGATCGCCACCATCACGCGGCCAACCCAAGGCGAAAGATCATCCGCTGGTGAGCGGTTGAAAGACAAGGGTACGCCTTCGTTGCTTTCCCCCGTTTCAGGGAGATGGGCTTGATTGTCGTTGGGTGCCAGTGTCAGTTAACCTCTAAAACAAACCACGGGCGGAGCTCGCCCGGGGCAATTCGGTGAAGCTCTTCCAGTCGCCGCGCTTGCCGCTGTTCCAGTGTGATCGTCAGCAGCGGACGAGGCTGCGCGCGGAACTTGTGCGGCGTCACGCCAAAGAACGATGTGAAGTCGCGGATAAAATGCGACTGATCGAAATACCGCAGCATCATTTCGTTTTCCTCATCCTTGTCTGCCACGCCGCAAAGCAACGCTGCCACATCCAGGGCACGCGCTCGGCGCATGACGGTGCGGGGCGTCAGACCGAAATCGCGTTTCACGACACGCTCAAGCTTGCGCAGACTAATGTTGTGGCTTTCGGCAAAATCGGCCAGCGACTGGTTTGGATCTTCGAAAGCAGCGAGTTCGAATGCAGTGGCAATCGGGTCGGGCGGATCAGGGTCGACGCGCGCGATATAGCGTCGCAGCGCTTCTTCCATGGCCAAGTTCCAGTCCGTTGGCGCATGCTTATCGGAGAACACATCTTGAATGTCGTTGGCTAGCAATCCGAAGATATCAACGCGCTCAATATGATCCACGATGTCGTCAGCTCTGCGTCGGGTAAGCGCATAGAAAGCACCTGCGCGCAGGCCAAATCCGGCCGACATGATATCGCCGGTGCAGGAGAGCGGCATGAACTTCGAATGCTGACCGAATTGCAGCACTTCATTTTCGTAGGTCCCATGCCCTTCAGCAGTCATCGCTGTCCATCGGCCATTGAAGATGTAACGGGTATAGACCAGGTCATTACACATCCCGCAGGCTATTAGCATATCGGGATCGTTTGTTGCCTTGGCAGAGACCAGGCGCGCGACCCATGGGTCAAGGTCTTCACTGGCCGCTCGGTTCTCCGACAGTGGCAAACCATCGCGTGACGCACCAGAAAGAGGTGCCAGATTTCGACGCCAAATTTCGGCGTCCTTATCCTTTGCCATCGGATGCGCCCCCCCAACTACATCGAACCGGGCGTATAACCGATTCCTCGGAATTTCTCCTAAAACCCGGACTTTGCCTCTTTATCAGCCCAGTTTGCGCCAAGGCAAGTCACCACCCGGATCGATCCGGCCCAGCACTTCCATCCGCCTTGCCTGGCGGGCCTCCAAAGCGATCGCGAGCAATGGGTGTTTGTTGGCTGCAAATCGCTTCGGCGTGTTATTGAAAAAGGCGCTGAACTCCCGGATCATGTGTGACTGATCATAATAACGCAGCGCTATGTCCTCGGCTTCGGCTTCGTCCGCCACGCCGGCCAGATGGGCGGCAATATCCAGAGCGCGCGCGCGGCGCAGGACCTGCTTGGGCGTTTGGCCGTATGCTTTCTTGATCATCCGTTCGAGTCTGCGCCGTTCGATCGCATGTTCGCGTGCGAAATCACCCAGCATTAGATTGGGGTTCGCGAAGCAAGCCTTGTCGAAAGCCTCGACGATGGGATCGGGCTTTTTCGCGCGGGTGGATTCGACCAGTTGGATCAGTAGTTTTTCGGCAACCCTTAGCCATCGCTCAGGTGGGCCTGCCGGGTCGAACCACTCGATCAGCTGGTTGCTATTACCCCAGAGCTGATCACCATAGATGTCATCAAAATAGATGATCCGGTCCAATGTATCTGAGAGCTTCGGGCCGTGAAAAGCGGCAACCGCGCCCGGTTTCAGCGCAACGCCTATCGTGGCAAAACCGCCTCTGATCTGCACCGGCATTATTCTGGACTGCGGACCGAAGAAGGCGGCAGCCCTTTCGTAACGACCGGTGCCATAACGGGTTTGGGCTGTCCATTTACCCCGGAACAATACGCGCAAGATCGGCGTATCGGCGCACAGCCCGCAATCGATCAGGTGATCGTCTGATGCTTCGACATCGACTACGAAAAGTCGGGCCACCCAAGGTGCCAACTCGTCACAGGGAGCCCTGTTGAGTGAAAGCGGTCCGCCCGCCTTGGTCATGCCAAAGCGAGAGCGCATAGCTGTTTCATCGCCGCAGCGATTGTCATCATCAGCCATTGCTTTATCTGTGTCCCCGGTTTCGGATTTTACCCCAAAGTGCGACCCGGTTAATCGGGCTCTATATGATTTGAAAGGCTTTGTCATGAACCCGTCTGATATTGCATTGGCTCAGCGCCTGGCAGATGCTGCTGGCAATGCGATACGCCCCCTATTTCGCGGAGATTGGCGCGAAGAGACAAAGGAAGATCACACCGCAGTAACCGAGGCAGATCGCGCCGCCGAAGCGGCAATGCGTGCGATCCTCGAGACCGAGCTGCCCGACGATGGCGTGATTGGCGAAGAATACGGCACGCGAAATGAAGGGTCCGGGCGGCAGTGGGTCTTGGACCCGATTGATGGCACGCAAAGCTTTGTCGCTGGTCGCCCGATTTTTGGCACTCTGATCGCGCTGATGGAGGACGGCTGGCCGGTGCTGGGTGTGATTGATCAGCCGATCTTAGGTGAACGCTGGATCGGTGTGATAGGTGAGGGCACGACTTTCAACGGCAAGCCTGCGGCCACACGCCGCTGCCGTTCGCTTGAGGGTGCGAGCATCGCTACCACTAGCCCGCATGCCTTCGCAGAACAGGAAGTCGACGCTTACTTGCGCGTCGTAGCCAAGGCGTACCCCAAGCGCCCCTATCCGGTATATGGCGGGGATTGCTATAACTATGGCCTGCTGGCTTCTGGCCATTTGGATATCGTGATTGAAAGCGGTTTGAAGTTACATGACTATGCCGCGCTTGTACCAATAGTCGAGGGCGCTGGTGGGCAAATGAGCGACTGGCAGGGCAACCCGCTGGACGCGGATAGTGACGGCAGCGTGTTGGCTCTGGGCGAACCGGCGCGGCTGGAAGAGGTGCTAGAGGCAATGGGCGGGGTTTAGCCGCTCGGCCCAAACCGCTTGCATTCTGCGACAGAATCGCTATTCCGCGCGCCTTCACTGACACGTGATCATCTGCCGGTCTGGCCGTTAGGGCTGCCAGGGCTGGTTGGACGTGTCTCTGTATTAGGAGATAGAAATGCCCAAGCTGAAGACCAAAAGCGGTGTGAAGAAACGCTTCAAGATCACCGCAAACGGCAAGATCAAGCACGGTGTGGCCGGTAAGCGTCACCGCCTGATCAGCCATAATGCGAAGTACATTCGCCAGAACCGCGGCACCTCTGTTCTGTCGGAAGCCGACACGAAAACAGTCAAGAAATGGGCCCCCTACGGGCTCGATTGAGCGCGCTGGTTTTAAGGAGAATTTGAAATGCCTCGCATCAAACGCGGCGTGACCACTCGCGCCAAGCACAAGCGGATTTTGGACCAGGCCAAGGGCTATCGCGGTCGCCGCAAGAACACCATTCGCATCGCTCGCCAGGCCGTCGAAAAGGCTGGCCAGTATGCATATCGCGATCGCAAGGTTAAGAAGCGCAACTTCCGCGCTCTCTGGATCCAGCGCATCAACGCTGCGGTTCGCGCTGAAGGCCTGACTTACTCGCAGTTCATGCATGGCGTTAAGCTCGCCGGTATCGAGCTGGACCGTAAGGCCATGGCGGATCTCGCCATGAACGAGGAAGGCGCATTCAAGGCGGTTATCGCACAGGCGAAGTCTGCACTTCCTGCGTAAGCAAATAATTCGCAACCGTATTTGAGGGGCGCCGGAGGATAACTTCCGGCGCCTTTTCATTTGTATCTTCGCACTAATTGCGCCAAACCCTTGCTCAATGTGGGGGTCGCAGCAAAACGAGGGGTCTGAGCCCGAGTATAATGTGCGCAGCCGTTTTTTTGCGCCACCGCCGGAATTCGATGGTTGCTTCACGACCTTCTACCATCTCGATCTGACTGTCGAAGATAGCGCGACGATCAGCGATCATTTGCAACCGGAATGGGCTGGCATCCGTTTTTTGTGCGGTTCGTTGCCGACTGCGCAGTTGGGGAACTTCTCGGTCGACCGTCCGCGCTTCGTCGCAAGCGGCCCCAGCTCTTTGCCAACCCATTTCGAGATCGGAACGACTCGGTTGTGGGGTATCGGATTTCTGCCGCTTGGCTGGTGTCGCTTTCTCGACGTTGAGGCTGCGAGCTTGGCTAACACCGTTCACGATGGCGAAGCGCACGCGACCTTTGCCAAGTTCGCCCCGCTCACGGAAATACTGTGCGATCCATCGATCGATGATCAGACACAGTTCGAAGCTATTTCAGAGACCATGCGCCGCCTCATGCGTGAAACCCGAGATGACGATAAGGTGATTCGGGTGCATCGAGCCATGGTCGATGAGAATGTTGCTTCCGTGACCGATTTTGCAGAGGCAGCGGCTGTCAGCATTCGTACGCTGGAGCGGATTTGCGGGCGCCACTTCGGGTTCGCCCCAAAAATTCTGTTAAGGCGACAGCGTTTTATGCGTAGCTTGACTACATTCATGCTGCATCCTGGTGGCAGATGGACCGAGGCCATGGACGAGCACTACCATGACCAGGCTCAGTTCACTCGCGAATTTCATACCTTCATGGGTATGCCACCCAGCGCCTATGCATCGATGGAACATCCCATTCTGTCTGCCTTTGTTGAAGCGCGGGCGCGGATTTGGGGTTCTCCGGCGCAAACTTTGGACAAACCGGACTGATTGCGCTTTGCCATAAGGCGCATTTCCCGCTAGCGGAGCGCCCTTCAAACGCGAAATATTAGCAATGACAGATTTGACACCACAAAAAGAGGCAGCACTGGCTGCCATCGACAGTGCGGAAACGCTTGATACGCTGGAGGAGCAGCGCGTTGCTGCGCTCGGCAAAAAAGGCTGGGTGAGCGCGGCCTTGAAAACGCTTGGGCAGATGAGCCCGGAAGAACGCGCGTCTGCTGCGCCCGCTATCCAGGCTGTACGCGGCGAAATCGCCGATGCGATTGCTGCGAAAAAAGGCTCATTGGAAGCTGCCGCATTGGAAGCACAACTTTCGAGTGAAACGCTTGACCTGACGTTGCCCGCGCCTGACGCGCCGAAGGGATCTGTCCATCCTGTCAGCCAGGTGATGGACGAACTGGCAGAGATTTTTGCCGACTTGGGTTTCGCCGTTGCAACCGGTCCAGAGATCGAAGACGACTGGCACAACTTTACTGCGCTCAACATGGATGAGAGCCATCCTGCGCGCGCGATGCATGACACCTTTTATTTCCCTGACAAGAACGCTGACGGCAATTCTATGCTGCTACGCACGCACACTTCGCCTGTGCAGATACGTTCTATGAAAGAGCACGGCGCGCCGATCCGCATTATCGCGCCGGGGCGTGTCTATCGCTCTGACAGCGACGCGACGCACACGCCGATGTTTCACCAGGTTGAAGGCCTGGTGATAGACAAGGATATTCATCTCGGACATCTCAAGTGGACGCTTGAGACTTTTCTCAAGGCCTTTTTCGAGCGCGACGACATCGTGCTTCGTCTGCGCCCCAGCTATTTCCCATTCACGGAGCCCAGTGTCGAAGTGGATGTTGGCTACTCGAAAGAGGGTGGCCGCTGGGTTGTCGGCGGCAATGGTGATGACGATGGGCATGACTGGATGGAACTGCTCGGCAGCGGCATTGTGAATCGCCGCGTAATCGAGATGGCCGGGCTCGACGCAGACGTCTGGCAAGGCTTTGCGTTCGGCGTCGGTGTCGACCGCTTGGCCATGCTTAAGTACGGCATGACCGATCTTCGTGCCTTCTTCGATGGCGATGTACGCTGGCTGCAGCACTATGGGTTCAGTCCGTTCGACCAGCCGACGCTTTCCGCAGGTGTAGGAGCGAAATCATGAAGTTCTCGCTCACTTGGCTCAAAGACCATCTCGAAACCGAGGCTTCGGTGAAGGAGATTGTCGATACGCTCAATGCCATCGGACTGGAAGTCGAGGGTGTTGAAGACCCGGCGGAGCGGCTGGCTGGCTTCACCGTCGCCAAGGTGCTGACAGCTGAAAAGCACCCGGACGCTGACAAACTGCAAGTGCTCACTGTCGACACGGGTTCGGGCGATCCGCTGCAAGTCGTTTGCGGGGCGCCGAATGCGCGCGCAGGCATGAAGGGCGTGCTGGGACAGCCTGGTGCAGTTGTGCCATCGAATGGCATGGAGCTCCGCAAAAGTGCGATCCGCGGCGTCGAATCAAATGGCATGATGTGCTCGGTGCGCGAGCTTGAGCTGGGCGATGAGCATGATGGCATCATCGAACTGCCTGAAGACGCACCGGTTGGCCGCAGCTTTGCCGATTATCACGGGTCTTCACCAGTGATTGATGTGGCGATTACGCCGAACCGCCCTGACTGCATGGGGGTTTACGGGATTGCGCGCGATCTGGCGGCGGCCGGGCTTGGCAAATTGAAGCCGATCGCGATGCCGGAGTTTGCCGCCGATGGCGCATGCCCCGTCGAAATTCGCACGGACGATCCGGAAGGATGCCCGGCATTCTATGGCCGCGTAATCACAGGCGTGAAAAACGGGCCGTCACCAGACTGGCTGCAACAGCGGCTGACCAGCGCAGGTCAACGCCCGATCTCGCTCTTGGTCGATCTGACCAACTACGTCATGCTCGCCTACGGCCGACCGGCACACGCCTATGACCTGGCAAAGCTAACCGGCGCGGTGGTCGCCCGCCGGGCAAAGAATGGCGAGCAGGTGCTGGCGCTGAACGAGAAGACGTACACGCTCGACGACAGTATGACGGTGATCGCTGACGATGCGGGCGTGCACGATGTTGCCGGCATTATGGGCGGTGAAGACTCGGGTTGCTCGGACGAGACGACCGACGTGCTGCTTGAGATCGCCTATTTCAATCCGGCGCGCATTGGCGTGACAGGCCGCAAGCTTGGCCTCGCCTCTGACGCGCGCACGCGTTTTGAACGCGGAGTGGATCCGGCGTTTCTCGATGACGGGCTGGATCTGCTGACCGGGCTGATTGTCGAGCTGGCGGGCGGAGCCGCGAGCGAACAGGTACATGCCGGATCGCCGCCGAGCGAACCAAAGGTCATCAGCTTCGACACGGGCCTTACCGCTCGTTTGGGTGGTGTTGATGTGCCTGCCGGGGAGCAGAAGCGCATTCTGGAAAGCCTCGACTTTGCGGTCGATGGCAGTTGGAATGTTACCTGCCCCACGCGTCGCCATGATATCGAAGGCGCGGCTGATCTGGTCGAGGAAGTCGTTCGTATTCACGGCCTCGACAAAGTCGAAAGCGTTGCGTTGCCTCGGGCAGATGGCGTTGCGAAGCCGACCGCTACCCCTGAGCAATTGACCGAGCGCAAGCTGCGCCGCGCAGCCGCTGCGAGCGGGCTCAACGAAGCGATCACCTGGTCGTTCATTTCTGAAGCGCAAGCAGAAAGCGTGGGCGGCGGCAAATGGGTGCTCGATAACCCGATCAGCGAAGACATGAAGGTCATGCGGCCGTCATTGCTACCCGGATTGCTGTCAGCGGTTCAGCGCAATCTCGATCGCGGCGCCTCCAGCGTACGCTTATTCGAAATCGGGCGGCGCTATCTGGAGGATGGCGAACGGCCAACCTTGGTTTGCGTCTTGGCGGGAGACAAGCTGCCGCGTGGCTGGGCTTCGGGCAAAGCTACATCTTTTGACGCTTACGACGCGAAGGCAATCTGCCTTGAACTGCTTGAGGCTGCAGGTGCACCTGTAAGCAATCTGATGGTGATGGGTGAAGCGGGCGATGCCTATCACCCGGGCCAATCAGCGACACTACGACTGGGCCCGAAGAACCGGATTGCAAGCTTCGGCATGATACACCCGTCAATGCTCAAGGCATATGATATCAGTGTTCCCGTGGCGGTGGTTGGTATTCATCTGGATGCGGTACCGGCGAAGAAGAATGCGGACTTTGCGCGCAAGCCTTATAGCCCGCCAAGTTTGCAAGCAGTAACGCGTGACTTCGCCTTCCTCGTTCCGGCGGAATTAGCAGCGAGCGATCTGGTGCGCGCGGTGAAGGGTGCGGACAAGACAAACATTGTCGATGCGCGCGTGTTTGATGTGTTCGCGGGACAAGGCGTGCCTGAAGGTAAGAAATCGGTCGCTGTCGAAGTAACGCTTCAGCCAATCGAGAGAAGCTACAAGGATGCGGATCTCAAAGCGATCTCTGACGCGATCGTTGCCAATGCGGCCAAGCAGGGGGCGGAACTGCGCGGATAATCCGCGTTCCGGCAATCCATGTCCAATCCAAATGAGTCGAACAGACGTACATTCGCGATCATCTCGCACCCTGACGCGGGTAAGACCACGCTTACGGAAAAACTGCTGCTGCAAGGCGGCGCGATCCATCTTGCGGGCGAGGTCAAGGCGCGTGGGCAGGCTCGTCGTGCGCGTTCGGACTGGATGAAGATCGAGCAACAGCGCGGTATCTCGGTCACGTCGTCAGTCATGACGTTCGAGAAAGAGTATGATGGTGAGACGATCACTTTCAACTTGCTCGACACGCCGGGGCACGAGGATTTCTCTGAAGACACCTATCGCACGCTGACAGCAGTCGACAGTGCGATCATGGTGATCGACGCGGCCAAGGGTATCGAGCCGCAAACCCGCAAGCTGTTCGAAGTGTGCCGCCTGCGCAGTGTCCCGATCATCACCTTCGTCAACAAGGTCGATCGCGAAGGGCGCCCGGTCTTCGAACTGCTTGACGAGATCGCGGACATGCTCGCGCTCGACGTGTCGCCGCAGATGTATCCTGTGGGCATGGGCGGCCAGTTTGAAGGCATTCTCGACTTTGCCAGCGGCACGGTTGCTCGACCGGAAGGCCCCTCGAAGGAGTTCACCGGCAAGCGCGATGCCGATGCTCAGCTGCCTGAAGACATCGCGGAGAATGTCGAACTCGCGCAGATTGGCTATCCCGAATTTGACCTGGAGGCATACCGCAACGGCGACCTAACACCGGTCTATTTCGGTTCGGCGCTGAAGAATTTCGGGGTTGAAGAACTGATCGATGCGATCGCGAAATACGCCCCGCCGCCGCGCCCGCAACCGGCAGGCGATGAACAGATTCCGCCTTCGCGCGACGAGGTGACCGGCTTCATCTTCAAGGTTCAGGCGAACATGGACCCGAACCACCGTGACCGGATCGCTTTCATGCGGCAGGTGTCCGGCACCTTCAAACGCGGGATGAAGCTGACGCCCTCAGGGCTGGGCAAGCCAATCGCGGTTCACTCGCCGATCCTGTTTTTTGCGCAAGACCGCGAAATTGCGGACACAGCCGAAGCGGGCGACATCATCGGCATTCCCAATCACGGCACCTTACGCGTGGGCGATACTCTCAGCGAAAAGAACACTGTGCGCTTCACCGGTCTGCCCAACTTCGCGCCGGAAATCCTGCGCCGCGTACAGTTGAAAGACCCGACCAAGACCAAACAGCTTCGCAAAGCGCTGGACGATCTCTCCGAAGAAGGCGTGATCCAGGTCTTCTACCCAGAGATTGGCGCACAGCACATTGTGGGCGTAGTCGGTCAACTGCAATTGGAAGTGTTAATCTCGCGGCTTTCTGCGGAATACAAAGTCGAAGCCGGGCTGGAAGCATCCCCCTTTGCCACCGCGCGCTGGGTCAAGGGGCCAGCCGCCGCGCTTAAGCAGTTTGAGGATTTCAACCGCGCCAATCTGGCAAAGGACCGCGACGGCGATCTGGTGTTCATGGCCAAGAGCCCGTGGGACGTGAACTATCAGGCCGAAAACAACGCCGAATTGACCTTTTCTGCGACGAAGGAACGCTAAAGCTCAGGCTGGGCTTGCATGGCGCGCAAGCTTGGCTCAAAGCATGAGCCATGAACGGTTCAGGACCAACTTCCCAGACATTCATCTCGCAGCGTTTGCGTCTCAATTACGAGGATTGGGGCAATCAGGACATGCCGCCCCTGGTGCTGGTCCATGGCGGGCGCGACCATGCGCGCAGCTGGGACTGGACCGCAGAACAGCTTCGCAAAGACTATCACGTTGTGGCGATGGATCATCGCGGACATGGTGACAGCGATTGGGTGTCTGACGGCAACTACCGGGTCAATGACATGGTCTATGACCTCGCGCAGCTGATCCATCAGCTCGGGCGCGGTCCGGTGACCCTTGTCAGCCATTCGATGGGCGGCAACGTCGCGCTACGCTATGCGGGCGTGTTCCCGGATATGGTCAAGAAGATTATAGCCATCGAAGGCCTTGGGCCTTCGCCCGACCGCCAGGCTGAAATGCGCAGCACCCCTTATCCCGAACGCTTTGCCGAATGGATCGGCAAGAAACGTTCTGCATCGGGCCGCACGCCGCGCAAGTATGAAAGCATCGAATTGGCTTTTGCGCGGATGATTGAGGAGAACAGTTACCTCACCGAAGAGCAGGCGCGCCATCTCACGATCCACGGTATCAACCGGAACGAGGATGGCACCTATAGCTGGAAATTTGATCCGCACCTCAACGTCTGGGCAGTTGAAGATGTTGCGGATGAGTTTCTGCAGCAAATCTGGGGAGCGATAACAGCGCCAACGCTGCTGCTTTACGGGGCTGATAGCTGGGCGTCGAATCCGGCGAAGGATGGCCGGATCAAATACTTCAACAACGCTGAAGTGATCGAATTCGAACAGGCGGGCCACTGGCTCCACCATGACCAGTTTGATCGCTTTATGACGGTTCTACGGGAATTTCTGTGATGGCTGACTTTTTCGACGCATTGGAAGACAAGCACGTTGAGATGATTAGCAAGCAGCCGGTGTTCTTCGTCGCAACCGCGGCTGAGGGCGCGCGGATCAATCTAAGCCCTAAAGGTTACGATGCGTTCCGGGTGCTATCAGCGACGCAAGTTGCCTATCTCGACCTTGGCGGCTCAGGCAATGAGACGCATGCTCATCTTGCTGCCGATGGGCGCATCACGATCATGTTCTGCAATTTCCAGCAGCCCGCGCTGATCCTGCGCATCTATGGCCGCGGCCGGGCAGTGCTGCCGCAGGATTCGGAGTGGGACGATCTTGTTTCACATTTCACATTGCTTCCGGGAACACGCCAGATCTTCGTGATCGATGTCGAGAATGTTCAAACCAGCTGCGGTTGGGGCGTGCCCTTTATGGAGTATCAGGAAGAGCGGCAGACACTGAAGAAAGCGCATGCGCAGTCGAACCCCGATGAATGGGCGGCAAAGCACGCCTTGCGCATTTCCAGCATAGACGGCCTGCCAACACGCGCTACTGACCGCTATATCGCGGGTGAATAAGGCGGCACGGGCGGGTGCAGCTCACCTTCGCCAGCTATAACATCCACAAGGCTGTCGGCCTTGATGCACGGCGTGATCCGGATCGCATTATTACTGTGCTGCGCGAAGTCGACGCGGACATCATCGCGCTGCAAGAGGCGGATCGACGAATTGGGCAACGCGCGAGCGTTCTCCCGCGGGCCTTGCTGGATGACACAAGATGGCGGCCACTTGCCGTTGCGAAGCGCGCCCGCAGCCTTGGCTGGCACGGCAATGCATTGCTGGTTCGGCGGGACTTTGAATGCAGCTTTGCGGAACCGCTAGACTTGCCGACACTTGAGCCGCGCGGAGCCGTGATGGCAGAGTTGCAGCTTGGCGATCAAAAGCTGCGTGTTGTCGGCGCGCACCTGGATATCTCTGGATTGCGCCGGCGCGATCAGGTCAAGGCAATTCTCAAACATTGTGCTCGAAGGGAACGGATGCCGACCGTTATCATGGGCGATTTCAATCAATGGGGTAGGCTGTCTGGTGCTATGCGCGCGTTCGGCATGGCGTGGCAGCAAATCACGCCAGGTCCGAGCTATCCGGCGACGAGACCGATCGCGCGTTTTGATCGCATCGTCACTACGCCCGATTGGGGCTATCGCGATAGTGGCGTGCACCATAGCGCAATAGCGGCGGTCGCCTCTGACCATTTGCCTATTTGGGCGACGCTTGATCTGCACAAAAAACAAGCGACCGATTAAAAAATAGGCAATATTTAACTTTTTAGGTAGGGCTAGGGTGCTCTCTCTCGCTGGTTAAAGCGGGATTCCGAGCCTTTAGGGATTCTGGCACGCCTCTTGCTGCACCTGCGAAGCCGGGAATGTGCCCGGTGAGCTGTAGGGGGCAAAGATGAAGTTCATCATCGCCGTAATAAAACCGTTTAAGCTCGATGAAGTCCGCGAAGCGCTGGGCGGCATCGGGGTCGCAGGGATGACTGTTTCCGAAGTAAAGGGCTTCGGCCGCCAAAAGGGTCAGACCGAAATCTATCGTGGTGCAGAATATTCGACCAACATGCTTCCTAAAGTGAAGCTGGAAATCGCAGCGGCTGACGACATCGCCGCTCAGGTGGTCGAGACCATTCAGCAAACGGCCAGCACTGATGCCATCGGCGATGGCAAGATATTCGTGCTCGATCTGGCTTCCGCCACGCGCATCCGCACCGGCGAGACCGGCGAAACAGCGCTGTGATCAAGGGGACAAACAAGATGAATCGTAAACTTCTAACCCTCGCGACTCTCGGGCTCGGTGCGCTGACTATGTCGCAGCCAGCTTTGGCAGCTCCCGTTGCAGACGCTGTAACTGAAGCGGTTGAAGCAGCGGCTGCTGGCGATACTGTTAGCGCTGGCACTGCTTACATTCTCAACACTCTGCTGTTTTTGATCGGCGGCTTCCTGGTCATGTGGATGGCTGCTGGTTTTGCCATGCTCGAAGCTGGCCTGGTTCGTGCAAAGAACACCAGCGTTCAATGTATCAAGAACATCGGACTCTACTCGATCGCCGGCCTCATGTTCTGGGTTATCGGCTATAATATTGCCTATCCTGGCTTTGCAGAGGGCTCATTGGGCCTGTTTGGCGTGGCAGGCGGGCCTTACACGATGCAGGGCGTTGGCGAAGCAGACCTAGAAACAGGTTATTCAGTTGCATCAGACTGGTTCTTCCAGATGGTGTTCTGCGCTACCACGGCTTCTATCGTGTCAGGCACCATTGCCGAACGCGTCAAGATCGTTCCGTTTTTCCTCTTCGTGGTTGTTCTGACCGGCGTAATCTACCCGGTTGTTGTCAGCTGGGAGTGGGGCGGTGGCTACCTTGATAGCGTCCACGGCTTCAGTGACTTTGCCGGCTCAACTCTGGTTCACTCGACTGGCGGCTGGGCAGCACTTGTCGGTGCTCTGATCATCGGCCCGCGCCTCGGTCGCTATGGCGCTGACGGTAGGGTCAATGTCTTCCCGGGCGCGAACATTCCGCTTGCTACACTGGGTACGTTCATCCTGTGGCTTGGCTGGTTCGGCTTCAACGGCGCGTCGCAGCTCGCGATGGGCACAGTTGGCGACGTTTCCGATGTCTCGAAGATTTTCGTGAACACCAACATGGCGGCTGCTGCCGGTGTTGTTGCGGCGATCGTTGCAACCCTCGTCCGCTACAAGAAGGCTGACGTGACCATGGCTTTGAACGGCGCACTGGGCGGTCTGGTGGCTATTACAGCTGAGCCACTCGCCCCAACCGTCGGCGGATCGATTTTCATCGGTGCTGTAGGCGGCCTGATTCCGGTCATCTTCGTGCCGATCCTCGACAAGATGAAGATCGACGATGTTGTTGGCGCGATCCCGGTTCACCTGATTGCAGGTATCTGGGGCACCATGATCGTCCCGCTGTATGGCGATGCTACCTACATGGGCCAGTTCGTCGGCGTTGCGCTGACAGCTGTCTGGGTATCGCTTGCCTCGCTCGTTGTTTGGATCGCGCTGAAATACACCATCGGTGTCCGTCCGAGCGCAGAGGAAGAGACCGCTGGTCTCGACCACAGCGAAACCGGTATCGAAGCCTATCCGGAATTTGCCCGGACGGCCTGATCACAAGTTTGGCGGGGTGAGGAACCTCTCTCCTCTCCCTCCTCCCCCCGCCTCACATCGTTCCTCCTGCGAACGAACAGACTAAGTAGGGCCGGAGCCACTCGCTCCGGCCCCTTTTTTCGCCAAGAATCCGATGTCGCATTTCTGCAACATAGCTCGACCGTTCGTCGCATATTCTCCGCAGCTCTATTGTCTGAAAAGAGAAACGGAATCACTCTGTGATTGATGCGGGCAAAAGCCCGGTCTTGCAGGAGGATGTCTATGTTTGCTTTCAAGAAAACACGTGCTTTACTTTTGACCGGATGCTCGCTTGGTATGATGGCGACTCCCGTGATGGCACAGGATGCCAGCTCGGACGGTGCTCAAGCACCCACGATCATTGTTACAGGTACACGTCAGTCAGACCGTTCTGCAGGTGACACCGTTGCCCCTGTTGACGTGGTGTCAGGAGCAGAGCTCACCAATCAGGCGGACAACGATATTTCGAACCTTCTGCGTGTCGCGGTCCCATCGTTCAACGTCAACACACAACCGATTTCCGATGCTGCGACGCTGGTACGACCAGCCAACCTGCGCGGCCTATCACCTGACAACACATTGGTGCTGGTCAATGGCAAGCGTATGCACCGCGCAGCCGTGATTGCCTTCCTTGGTGGCGGCATCGCCGATGGTTCGCAAGGTCCAGACGTATCGACCATACCATCGATTGCCATCAAGCAACTCGAAGTGCTGCGCGATGGCGCGTCATCGCAGTACGGTTCTGACGCGATCGCAGGCGTGATGAACTTCATCATCAAGGATGACGCTGAAGGCGGCTCGATCTCCGGTAAATGGGGCTCGACCTATGAAGGCGACGGTGACAATTATCAGATCGCTGCGAACATCGGCCTGCCAATGGGCGATGCTGGCTTTCTTAACCTCAGTGCCGAGTATCAGGAATCCGACGCTACCAGCCGTTCGGTTCAACGAACTGATGCAGCGAACCTGATCGCTGCTGGCAATGCTGCAGTTGCTGATCCCGCGCAAATCTGGGGTCAGCCCAACGTCAATGATGACATCAAGCTGTTCGCGAACTTCGGTATTGATCTCACTCCGGAAATTTCGCTCTATGCATTCGGCAATTACGCCGAGCGCAATGTTGATGGCGGTTTCTTCTTCCGCAACCCGACCAACCGCGGCGGCGTCTATGCTGGCCCACTGGTTGATCCGGTAACCGGCTTTGCAGATCCAGCAGGTGTAGCTTCGGTGTTGGTCGGCGACCTGTCGATTAATGACACCGGCGACTGCCCGGCAGGCATCCCACTGACCGGAACAAATGGATTGATTCCTGACCCGACTGTCCTGGCAGCGGTGACAGCTGACGCAAATTGTTTCTCATTCGTAGAGTTGTTCCCGGGCGGCTTCACGCCGCGCTTCGGGGGCGATCTGGAAGATTACTCTGGTGCCGTTGGTATTCGCGGCCGACTGCTGGATAGCATCGACTTTGACCTAAGCTATCGTCATGGTCGGAACGACATCAGCTTCTTCATCCGCAATACGATCAACGCGTCGCTCGGGCCGAACACGCCGACCGAATTCAATCCGGGCGGTTACACCCAGACTGAAAACGTGTTCAACCTCGATCTTGGTTATGAACTCGCTGTTGGCGAAGGCACAGTCTATATCGCCGCCGGCGGTGAATATCGCGATGAGGAATTCACTATCACTGCGGGCGATCCAGCCAGCTTTGCGCTCGGCCCGCTTGCCACGCCGACTGCTGCCTATCCCGTTGGTCAGGGCTTCTCCTCCAGTTCGAACGGTTTTGGCGGTTTCGCCACCAATGCTGCCGGGTCGAGCAAGGAAGACAACAAGGCTGCTTACATCGATATTGAAGCTGACTTGATCGATTCCCTGACGTTGCAGGCTGCGGTTCGTTATGAAGACACCAAGACCTTTGGCGACACTACGACCTGGAAACTGGGGGCCTTGTATCGACTGTCGGACGCGTTGCGGGTTCGCGGCACATATTCGACCGGCTTCCACGTACCAACTGCCGGTCAGGCAAACGTGATCAATGTGACCACGCAGTTCTCTGGCGGCATGTTGCAGGACGAGGGTACATTCCCGCTCTTCAGTCCCGCAGGTCTGATCGCCTCGGACTTTGTTGCTGACAGCGTGGCCAACGGCGGACTTGGTCTTGATCGTCCGACGCTTGGACCGGAAGAGTCCGACAGCTTCACGCTTGGTCTGGCCGGTGATTTTGGAAACATCACCTTCACGCTTGATTACTTCAACATCAAGCTGACTGATCGTATCTCGCGTTCTTCAACGATCGACTTCACAGCCGCTCTGCAATATCTGGCAGCGCGCGAAGGCGTGGCGGTAACCAGCACAGATACATCGGGCCTGCTGGCCGAACTCGGCACAGCCGGTGTGATTGATCGCGCTGACTTCACCGGTTTTGAAGACCTGACAGCCTTTGCGTTCTTCAACAATGCGTTCGATACGCGCACGCAGGGCGTCGACTTTGTGGCGAATGCCGATCTCAACGTGACCGAGGGCGGACGCACGAAGGCAACGCTGGCAATCAACTACACGAAGACCAGTGTGCTGAATGCCGATCCGACAATTTCGGACACGCGTATTCAGCAGCTTGAAGAGAACCTTCCGCAGTGGAAGGGCTTCCTCAATCTGACCCACGAAGAAGGCCGGGTTCGCGGTCTGCTGCGCGCCAATTATTACGGCAGCTTCTACGAAGCACACCTTGATGATGGCACGCTGCCGATCAACGCGGGTTCACGGGTCACTTTCGATGCCGAACTGGGCTATGAAGTGATCGACGGTCTGGAGATCGCAGCAGGTGCGCAGAACCTGTTCGACACTTATCCGACACGCAACCCTTGGGACTTCGTGGCCGGTGCAAAATACGCTGTGACCTCGCCATTCGGCTTTAACGGTGGCAGCTACTACCTTCGGGCACGTTTCCAGTTCTGATTGGACGCAATCTCGTATAGAAATGGGGGCGGCCTGCGGGTCGCCCCTTTTTGTTTGGAGCTCAATGTTTGATCGAAATCCGTATTGCCAGACAGTCCGATGCACCGGCGATCAAGGCGCTGATGGATTTGGCAATCAGCGAACTGCAAAAGGGGTTTCTGACACCTCAGCAGGTCGAATCCTCTCGCGCAGGTATGGGACTTGATCTGCAACTGATCGAGGATGGTACCTATTTCTGCGTCGAGGAAGATGGATCGCTCGTTGGCTGTGGGGGCTGGTCGCGGCGTGCCACGCTATATGGCGGCAATCACTCAGCTGGCCGGGACCCGCGATTGCTCGATCCGGCGACCGAGCGTGCCAGAATCCGCGCGATGTACACACATCCTGAACACACGCGCAAAGGGATCGGTCGCTTGATTCTCGACACTGCCGAAGCAGCCGCACGCGCGGCAGGCTTTTCCGCGATAGAGATGGCAGCGACGATGTCGGGCAAGCCGCTGTACCTCGCTTGCGGCTACGAAATTGAAAGCGAGTGGTTCGACGAGAATGGTGCGGTGCCCGTCCCGCTCGCGACAATGTGGAAGCAACTGGACTAGGCAGTCGCGGTCTTCACGAAGTCGGCACACCGTTCGCCGATCATGATACTTGGCGCGTTTGTGTTGCCGCTTACGATCTTGGGCATTATCGAAGCGTCGGCAATCCATAACCCTTCAACGCCGCGTGCTTTCAATTTCGTGTCCACCACGCTTTCTTCGTCCGCGCCCATGCGGCATGTTCCAACCGGGTGATATACGGTGTCCGCACGATTGCGGATCAACTCATTGAGCTCAGCGTCATCGTCCAGATTGATGGGGTGACGATCGGTTGGCTTGTAGTCGGCAAGCGGCGGCGCATCGACGATCCGGTGGGACAGCCGAACGCCAGCTCTCATCACCGCCAGGTCTCGCTCATCATCCAGAAAATTTGGATCAATCCGCGGAGCGTCGGCCGCGTTTGACGAACTGAGCCGTACTGTACCGCGGCTCTCCGGCCGTAAGGCGCAGGCATGAAGCGAAAATCCGTGGCCGCTTACTTTCTCGCGGCCATGGTCTTCGAGTACGGCCGGAACAAAGTGCCACTGCACGTCTGGAGCTGGGCTGTCAGGCATAACCTTCCAAAAACCCCCGCTTTCCGCGTAGCATGTTGTCATGATTCCCGTGCGTTTACGCCTATGCTCGAATATAGCCTTGATCATACGCCACGTACCCGTGAGCGAATTTCCGATAGGATCAGTGGACTGAGTTGCCCAGCCGGATACATAATCAATGTGATCTTGCAGATCACTGCCCACCGCGGGTTTATCTATCGCGACATCGATACCGTGCTGCCGCAAATGCTCACCCGGACCGATGCCCGATAGCATCAGTATCTGCGGAGAATTGAACGCGCCGGCAGACAGGATCACTCCGCGCCGCGCTTTCACAACCTCGCGTTTTCGCCCGCGCTTGATGGCAACACCGGTTACGCGGCCGTCTTCGATCACCAGCTTTTCGACCAGCGTGCCGGTACGGATTTCGAGATTGGGCCTGCCGCGCAGCGGCTCGACATAGGCGCGCGCTGCAGACCAGCGTTCGCCGCCCTTTTGCGTCACCTGATAAAGGCCGAAACCTTCCTGGCTGTCGTCGTTGAAGTCCGCGTTGCGTGGCAATTGGAGCTGCGCAGCACTTTCGACAAACGCGGTGCTGGTGGGATTAGGCCATTTCTGGTCCGATACGGAGAGGGGGCCGTCGCCGTTGTGGTATTCATCACTTCCGCGGACATTGCCTTCGCTACGTTTGAAATAAGGCAGCACATCGTCGTAGGCCCATCCTTCACAACCCATCGCAGCCCAATTGTCGTAATCCCAGGCGTTGCCGCGGATATAGACCATGGCATTGATGGCCGATGATCCGCCAAGGCCCTTGCCGCGCGGTTGATACCCGATGCGACCATTAAGGCCCTTTTGCGGCACGGTCTCGTAGCGGTAATTGGCGTTCTTCAAAAGGAAAGGCATCATGCCCGGCGTCTTGACCAGAAAGTTGTCATTCTTCCCGCCCGCTTCGAGCAGGCAAACTGTTTTTCTGCCGTCTTCGGCAAGCCTGCCGGTGGCTGCACTGCCGGCGCTACCACCGCCAATCACGATATAGTCGAAGGTATCCATTCTCTCTCCTCTTGGAAGAGAGTGTTACGCAGGCTCTTGCTCGCCTGCAATCGGGTTTTCGGATGCAACCTGATTTTCTTGAGCCTTGCGCGCCAGCCAGCGCGCGCGAATTGTGTCGGATGTGTCGCGGCTGCCATCGTGCGACCAGCCGGGTTCGCGCAGCAGGTAGGATAGCTTGTGCTTCCAGGGGCTGCGCCAGATATCGCCCAGCATACCGATCCATTCATGGAACACCGCCCACAACAGGTTGAAGCTACCCAGCTGCTTGATGATCCCATAGCGGATATTCTCATCATCGCTTTCAGGCTCAAACGTTCCAAACATCTTGTCCCAGACGATGAAGACACCTGCATAATTGCGGTCAAGATAGCGTGGATTTGTGGCGTGATGAACGCGATGATGGCTAGGGGTGTTCATTACAGCTTCAAACCAGCGGGGCATTCTGTCGATAGCCTCGGTGTGGATCCAGAACTGGTAAATCAGGTTGAAGCCGCCGCAGATGGCGATCATCAAGGGATGAAATCCAAGCAGCACCAGTGGCACCGCGAACAGGAACCCGAACGTAAACGGCCCGGTCCAGGTTTGTCTCAGGGCAGTTGAAAGATTGTAGTGCTGGCTTGAGTGGTGGTTCACATGTGCTGCCCACATCCAGCGAATACGGTGCCCTGCGCGGTGCACCCAATAGTATTTCAGATCGTCCAGAACGAAGCATAGTGGCCAAGCCCACCATACTGCCCACCATTCAGGACCCAGATCGAACAGGCGATACTCCCAAACGGTAAGAAACAGCAGGAAGAAAAAGCCACCGAAGATCAGGCCGGACACCGTGCTCCCGAGGCCAAAAGCAAGACTGGTCAGTGTGTCGCGCGGTTCATAGGCGTCGGGCCGATTGCGCCATGCCCAGATCATCTCGATCAGGACGAGCAATACAAAGCCGGGCACGGCATATTCGGTGGGCGAGAAATCAGGCATCGGAACTACTACTTAGGAGATTGATCGCGTCGGCCCAAGCCTCAGGATCGTCAATCGCGAGCGAAACCAACCCGTAGCGCTTCTCTCCGCTATCGATTTGTAACGAGCCATTTGCAACCAAGGCATTGGCCTCGTTGCGCAAAATGCGCCCGGCAAACTTGTTTCCATGAGGTTTCAGTACCAGCACACGGCCGGCCTGATCGCGCATAATGGCCCCTCGCCCATCGGCGTCGATTGCAACACTGACTGGCTCGAAACCGTCAACCGCTTCGTTTGCCGCTATCCTCGCTTCGGCTTCACTCGCGAGTACTGCTGTTCCCCCCAACTTTAGCCACCAGGCAAGCCCGGCCAACGCGCAGATAGCGACAAGCGAACCGAGGAATTGGAGGAGTTGCGGTGCAAGATTCATCGAATTGGCAATTGGCATGCGGCGCGGTTTGCGGCAAGCAGGCAATTAAAGAGAGGAGTTTCAGTTGATGAAATCATTCGCGAGCCTGATGGTGATTGCAGTGCTTGGTGCCAGCCCTCTGGCAGCGCAGTCTGCAGACCCGATTGCCAATGTAGAAGCGCAAACAGAGCGTACAGAGCGTGTTGCACAGCAATTGTGGGACTTGGCTGAGCTGGGATACCTTGAAGAACGCTCTAGCGCGCTGATGATGGACGAGCTTGCCGCGGAAGGATTTGTTATCACCGGCGGCATCGCGGAAATTCCTACCGCATTTGTGGCCGAGTGGGGCGAAGGCGGACCTATCATTGCAATTTTAGCCGAGATGGACGCACTGCCCGGCATCAATCAGTCGGCTGAACCAACCCGTGATCCTATTGAAGGAAAGGGCGCGGGGCACGCTTGCGGACACAATCTGTTTGGCGCTGGTTCATTGACTGCGGCGATCGCAGTGAAGAATTGGCTAGAGGCAACAGGAACTCCCGGACGAATTCGCCTTTACGGAACCCCTGCGGAAGAGGGCGGTTCTGGCAAGGTCTATATGACCCGCGCGGGCATGTTTGATGATGTAGACATCGCAATTCATTGGCATGCTGATGATGAAAACAGCGCTGCGGCGCGCACTAGCCTCGCCAATCGGTCCGCGAAATTCCGTTTCACCGGCATCTCAGCGCATGCTGCCGGCGCGCCAGAGCGCGGCAGATCCGCGCTCGATGGTGTTGAAGCCATGAACATGATGGCAAACATGATGCATGAACATATTCCGCAGCAAGCGCGCATGCATTATGTCGTGACAGCAGGGGGCAATGCACCCAACGTTGTCCCTGACTTTGCGGAATCGTTTTACTATGTTCGCCACCCCGACCCGGAAGGTGTCGAGGCAATCTGGTCACGTCTGGAAGACGCAGCCCGCGGCGCGGCGCTCGGTACCGGGACGAAAGTCGAATGGGAAATCATTCACGGCAATAATCCATTGTTGGTAAACGAGACTCTGGCCAAGGTAATGGATGCCAAACTACGCCAGATTGGCGGCGTTGAATACACCGCTGAAGAGCGGGCATGGGCAGAGCAAATCCAGGAATCGCTGGGTGATGCGGCAAAGCCCCTGGAAAGTGCAGCTGAAATCGGGCCCTACAATAAGAGCCTAGGCTATGGCTCGACCGATGTAGGGGATGTTAGCTGGGCCACGCCCACAGTCGGTGTGCGCACCGCCACCTGGGTTCCGGGCACAAGCGCGCATAGCTGGCAAGCGGTTGCCGCCAGTGGCCATTCGATCGGTCACAAGGGAACTGTGGTTGCGGCTAAGGCGATGACGCTGATGGCAGTTGAGTTGTTCACCAATCCGGACCTGCGCGAGGCCGCCCGGGCCGAATTCGATCGATCGCGTGGTCCCGATTACGAGTATCGCTCGCTACTAGGTGACCGCGCACCGCCGCTGGATTACCGCAAGTAGGCCTCGCGCAGGTCAGGCGTTGGCCTGCGCTGACAACACGTCCATTGCGGCGCGCACCGGTGCGACATCGTAGCCAGCGCTGCGGGCGGCTTCGGCGATTTCGTCTGGGTCACCGCCTCCGCGCGCCTGCGCCAGAGACCACAGCAAAGTGGATCTTGTACCACTGCGGCAATAGCCGAGCACCTTGCCTTCAGCATTGGCAAGCGCATCCTGCATGGCTGCGACTTGTGGCTCGCTGAACCCTGACTGTCCGATCGGAATTGCCAGATAGTCCATGCCAGCGGCGCGAGCGGCCGCTTCGATCTCTGCACCTTGCGGTTCGCTGGGTGATTCGCCGTCAGGGCGATTGTTGATGATGAGTCTCACGCCTTGCTCTGCCGCGTCAGCGATGTCTGCCGGTCCAATCTGCGGACTTGCCAACATCTCGGCGCTCAACTCGCGAAAATCACTCATCCTGCTGCTCCTCGTAATCCTTCACCAACAATGCGAAAATGTCACATTTTCAGGTCTACATATGCCGTATCGCTAAATCATTCGCATAAAGCATCTTTGTGCGCTATGCTAAGTGATTGTGAGGTGGGGTCTGGCGTTTCGCTATGCTGCCTGCTGCGTCAATTCGGTCGGCCGTCCACGGCTTTGACGTAAGTTATGAGGGGCGGAAGTGATAAGGTACGTACTAGATTATGGGTTACGATAGAGGACGCCGCCGCGGACGGGACAAGCGCGACGGGTTCGGTGAAGATAGCTTCGATCCTTTTGGCGGCGGTGACTTTCCGCCCCGTGATAACTTCGGACAACAAGATCGTTTTGGCGGCGGTGGTCGCGGGTTTGGCGACGATCGTGGCGGCGGCAGTGATCGGTTCGGCGGTGGTGGTCGCGGCCCAGGTGGCGGCGGACGCGGGCCTGGCGGCGGGGGCGGTGGTTTCAACCGCATGCCTGCTCAGGTCGTTGGTACCGGAAAAGGCACAGTGAAGTTCTTCAACAGCCAAAAAGGCTTTGGCTTCATCCAACAGGAATCGGGCGGCGAAGACATCTTCGTTCATATCAGCGCAGTTGAACGTGCCGGCCTTGAAGGTCTGGCCGAAGGGCAAGAACTCGAATTCAATCTGGTTGATCGCGGCGGCAAGGTTTCCGCCCAGGATCTCCAAGTTGTTGGGGAAGTGATCGCAGTTGAGCAGCGTAGCGCTGCGCCTCAGCGTGAACTGACAGGAGAGAAAGCAACCGGCACAGTGAAGTTTTTCAATTCGATGAAGGGCTTTGGCTTTCTCACTCGCGACGACGGACAGCCGGATGCTTTCGTGCATATCAGCGCGGTCGAGCGTTCCGGACTACAGGAAATCAACGAAGGTGAACGCTTCGAATTTGATCTCGAAGTCGATCGACGAGGCAAGTATTCGGCGGTCAACCTCGTTCCCGTCCAAGGTTGATACGTTCCTGCCAGTGGCGCATTTGACCGCTGATTGGCAGAATATTAGATGACGTGGAGATGGCGGTCCGACGGGCCGCCATTTCTCTTTTCGAACGCGCACATGACTTGAGGATTTTTGCGATGTCGATCTCTCCCCTAATGCCAGTCTATCCCCGTTGCGGCGTACGTCCTGTGCGCGGCGAGCATTGCCATTTGATTGATGAGGACGGCACGCGTTACCTCGATTTTGCAAGCGGGATTGCTGTGAACCTTCTGGGGCATTCGCATGAAGGCCTGATCTCTGCGATCCAGAAGCAGGCCGCCACTCTCATGCATGTTTCAAACCTGTATGGCAGCCCGCAAGGGGAGAAGTTGGCTCAGCAGCTCGTCGACAACACCTTTGCCGACACAGTTTTCTTCACCAATTCCGGTGCAGAGGCAGTTGAAACCGCGATCAAGACGGCGCGTGCGTATCATCAGCATGAAGGCGATACGACACGTTTCGAATTGATCACCTTCGCCAATGCATTTCATGGCCGCACGATGGCAACAATCAGTGCGTCAAACCAGGAAAAGATGCACCACGGCTTCTCGCCGCTGCTTGCGGGGTTTAAATACGCGGAGTTCGACAATCTGGAATCCGCCAAGGCGTTGATGGGGCCTAATACGGCGGGCTTCCTCGTAGAGCCTATTCAGGGCGAAGGTGGGATTCGCCCTGCATCCGAAGAATTCATGCAGGGATTGCGTCAACTTGCGGACGAAAATGATCTCATGCTCGTGCTTGATGAAGTACAGTGCGGCGTTGCACGAACCGGCACGCTATATGCCTATGAGCAATATGGCACCACGCCTGATATCGTGGCGACCGCAAAGGGCATTGGCGGCGGTTTTCCGTTGGGCGCATGTCTGGCCACAGAGAAGGCCGCACGCGGAATGACCTTTGGTACGCACGGCTCCACTTACGGTGGCAATCCACTTGCGATGGCAGCTGGCTCAGCCGTGATGGAGGCCGTCGCCAACGACGAATTCCTCGGCGAAGTCCGGGAGAAAGGTGACCGTCTACGAAGCCGCCTTGAACAGTTTATCGGTAACTATCCGGAGCTTTTCGAGCTTGTCCGTGGAAAGGGGCTGATGCTTGGTATCAAGATGAAGGTCGAGAGCCGTCCATTCTTTGTGCACCTGCGCGACAACCATCAGCTTTTGACTGTTGCGGCCGGAGACAACACACTTCGTGTCTTGCCACCTTTGGTAATCGGCGATGCAGAGATCGAAGAATTCTTCGAAAAGCTCTCCGCAGGCGCAGCGAGTTACGAAATCCCGCAGGCAAGCTGATGACAGCACCGCTTGATCTTGCGCCTGAGGTGCGCAGTTTTCTCGATCTTTCTGACGCGGGCGGTGAAGCAATCGCGGCAATGATTGCCGATGCCATCGATCGCAAAGCGGCTCGCCAAGGGTGGCCAAAGGGCAAGCCCGACGCAGATCAGCCGCTCGCGGGACATGTTCTGGGCATGGTGTTTGAGAAGAACTCTACGCGGACCCGGGTCAGTTTTGACATTGCAATGCGGCAATTGGGGGGATCTTCACTGATCCTGGACTCAGCTTCGAGCCAGCTAGGGCGCGGTGAGTCCATTGCGGATACAGCGCGTGTACTTAGCCGCATGGTGGATGTGATCATGATGCGGACAGATGATCACGCGAAGGTGGAAGAGATGGCGCACTATGCCCATGTGCCGGTCATCAATGGTCTGACAGATCGCTCACACCCATGTCAGATAGTAGCCGACCTGCTGACCATAATCGAACACGGAAAGCCTCTACCCGGGCTTGAATTGGCGTGGTTCGGTGATGGCAACAATGTTCTGCATTCCATTCTGGAAGCCGCTGGGCTGATGAAGTTCAATGTACGAGTGGCCACACCTGACGGTTATCAGCCGGAAAGCGAATTCATTGAACTGGCAAGAGCCGGCGGATCAAATGTAACCTTGACCCAAGACGCGGCACTTGCCGCCGATGGTGCTGACATCATTGTTACCGACACATGGGTATCGATGGGCCAGGATCACGCGCACAACAAGCTTGCCGCAATGGCACCCTATCAGGTCAATGAAGCTTTGATTGCGAAGGCGAATGACGATGCGAAGTTCTTGCACTGTCTGCCGGCACACATCGGCGAGGAAGTGACCGAAACTGTATTTGAAAGCAGTCAATCAGTTGTTTTCGATGAAGCAGAAAATCGTATCCACGCACAGAAATCAATCTTGCGATGGTGCTTTGGTCAGATTTGACAAGTGAAGGGCTCGCGCTCTTTCAATCGCTGACAATGGACCCATATCTTTGCGCATGAAAAAGCACGTCGAAACCTTTCAAGACCAACTGCTGAATTTCAGTATACCGGATCGCGACGCCCGCGGCCGAATAGTGCGTCTTGATCGGGTGGTAGGAGAAGTCCTCAGCGCGCATGATTATCCTGAACCGGTCAGGCACTTGCTTGCCGAGGCCCTGATACTTGCTGCATTGATGGGCGGCTTGCAGAAAGACGATGGTGCACAACTGACGATGCAGGCGCAAACGCAAACCGGGCCTGTCAAGCTGCTGGTTGCGGATTTCCGGATGGGAGAACTGCGCGGTTACGCAGACTTCGATCATCATGCATTGGCTGACGTAGGTGCGAATCCGTCGCTTAAGCGGCTATTCCGCAGCGGCTATCTTGCGATTACTTTCGAAACCGGGAAAGGGCAGCGCTATCAGGGGATTGTGCCGCTTGAAGGGGCGTCCCTGTCGGAAGCTTGCGAGCACTATTTTGTTCAGTCCGAACAGATCCCGACCTTGTTGCGGCTCGGAATCAGATTCCAGGGTGAGGCGTGCCTCGCTGGCGGGATACTCGTTCAGCATTTGCCGCAAGGTGAAGTTGGTCGAGCACGATTGCATGCCGAAATGGAGCACCCCGATTGGGAGCATGTGTCGGCGCTCGCCGGCAGCATGAGCCATGCCGAACTGGTTGATCCGAAGCTTTCGATGGAGGCGCTGATTTGGCGCCTGTTCCACGAAGAGAACAAAATTCTGATCGAGAAGGGTGTTAAGCTTGCCAAAGGCTGCCGATGTTCAGTCGGGCATTATGACAGCGTTATCTCCAGGTTTCCAGAATCCGAGCGCGACGAAATGCGCAATGAACAAGGTAATATCGTTGTCGACTGCGCCTTCTGCTCGAAAGAGTTTATCTTGAGCATTTAACGGCAACTTGTCGCTGTTCAGCAACGGTTTATCGCTTGCAAGCTATCGATCTAACCCATTCTAGGCCCCATGGCCTCAAGCAATTGGCGCAGGAATCTATGAAAACAATTCTCGCGATTATTGGAGTCCACGCTGCTGCTCTGGCGGCGGCATACGCCGTTCCTGGAAGCGCACAGCCGTCGGGTTTGGCGATGATGGACGGGCTTGAGAAAGGCGAATGGACGATCACATTTCGTGATGGGACGCCTGGGCGCCGGATATGTGTGCGGAGCGGCAACGAATTGATCCAGCTTCAGCATGAGGGTGAAGAGTGCAGCCGGTTTGTAATTGAAGACAAAGCTTCTGATGCGACAGTGCAGTACACGTGTCGCGGAAACGGATATGGCCGAACTACAGTCCGACGCGAGACAGGATCACTGATCCAGATCGAAAGCCAGGGCATCGCCGGCGGCCGGCCATTTGAAATAAGCGCTGAAGGAAGGCGAACTGGAACCTGCTAAAGTGTCGCCGCGCTTTGCATGAAATGATTGCAAGAGAGAATTGAGCGGCTAAGCCAGCTGCATGTCTGACAATTCACCCAAAGCCGAAAAATCTGCGGTAGTGCTGCTGTCTGGTGGCCTGGATTCGATGGTGACGGCTGCGCTAGCGCTCGAGCAAGGTTTTGCGATCCATGCTTTAACCATCGATTATGACCAGCGGCATCGTCGTGAACTTGAAGCAGCACGCCGCATTGCAAAACAACTAAATGTGGCGCGACATATCGAGTTGCAGATGAATATGCGAGCGATCGGCGGATCCGCTCTAACCGATTTAATGGACGTGCCAAAGGACGGTGTAGGAGATAGCATCCCCGTGACCTATGTACCGGCCAGAAACCTTATATTCCTCTCAGTATGTGTTGCAGCTGCGGAAGCTGCAGGCGCGAGTGATGTCTTCATTGGTGTCAATGCGCTCGACTACTCAGGTTATCCGGATTGCCGGCCTGAATTCATCGCGAGCTTCGCCGAAACTGCCCGCCTGGGAACAAAATCTGGTGTCGAAGGAGAAGCATTTGTGATTCACGCGCCGCTGCAGGAAATGACCAAAGCGGATATCGCGCGCGAATGCGTTCGCTTGGGGCTCGAGCCATCGAATAGCTGGTCATGCTACGACCCCACTGAAGACGGTCTGGCTTGCGGGCTGTGCGATTCTTGTCGCCTCAGAAAAAAGGGCTTTGCCGAAGCAGGGCTAACAGATAGCACCGCTTACGCGGATTGACCCGCAGTTTGGCGAGAGGCATTTAAATGAGTGATCCTGCGCAGTTGCAGATAGAGGAATCTGCAGGCGACCAAAAGGTACCTGCATACAGCTGGTATGCGCTAAGCATTCTGGTCGTTGTTTATGTGCTGAACTTTGTTGACCGCAATATCATTTCGATACTCGCTGAGGACATCAAAGCTGATTTGGGGCTTCGTGACGACCAAATCGGATTTCTCTATGGTACTGCGTTCGGAGTGTTCTACGCGCTTTTCGGCATCCCACTCGGCAAATTGGCCGATAGCTGGAACCGGGTACGCTTAATGACGGCTGGTTTGGCCATCTGGTCAGCATTCACTGCCTTGTCCGGATTTGCCAAGAATTTTGCGATGTTGAGCGTCGCGCGAATTGGGGTCGGCGTGGGTGAAGCAACTGCAAGTCCCAGTGCTTACTCGTTAATTTCTGATTGGTTTCCAAAGAAAATGCGAGCGACTGCTTTGGCAATCTACTCGTCTGGGTTGTACGTTGGCGGTGGTGTTTCTCTCCTGATTGGAGGCGCGATCGTTGAGCGCTGGAATGCCGCTTATCCAATGGATGCACCTTTGGGACTGGCCGGCTGGCAAGCTGCTTTTATTATCGTAGGTCTACCAGGGCTGCTTCTGGCGGTATTGGTCGCGACCTTGCGAGAGCCGTTGCGAGGCCAGAGCGAAGGCATAACTACGCCACCTCCAAAAGATCCGTTCCGCGGCTTTTTCCGGGAACTCGTAGCCGTGATCCCTCCATTCACTTTGATCGGAGCAGCGCAGGCGGGCGGCCGTGGAATTGCCCTTAACCTCGCGGGTGCATTGGTAATCGGCGGGATCGCCTACGCAATGGCTGTTGCAACGGACAACTATCAGCAATGGGGAGCGGTTGGGATCGGATATTACGCGATCTTCAGTTGGGCATCTACGCTCAAGCGCCGCGATGAACCTACGTTTCGCCTTATCTGGGGAACGCCAGCGTTCCTTACAACAATTCTTGGATACGGTATGGTCGCCTTCATGTCCTATGCGGCATCGTTTTGGGCCGCGCCTTACGCCATCCGTATTCTTGAGGAAGCACCATCCACTGCCGGTTGGTGGATCGGTGGGCCAGGGGCCGTCGCCGGTTTTCTTGGTGTCATCTTCGGAGGGCGGGCTGCCGACTGGCTGCGGGAAAGAAACCCTGCGGGTAGATTGATTGTCGTTGCATTCGGGCTCACGGCGGCTGCGCCGTTTCTCTTCCTGATGTTCACCACCGATGATCCCACCATCTTCTACATCGCGGCCTTCTTCCAATCGCTTTTCGGCAGCTCGGCGCTAGGGGGTGCGGCAGCAACAACTCAGGATCTTGTTTTGCCACGTATGCGCGGGACAGCTACGGCGACCTTCTTCCTAGCGACTACGCTGGTCGGCTTGGCGCTCGGACCCTATATGGCGGGTCAGGTTTCGACGATGACTGGCAGCCTGACTACTGGCGGGTTGAGCCTGTTGGTAGCTGTGCCGATTGGCCTGGTATTGCTGGCGATTGCTTACCGCACGGTACCCTCCGCTGAGCAAAGCGTCATTCAACGGTCTGTCGCAGCTGGGGAAACAATACAGAACTAATCGACAAAGCCTTAGTTGCTGGCGCCCGGAGCAACATTGTCCTCTCGCAGAGGCTGAACCACTAACGCGTCGGTTTGCTTGCCCGCACGACCGGCCATGGCCGGTGCATCAAAAAAGGCCTGCCGGCTTATTTTGATACTACCGTATTTAGTTTCGGCGCTGGGCACGCTGAGATTAGAGCTTGGCGATGACCGAGCCCGGTTGTCAGGCGAAGTTCATGGAACTCTGCGTCATGTGGACTCATGCTCATCTGAATCCTTGTGTTCCTTGCGCCGCGAACGATTCAACGCACCTTCATTTCGCCAATAAGAAAGGGGCCGGATCGCTCCAGCCCCTTCCTTTTATTCTGCCGAGTGCGGAAGCTTACATTCCCGAACCTGGGCCGTAAGTCACTTCAACACGGCGGTTCTGCAGCTCACGTACGCCATCTTCTGTAGCTACGCGAGGCTGTGATTCGCCAAACGCTTCGCTAGAGATCCGGTCATCAGGAATACCGCGCCCATTCAGGTATTCGCGAACTGACGCGTTGCGGCGCTCTGCGAGACCCATGTTGTAGGTTGTGGTACCTGAACGGTCAGTGTGACCAGCGAGCATTACGCTAGCAGTGCCGCAATCAGCATACGCTGTCACCGCATTATCCAGAACCGTAGCCGCCTCTGGGGTCACATCTGATTCGTCCCAGTTAAAGAACACGATGTACGGGCCAGTGTTGCACACCGGTGCCGGAGGCGGCGGCGGCGGCGGAGGCGGTGGTGGCGGCGGAGGAGGTGGTGGTGGTGGTGGTGGCGGCGGAGGCGGCGGTGGAGCCGGCTCTTCACCAAAGTTGTATGTCAGAGTACCCAGCAAGGAATGGGTCGAAACATCAGTTTCAATGCCTGTCCCATCGCGCAATACGATGTTGATACCCGGCGCATTGAAGTAGCGATACTTCAGGCCAACATCCCAGCGATCTGTAAGCGGTGCACGTGCACCAGCAAGGAGCTGCCACGCGATGCCCGTGTCTGAATCGTCATATAGACCCTCTTCGTCGGGCAAACGAACTAGACCATTCTCCAATGCTGAGCGTGCAACACCCACGCCGCCCCCGAAGAAGCCTTGAAGTCCATCATCGGGCCCGAAATCGAAGAGGCCATTGAGCATAAAGCTCAGGAAATTGCCTTCGCCATTGGCAGCGACATCGGTAACACCGAAATTGATCGATTCAAGATTGGCTTTCTTATAAGCCACCTCAGTTTCGAGGCGGAAAGCTCCAAAATCGTGTCCAACAACGGCGCCAAAATCATAGCCTTCATTGTGGTCTACTGAGATATCAGTGCCATCAACGGTGGCATCATCAACAATCATCGCACCGCCATCGACGCCAATATACCATTGGCCTTCTTTAGCGAGCGCTGGTGAGGCGAGAGCGGTCGATGCCAACGCCATTCCCATCGCGAGTTTACGCATAGGTATAATCCCCTTTAGATTGAGCGAACTTCGAATTTGTCACGTTTTTATCTGCTTAAACGCTCTGAGGCAAGAAGACATTAGATAGAATGTGTTGTAATTTCGCCGCTAGTATCAAGTCATCTCACCTCGTCGCCACAAACAAACGTTTGGTCGGCATAGATTCCGACACTTGGTCTGCCTGGTGTACGCGCGTAACCTAGCGTTCGGTGGTGTGCTGCTTGCTCATCCAGCGCGCCTCGCTTAGATGGAGCTTCGTAGTTCAAGGCAATTCTCCGATATGATGCGAATGTTGCGCGGTCTTTATGACTGGACCATGGATAAGGCCGCTCACCCGCATGCGGTGTGGTGGCTGGCTTTCTTCTGCTTCATTGAAGCGAGCTTTTTCCCGATACCGCCACATCCCCTGCTGGGCTTGATGTGTCTGGCTCAGCCTTCCAAGGCGATCCGCTATGCTTTGGTAGCCACCCTGGCTTCAGTTGCGGGTGCGTTGCTGGGATATGCGATCGGCTGGGGGCTTTATGACACCATCGGGCAGCCGCTTTTAGCGCTGCTTGGCTTAACTGACAGTTTCCCTGTCGCGGCCTGCTATTTGCGCGAATACGACTGGGAAGCGATCGTGATCGCAGGTGCTACTCCTGTACCCTTCAAGTTGCTCACCATCACTGCCGGATTCATCAGCATGAATCTGATGACTTTCCTCCTCGCCAGTTTAGCCGCACGCGCGTTCATTTTCATGACGGTGGGGCTATTGTTCCGCGTGTTCGGCGCGCCGATCAAGGCGATCATCGACAAATACCTGGGAACTGCGACAACGCTTTTTGTGGTACTCGTTGTGGGGGGCTTTATCGCGCTGAGCCAGTTCTCGAGCGATGACGAAGCAGTTGCTGACAAGTGCGAGAATGCAACTCTGGTTCAACTGGAAGGTTCGGCGAGCTAGCCCAACGCAGCCAAGCGGACTGCTTCAAGGCTGCGAATTTCGATATGGCCGTAACGCCGGGTGATCGCGCCGGACGTCTCCAGTTCTTTCAGCGCTCCGCTGACCGTCATCCGCGTCAAGCCCAACAGCTCGCCAAGCTCTTGCTGTGTGATCTCAATGGGTGCTGTCTGTCCAGAGGATCCGGCGAGCGTCGCAAGCAGGCCGGCAACGCGGGTATGTGCTGTGCCACGTCTGATCCCCGCCATGATATCGAGCGTGTCCTGAAGCTGCGCGGACAATACACCTAGCATTGCACGATACTCGTATGGATTTTCGCCGAGAGCAGCGTCAAAGTCGCTCTGCCGGACAAAGCGCACCGCGCAACTGCTGCGCGCCACCGCATCGACGACGCGTACACGCTCAGCAAACATGGCCAGCTCGCCCCAAGAATCGCCTGGACCCAGAACCGCAACACCCCGGAAGTCACCGGATTCCAGATAGCGGCCAACCGCGACCGATCCGGTCTCAATCAGGTAAAAGCCATTGGCGCGCTCACCGCGTTGCTGGATGATCTGCCCGACACGGTATGGTCTGGCTGGCGATGTCGTTATCAATTGCTGCTGAAGCTGCGGCGAAAGAGCAGCAAACAGCATCGGGCTTGTGATCGAGCGCGGGCCGGAATGTAAAATATCTGACATTCTGATGGATGGATACAGATTACCGATCTTTCCAACAAGTGGAGAGAGCCATGCCATCATCGACCATCGCAGTTTTAGCCATCTTCCTCGGCTTCGCTTTGCTGGAGCTGTTCAGCACCAAGCTGTTCGCGAAGAATGAGCAGACCCGTGATGACGGGATTGTCGAAGGTGTCAGCATGACCATGTTGTTGGCAGTTACGCAGCCGGGTATCGTTTTTCTGTCGGCTGCGATCATGGGTGCAATTGCTCCGGGTCTCGAAAGTGCGTTGGCTGGCATCAACATCTTCTTCGCGATTGCGCTATTCCTCGTTCTGGAGGATATGACACAGTATTGGTGGCACCGCGCCAGCCACACTTTCCCGTGGCTCTACAATCTTCACCGCGCGCATCACAATGCGAAGTACATGAGTGTCCGTCTCGTGTACCGAAACAACATCCTTTACTATATGATGATGCCGGGTCTGTGGACCGCCGGCGCGCTGCTGTATTTGGGACTTGGCTGGGTCTATGCAGGATACCTGGTCGTCAAAATGGCCGTTATCATTGGCGCACATTCTGACGTTGCTTGGGACAAACCCCTATACCAAATCAAATGGCTTTCGCCGGTCATGTGGTTGGTTGAGCGCACAATCTCCACCCCCGCAACGCACCATGCGCACCACGGCCGCCATGCAGATGATCCGGCGGTCAACTACAAGGGCAATTACGGGAACTTGCTGTTCTTCTGGGATGTCCTGTTTGGCACGGCCAAGATCACTCGCACATATCCTGAAAGCTATGGCGTGGAGAACCTCGCGCCAGCAACGCTGGGTCAACAGCTGCTTTGGCCAATCTTTCCGGAGAACAAGGAAATAGATGCAGAGGTTGGGGAGCAGGTGGCGGCTAAAGCCACCTGATAAAAGGGCCGGCGGCCGGGAAAGAGAGGGCCTGGCCGCCGCCCGCAAACAAAGGTCGTCTGCTTAGATAATTCCTGTAGCCTTGCCTGCGCGTTCGAACATACCGAGGATGGTGCGCACTTCTTCTTCGCTATGTTCCGCGCATAGCGAACAGCGAAGCAACGTCATGTTCGCAGGTGTCGCTGGAGGACGAGCAAGGTTGACGTAGAGCCCTTCCTTCAAGAGCGCTTGCCACATCGCGGCGCCACGCTCCAGATCGGGCATGATCACAGCGATGATCGCGCTTTGCGGCTCGTCCGTACCCAACTCGAAGCCCAATTCAGTGAGCCCACGATGGAGATTCTTCGAATTTTCCCACAAATGCGCGCGCTTGTTTGAACCGTGCATCAGCTTGCGGATAGAAGTCGCGGCGGTCGCGACCACGCTGGGCGGTAGCGAAGCAGTGAATACATAGGGGCGACAGACAAGCCGCATCACTTCGAACTTGGGGTGGTTCGATACGCAGAAACCGCCGACCGTACCAACGCTCTTCGAAAAGGTTCCGATGATGAAATCGACATCGTCAATCACACCTGCTTGCTCAACCACGCCGCGGCCGTTCTCACCGATAAAGCCCATTGAGTGCGCTTCATCAACCAGCACCATAGCGCCATATTTCTTGGCGATGGCGACCATTTCCTTAAGCGGTGCAACATCGCCCAGCATCGAGTAGACGCCCTCGAGAACCACCAGCTTGCCGGCGCCTTCAGGAATGCGGCGCAGGCGCTTTTCCATCGCTTCGATATCGTTGTGACGGAACGGAACGATCTCCGCATTGCCCATTGCACAGCCATCATAGATCGAGGCATGGCTGTCGATATCGAGAATGATGTAATCGCCCTTGCCAGCGATGGTCGAAATGATGCCGAGGTTTGCCTGGTATCCGGTAGAGAACACCATGGCATGATCCATGTCGTAGAATTCTTTGAGTGCCTCTTCGCATTCCTTGTGACCTTGATATGTCCCGTTCAGAACGCGACTGCCCGTGGTTCCGGACCCGTAGTTCTCCAGCGCATCCTTGCCTGCTTCCAGCACATCGGGGTCAAAGGTCATGCCCATGTAATTGTATGTGCCAAGCAGGATAGTGTCGCGGCCGTTGCAAATTGCGCGGGTTGGCGAAAGAACCTTTTCCATCACCAGATTGAAAGGGTCCTCGACGCCCGTTGCTAACAGGCCCTCGCGCATTGCGATGAGTTCGTCGAACTTCGAGAAAAGGTCAGTTGTGGGCACAGCGTTCTCGTTCATTCTGGCAGCTCTTACTGATCCTGCAATTTGGAAACAGCGTCGATCAGCTGGCCGAAATTCTCGATCTCTGCCTGCTGGTTCATGCTGATGATGATGTCGAATGCATCTTCGATCTCTGCGACGAAATCCATGACAGTCAAACTGTCAAACTCAAGATCATTTGCGAAAGTTGTTTCCTCGCTGATCTCAACCCCCTTCTTGTTGAAGGGCTCGATCAGTGAGCGAATCTTTGTGTCAACATCAGCGCGGTCCATTGGGATGACTTACCTTCCTTGGATGCAGTTTCGCGCAGGGATTTCCGCGCAAGTTTGAGAAAAATCGGTCTTTACCCGCGATTTTCAACCATCGCCACTCCCATTGGGCAAAACCTTATTAGGGCAGCAGCTCATTCACCGCTTTCATGAATGGACCGATCGACACCGGTTTGGCCAGATAGCCTGATGCGCCAGCGGTGCGAATGCGCTCTTCATCTCCCTTGGCCGCATAGGCGGTTACGGCAAGGACGGGTATCGCCTGCAACTGCAAGTCCTGCTGCGCCTGCTCGATCAGATCAACACCTGAAATCTCGGGCAGTTGAATATCCATGATAATCAGATCAGGAGATAATTGGCGTGCGGTATCAAGCGCAACTGTACCATCGGCCAATGGCTCGACTTCGAACCCATTCGCTTTCAGTACGTCGCAGAACAATTTCCGGTTGAGGTCGTTATCCTCGACAACAAGGATTCTCTTTGCCACTTGGCTCTGGCACTCCCACGTCTTGATCCCCAGATAGTCGAGCAGAAAGGCGGCTGACAATTCTAAAACAATCCACATCCCCTGATGATCCCGGGATCGATCCACAAACCCTTATTCTTGCCGCGCTCGGCTGGATTCTGGACGAGGAGTCGCGTGCGCAACGCTTTCTTGACTTGACCGGGCTTGATCCAGACACTTTGAGGGCAGGATTGAGCGATCCGGCAGTGCTCAGTGCTGTTGTCGAATTTCTTGGCAATCACGAACCGGATCTGATCCGTGTATCCGAAGCTTTGGCGGTAACGCCTGAACAAGTTATCGCTGCCGGGAGGGAACAAAGGACATGACTCGCCCCCTGGTGATAAGCGACTGCGATGAGGTGCTGTTGCATATGGTCGCTCCGTTCAAGCAATGGCTTGAGGAAAGTCACGGCGTACGCTTCGAGCTTAAAGGCAACAGCTTCGCCGATGCGCTGACATGGGCCGCGACTGGGGAAGCGCTGGCACAAGAGGATGTGTGGAAGTTTCTGGGAGGGTTCTTCGATACGGAAATGCATCGGCAAATGCCCATCGATGGTGCGGTCCACGGGATCAATCAGATTGCCGAGCATGCTGATGTCGTGATCCTCACTAACCTGAACGATGACAGGCAAGCGAAGCGTACAAAGCAGCTGGCCGAATTCGGCATTCATGCACGCGTGTTTACGAATCAGGGGCCAAAGGGCCCGGCATTGCAAAGCATCATGGAAGAACTGCAGCCCAGCAAGGCCATCTTTATCGACGACCTGCCGCAGCATCATCACTCTGCATCGGAAACCGTCCCGGGTATCCGTCGTTTACATATGTGCGGAGAGCCAATGATCGCCGATCATATCGAATGTGCCCATAAAGCGGGTCACGCTCATGCCCGGATTGATCGTTGGGCGGATGCCGTGCCCTGGCTGTTGGAAGAACTGGAAAAGGATCCGCGATGAGTATCGAAGCACGTCTGCAGGAATTGGGTATTGTTTTGCCGGAAGCAGCGGCACCCGTCGCAAGCTATGTGCCGGTGGTGGTACACGGCGGATTTGCGCATGTGTCCGGCCAGTTGCCGTTTGTTGACGGTAAGTTGGTAACTGGCCGATTGGGTGAAGACGTGTCGCTCGAAGCTGGTATTGATGCTGCCCGCGCCTGCGGCCTGATGATCCTGGCTCAATTAAAGGCGGCGCTGGTTCCGCTCGACAAGGTGGAGCGGGTCGTGAAGCTAGGCGGGTTCGTCAATTCGACTCCTGATTTCACTGACCAGCCAAAGGTGATCAATGGCGCGTCCGACCTGATGGTGGCTATGTTTGGCGAGAAAGGTCGCCATGCGCGTGCAGCCGTCGGGGTTCCTGCGCTGCCACTTGGCGCAGCGGTTGAAGTCGACGCAATTGTCGCGATTGCCGACTGAAGGCACTGGATGGTGAAGCGCGCCGCTCCCGAATGGCTAACGCAATGGGAATATGCCCATCGCGGGTTGCATGGGAGGGGTGTCCCTGAGAACTCGCTATCAGGAGCGCGGCTGGCGATCGAAGCTGGCTTGGGGATCGAATGCGATATTCAGCGCAGCGCCGATGGGCGCGCAGTGGTGTTCCATGACTGGGAGCTTGATCGACTGACAGGCGGGCGAGGCCCGTTCGAAAAGCGTAGCAAGGACGAGCTTCAGACACTCAACTATAGTGGCAGCGAAGAGCGTATCGCGACGCTGCCAGATTTACTTGGGTTGGTCGCGGGCCGGGTACCGCTACTTATCGAGATCAAGTCGAAGCCCGGCTATGATGTCCGTGCAAGCTGCGCTGCTGTGGATTGCGATCTGCAGGACTACACAGGCGAATTTGCTGTCATGAGCTTCGATCCGCGTGTTGCGCGTTGGTTCAGGCGCAATTCGCCGCGAACCTGCGTCGGTTTGGTGATCCGGGAAGACGAGCACGGCTATACACAAAAAGCGTGGCAGCGCCGCCTCGCATTCTGGATCGCGCTGCCCGACTTTGTCGCTTACCACATCGCAGCATTGCCAAGCCGCTGGGTTGATCGGCTGCGGCGCAAGGGGCTGCCGGTGCTGACTTGGACGGTGAACTCGCCCGAGACGCGAACCCGCGCTCTCTCACGCGCGGACGCATTGATCAGTGAAGGCGAAGGCTTGGCGTGAGCGATCGGGAACTGACCGTCCGCATGGTTCCGTCAGTCGGCTCGCTGCCGGCAGACCAATGGAATGCGCTGGGCGGAAACCGCAACCCCTTTGTCAGCCATGAATTCCTGACCGCGTTGGAGGATTCGGCCAGTGTTGGCCCTGGTACCGGCTGGGAGCCTGCACCAATTATCATCACCGATGACGCAGGGGATTTGCTTGGAGCGCTTCCAAGCTATGCCAAAGGACACAGCCAAGGCGAATATGTATTCGATCACAGTTGGGCGGACGCTTTGCAGCGGGCAGGTGGGCGATACTATCCCAAGCTGCAGATTGCGGCACCCTTTACACCGGCAACGGGTCCTCGGTTGCTCATGCGCGATGACCTGTTGGCTCCTCACCTCCTGCACGCCGCTGAAGCTGTTTGCTTGCAAAGCAATCTTTCGTCAGCCCACGCGACTTTTGTCGAACCTGAGCAGCTGCCATACTTTGAAGAAGGTGGTTGGCTGCTGCGCAGCGATATTCAGTTTCATTGGGAGAATCGCGGGTACGCCAATTTCGATGAGTTTCTGGGAGAGTTGGCTTCCCGGAAGCGTCGCGCTCTGCGCAAGGAACGCAAAAGCGCACAAGAGGGCGTGCGTATCGTCAACCTCACCGGTGATGGCATCAAGCCCGAACATTGGGACATCTTCTGGATATTCTATCAGGATACCGGCGCACGCAAATGGGGCTCACCCTATCTGACGCGCGAGGCCTTCACGCTGTTAGGCGAGAGGATGGCAGATCGAATGGTGCTGGGTCTCGCTTATCTTGATGACGCGCCTATTGCAGGCGCGTTGCACTTCATCGGTCAGGACACGCTATATGGCCGATACTGGGGGTGCAGCCAGGACAAACGCTTCCTGCATTTTGAGATGTGTTACTATCAAGCCATCGATATTGCGATCGAACGCGGCCTGAAAAGGGTCGAGGCAGGTGCCCAAGGTGGGCACAAGCTGTCGCGCGGATATGAACCTGTCCAGACGTGGTCAGCCCATTGGATCGCTGATCCGGGATTTCGCACGGCGGTATCCGATTTTCTCGAACGCGAGCGCGAAGGTGTGGCCACTGATCAGATTTATCTGGATCAGCGCACGCCTTTCAAGAAGTCTTAGGCGGCTTTGCGACGTTCTGCTGAAAGCCATTCGCGCGCTTGACGCTGAGCTTCGGCAATTTCGCGAGCGGTCATTTCGTCAGAGATATCTGCGCGGCAGTATGCTGCCTCTTCATGACCTTTGGCAGCAGCCAGATTGAACCACTTGTGCGCTTCGATCATGTCGCAGTTCACCCCGTGACTGCCGGTCGAGAAAGCAACACCAAGGTCAAAGTAGGCGGCGATCTCGCCATTAGCAGCCGCAGCAAGGCACTGCGCAATCATCATCTCGCCTTCCGGCGATACGGCGGGTTTTGCCTCAGCTGCCTCTATCGTTTTCAGTTCCATTGTTCGGTCCCCCAGTTTGCCGCAGCGAGAATTTCCGCCTTGGCTTGGGCCGAATTCGCCAGAACAGTTTCAACAAATGGTTAACGCGCAGGCCAGTTTTATTCACCATTTCCAGTTTTCCACTGCGGCTCTGGTCACAACCTGTTCATTCTGCAGCATTATTTATTCATCAGAGGAAACGCCTTGTGCGCTCAGGATCAGCCGCCTATAGGCGCGCTCATACAGGTCATTCATTGCCACCGTAGTAGCGGGGGAGCAGGAACGGAACGGCTGAACGGGAAGTGACTGAGTTGAGAGGAATGCATGGCTACTGCCGCTTCTGAAGAGATTGATATCCTCGAAAAGGCTAAACGGATCATCGGGCCCGACTACGTCCCGAGCGAAGACGAGCCTTATATGAACGAGAAGCAGCAGAACTATTTTCGAATGCTGCTGCTCGAATGGAAACGGTCGATCCAGAATGCTGCTGGACAGACTCTTCAGTCTTTGGCTGACGGGCCGATCCGTGAACCCGATTTGAATGATCGGGCATCGAGCGAGACCGATTGGGGTATCGAACTTCGCACGCGTGATCGTCAGCGTAAACTGACCAGCAAGATCAATTCGGCACTCCGCAAGATCGATGAAGGTGAATACGGTTATTGCGAAGTGACCGGCGAACCCATTGGCCTCAAGCGCCTGATTGCACGGCCGGTCGCGACAATGACCGTCGAAGCGCAGGAAGCGCACGAGCGACGCGAGAAGATATCGCGCGACGACTAACGCCGGCATCTAGGTGCATTTTAACTTTTCGTTAGCTGTATATTCCTATTTTTTGATCGAAGTCGCCGCGCAAGGGACGACTCGAAGCAACGGGTGATACATGGCGGAAACAGTTCAGCGCAGAGCCGAAGACAGGGTCGAGGTGATTCACCGCGCCCAAATGCGCGTAGAGCGCGACACGCTGTCCTACCCCGTCACCGTCCGCAATCTATCGACTCAAGGCATGATGGGCGAAGGCCCTGTTCCACTGAGCAGCGGGACAAGGTTGACTGTAAGCCTGCCTGATCAAGGTGAAGTTGCTGGCACTGTGGTGTGGGTTCAGAAACCTCGCTTCGGCGTTGCATTTGATCGCTCCGTCGATCCTTCATTTGCTTAGATCCGCAAGGCATCGCGATATTCCCCGCTGCGTCAGTTTTTTCCTGACCTCTTCCCCATGACCTGCTAGCTCAACCGCGTGATGCGGATTGCTCTCTTCTCACTTGCGGCCTTTGTCGTGGCTTCGTGCGGCCCAGCGGCCCCTGATGGGCCGGTCAATGTGGCGATCATCGGCGATCCAGATGGGCTTGTTTCCAATGGTATGCGACTATCCCCGGCGGGCCAGCATTATCGCGCTGCCACTGCAGAGGGCCTTGTTGCAATTGATGAGGCTGGCAATGTCGTCCCTGCTTTGGCGGAGCGCTGGATCGTCACAGATGACGGACTGAGTTATATCTTCCGACTGCGCAATTCTGACTGGCCTGACGGAGTGGCCATGACTGCGGACGATATCCGCACCGCACTCCGCAGGAATTTGCGTGATTTGAGGGGAACTTCACTAGGTCTCGACCTCTCCAAGGTGGACGAGATACGCGACATGACAGGTCGCGTAATAGAGATTACGCTGACCAGCCCGATGCCGGACTTCTTGCGACTTCTTGCTCAACCCGAGATGGGCATCTTTCTGGACGGTTCGGGAGCCGGCCCCATGGTGCGGTCGGACGAATCTGATGGGCAACCATTACTGCTAACACCGCTACCACCGGAAGCACGCGGTTTTCCTGCCCGCGAGCAATGGCAATCAAGAGCCCGCCAGGTTGCCGTTTCGGCGATGCCTGCAAACAGCGCGGTCGATGCTTTCGCTGCCGGGGAAGTCGATCTGGTTTTGAATGGCCGGCTTTCAAACTTACCCCTTGCCGATACAGGTCCTCTGACGCGGGGCACGATCCGGCTGGACGCGGCGCTGGGCGTGTTCGGACTGGTGGTAACAAGTGATGACGGTTTTCTTGCTGAGCCTCTTAACCGCCAGGCCTTGAGCCTTGCGGTCGATCGCAGCAATCTGCTCCAACCGTTCAATGTGGGCGGCTGGCAGTCCACCAGCTGGATTGTTCCGCGGGAGCTGGCGACCGGCGCAGCAGCGCAAGGGGAAAGATGGCCAAACCTGTCGCTTGAGCAGCGCCGTGACATCGCAAGCCAGCGCGTGGCCGCATGGGAGCGGGCTGAAGGGGAAGAGCTGGTGCTCCGGATCGGCCTACCCGACGGGCCGGGGAGTGATACTCTTTTCACGCAGCTGGCCGGAAATTTCACTCAAGTCGGGATCACTGCAGTACGCGCTGGTTTACGCGAGGGTGCCGAGCTTGAACTGCATGATCGGCTGGCACGATTCTATTCGCCCCGTTGGTTTCTCAACCAGTTCCACTGCCGGTTGGAGCTTGGCCTGTGCTCTGAGGAAGCCGACGATCTGGTCGAACAATCCATTGTCGAAAGCGATGCTCAGTTGAAGGCCCAGTTCTTGGCGACGGCGCACAACCAACTGATCGAATCTGAGATATTTATTCCGTTGGGTGCACCTGTGCGTTGGTCGCTTGTTCGCGGAGACATAACCGGCTTTGAAGAGAACCGCTGGGGGCTGCACCCCTTGTTCCCGCTCTCGCAACCTCCCACATAGGCTTTGAAGGAGGCGCGTATGCCCAATCCAGATCAGCCGCAAGTGGTGGGGATTTCTCTGCCTACGGGCACGGATGCTCAATCGATCCACCAACGGGTGGAAGCGATGGAGATGTTGCTGGAGCGCAGTTTCAAGGTGCCCGGCACGAATATACCGATTGGCTTGGATGCGATCATTGGGCTAGTTCCGGTTCTGGGCGATATCGTGACGACAGCCTTGGGTGCCTACTTGGTCTGGGAAGCGCGAAACCTGGGCTTGCCCAAGTGGAAGCTTTGGCGGATGGCAGGGAATATCGCCTTGGATACTGCTGTTGGTGCGGTCCCCGTTGTAGGCGATGCAGCCGACGTGTTGTTCCGTTCCAACACGCGGAACTTGCGGATCATCAAGAAGCATCTGGATAAGCATCATCCCGAGACACGGATCATCGAGGGATAGTTTCCATTGTGACCATTGCGCGCTAGGGCTGCGCTCATGGCAAATTCGGATGTCACCTATACAAGCTACCTTGATCTGGAGCGCATTCTTGGCGCGCAGCATCCTGCTTCACGTGCGCATGACGAAATGCTGTTCATCATCGTCCATCAGGCAAGCGAGCTCTGGCTCAAATTGTGCCTGCATGAGTTGACCGCAGCGCGTGAACATATCGCAACGGACAACTTGCGTCCGGCATTCAAGATGCTTGCCCGTGTCGCTCGGGCACAAGGGCAGCTGATCCAGAGCTGGGATGTGCTGAGCACCATGACCCCGCATGACTATTCGACCATTCGCCCGCATCTGGGCACATCAAGCGGGTTTCAGTCGCCACAATACCGCATGATGGAATTCATGTTGGGTGGCCGCGATGCCAAGCACATCGCTTTGCATGAAAAGACTGCTGATTGGTCTCAGCGACTGAGCGCCGAAATGCAGCGTTCGAGCATCTATGATGATGCAGTCAAACTGCTCGCGCGTCGCGGATTTACGATTGACGCAAAAGCGTTGGAGCGCGACCTAGCCGCGCCGTATGAACACAATGCGAGCGTCGAAGCCGCTTGGGCGCAGATCTACCGCGATCCGCAAAAGCACTGGGACCTTTATGAGTTGGCGGAAAAGCTGGTCGATCTGGAATACCATTTCCAGCGCTGGCGGTTCGGCCATTTGAAGACAGTAGAGCGCATCATAGGCTTCAAGCGTGGAACTGGTGGGACACCCGGCGTTCCTTATCTTGCCGGCGTATTGAAGCAGGCGTTCTTTCCTGAACTGCTTAGTGTCAGGACAGCGATCTGATGGCGCCCAAGCACAAACAGCGCCTGTGGGATATTTCGCAGAAACTGCACGCGGGCGTGCCTGTCTGGCCGGGCGACACCGCGTTCGAACAGGTTGGAACTTGGCAAATCGGGGATGGTTCGCCGGTCAATGTCTCCACGCTCACGATGTCGACCCACACAGGGGCGCATGCCGACGCGCCACTGCATTACGATGCCAGTGCGCCCGACATCGCTTCGGTCGATCTCAACGCCTATCTCGGGCAATGCATGGTCATCGATCTGCGGGACAGTCAGCAGGCAATTCAGCCTGACGAACTGCCCGATCTTTGTGGCGCAACTCGTGTGCTATTTCGAACCTATGAACACTTCCCCCATGATGCGTGGACCGAAGAATTCAAAGCGATTGCCGCGGAGACTATCGTCCGACTTGCGGAATCTGGAGTGAAACTGGTCGGGATCGACAGCCCGTCAATCGATCCGCAAAATTCCAAGACTATGGATGCGCATAAAGCTGTCTTGAAAGCGGACATGCGGATCTTGGAAGGGCTTGTCCTAGATGATGTGCCCGAAGGCCGGTATGAACTGATCGCTCTTCCACTGCCAATCGTGAACGGAGATGCATCGCCGGTTCGGGCCGTGTTGCGGGAACTGAGCGATGCTTGAACGCGCACGCGGACTCGACTCGACGGACCCGCTTGGTCACTTTCGTGATCGTTTCGTCTTGCCACAGGACGTGGTCTACCTTGATGGCAACTCGCTTGGTGCGCTCCCGAAGGAAACCGCTGAGCGGGTGAATCAGGTCGTAACCGGTGAATGGGGCGATGGATTGATCCGTAGCTGGAATGACGCCGACTGGATCAATTTGCCACAGCGCATTGGCAGGAAGATCGCGCCGCTGATTGGCGCAGATCCGAGCGAAGTGATCGTGGCGGACAGCGTTTCGGTCAATCTGTTCAAGCTAATCAGCGCTGCCTTGAAAATGCGTCCCGAACGCAAGGCAATTCTGTCCGAGCCGGGCAACTTCCCAACCGACCTCTACATGATTCAAGGTTTGCAAGAGCAAGGTTTGGCAGAGCAAAAGCTGATAGACCGATGTAACGTCGCCGAAGCTTTGGATAACGATGTTGCACTGCTTCTGCTGACGCATGTGCATTACAAGAGCGGCGCGATGCATGACATGCAGACGCTGACCAAGGCAGCTCATGATGTGGGCGCCCTGGTCCTGTGGGACTTGTCGCATACTGGCGGTGCGATGCCGGTCAACTTGAATGAAGTGGGCGCGGATTTCGCAGTCGGTTGCGGCTACAAATATCTATGCGGCGGGCCGGGCGCGCCGGCATATGCCTATGTTGCGGAGCGCCATCACAAAGCGCTGTCCCAGCCATTGTCAGGCTGGATGGGGCACGCACAGCCTTTTGCATTTCAAGATGAATACACTCCTGCACCGGGAGTGGACCGACTGCTTTGCGGGACACCTCAGATCGTTTCGATGTCGGCATTGGAAGTAGGCGTTGATCTGATTGCAGAGATCGGCGTTGATCGGCTTTATGCGAAATCTCAGGCGCTATCGGAATTCTTTCTCGAGTGTCTGTCTGCGGGTGGCATTGACCTTGAACTCGTCAGCCCGGCCAAGAGTCCTGAGCGCGGTAACCAGCTCAGCTTTCGTCATGAGAATGCCTATGCGATATGTCAGGCGCTGATCGCGCGCGGTGTGATCGGCGATTTTCGTGATCCGGATATCCTCAGGCTGGGCTTTGCGCCCGCCTATCTGCGTTTCGAGGATATGGCGGAAGCCGCGCGGCATCTGACCGAAGTTCTGGAAAGTGCCGAATGGCAACGTGACGAATTCAATCAGAGGGCAGCGGTAACCTGAACATAGCCCCCCTTGATCTTGGCAGCATGCCAAGCTAGGCGCCTTGTCTCAACAGGAGTGGTATGAAGTGAACAACTAAGCCAATCGTTCGTCTGCAAGGCAACTTTTGCTTGGGTGCTCTCATGTCTCATATCCACTTTGATGGCGTTTCCGTAGGCGCCAATAACCAAAACTCTCTGTTTCCCCCGTTCTCTGAATCAATTTCGCATGAGGTTGTAGGCCTGTTCGGTCGCAATGGTTCGGGCAAGAGCAGTCTGCTGTCGGTGATTTCCGGCGAACGTTCGGCTGTGCAGGGAACGGTCACTGTCGATGGCAAGGTTGGCTTCATGCGCCAGGGTGCCTTTGATCCGGGCATATCTGTTGCAGAGACGTTGCGAGTGCGCGAGCATTTGCGCCTGCTGGCGCGGATCGAGGCAGGTGAGCCACTGCCGACAGATCTGGATGACGCCGATTGGACTCTTCCGGCAAGGCTGGAGGCTACCTTGGCGAAGATGGGATTGCCTGATCTGAATCTTGAGCGTGAAGCGGCCGAACTAAGCGGGGGCGAACAATGCCGGTTGAGGATCGCGGCGCTGTTGCTGACAGAGCCCGATATTCTGCTGCTTGATGAGCCAACCAATGACCTGGATGACGCAGGACGCGCAATCGTTGCAGACTTGCTGCGCGACTGGAAAGGTCCGGCGTTGGTGGCGAGCCATGATCGCACCTTGCTTGAAGACACGGACCGGATCATCGAGCTTTCGCCCGCTGGCGTGCTGAGCGTTGGCGGCGGCTGGAGCGCGTTCAAGGCGCAGCGCGACACGATCAGAGCGCAAGCGATCAACGCGCTTGAAGAAGCGGAGCAGAATGCCAGGCAAGCCCGCGCAGTTCAGCAGGCCCGATCTGAACGGCATGCCCGGCGCAGCAAGCAAGGCAAGCTGTCATCGGCACGCCGTGATGCTTCCAGGCTGGAAATAAACGCCCAGAAAAGCCGCGCGGAAAAAACCTCTGCACGCACTGCGGCGATCGGACAAGAACAGGTCTCGCAGGCGAAGGCAGCAATCGAGGAGGCTTCGGCCCGCGTCGAACGGATCGTGCCGGTTCGGATTAAGCTCCCCGCGTCAGGTCTACAGCGCGGACAAAGGCTATTGGCTGCATCACAGATCAGCTGTTCCTTTTACCAGCGCACCATTTTCGGTCCGCTTGACATAAACATCACCGGGCCGGAGCGGATCGCGCTGACCGGTGCAAACGGCAGCGGCAAAAGCACTCTCCTGAAGGTGATCTCCGGCGGGCTTTCTCCAGACACTGGTACAATTCGGAACGAACCGGATCGGACCGCCGTGTTGGACCAGCACCTGTCCCTGCTTGCGCCGGATGAAGATGCCTTGACCGCGATGCAGCGCCACAATCCTGCTTTGACCAAGCACGAAGCGCACGCGGCGCTCGCGCAATACGGGTTCAGAGCGGATTGGTGCGCGCGCGTGGTGGCCAGCCTGTCTGGCGGAGAGCGGGTCAGGTTGGCGCTGGCCTGTCTTTTCACCGGGCCGACACCGCCGCAATTGCTGCTGCTGGATGAGCCCACCAACCATCTGGATGTCTATGCAATCGAGATGCTGGAGCAGGCGCTGTGCGAATATGACGGTGCCATCGTCTGCGTGTCGCATGACGCGGCATTCCGTTCAGCGCTAAAACTCGATCGCACTATCGATCTTGGGTGAGGTGGAAAAGCTCTGGATAGAAGGGGGGCAGCGCGTTGGAATTGAGCAAACAGCGCAAGTGACCTTAAAATCCGATTGTGGGTGGAAAGCGACCTATGTCAAAAGCGTGTTGGTTTGCGAGGGATTGCGACTTGAGCCTTGCTCCAAGCACAGGCTGCGGCGGCGCCCAGCCCGTGCTGGAAGTCACTTATACGTCCAGCGATGCAAGAGGCTGTCGCAAGCTTGGCTAAGCGATCATCATCGCTTGCAGCGCAGTCGGCCTTCATAAGGGCGCGCTGATGTTGGGCATATTGACGGTTCAGGTCCATGTCGGTTCTCCTACTGTAGCGAGAATGCAGATGCACGACCGCGATAAATGCTTGTCGCTCAGTCGATCATCTCTGCGACAAGACGCCGCAACTCGGCAGTCGGTATCAGATCGGGACTCGCTCGTTCCGGATCCGTCCGTTGTGCATGGACTGCGTCATAGCGCAGGGTAAGTTTAGGGCGCGCGAATTCGCGCAGGTTCATTGTATTCACTATTTTATCTCCGGCAGGTTCGTCCTGCCGCCTTCTTGCAAGTCTTAGCGCCTGTATCCGCGTTTGCGAGTACAAGCGGGCGTTTGCCCCAGTGTGCGTTCGCGGAAAACGATCCGGCCTTTGCTCAGATCATATGGCGTCATTTCGACGTGTACGCGGTCTCCAACGACCGTTCCGATGCGATAGCGACGCATCCTGCCAGCAGTGTAGCAGATGATGCGATGCTCATTGTCGAGGGTGACGCCTAAGCAGCCATCGGGCAGGATCTCGTTGATCGAGCCTTCCATCTTGATGAGCTCTTCTTTCGCCAATCAATCCATCCTTACGTACCAAAAACCATCCGCACAGACGAATTCCGCTGCGGAGCCAAGTAGGATGAAATGGAAGTGGTGCCGCTACCGCGCTCATGCGGTGAATGTGGCAATCAAACTCCGTCGCAAACGACGATAGGCAATTTTTATATAGCGTCGTGCAAAAATATTACAAGAGGTGCCGGCAAGAGATACCGAAGTTACGCCTTAATCAAGTAGCCCCCCCAACCTTAGGTTGAGAAGAGATTGAAGGAGACATTGCAGCAGATGAGCCGATCGAAACCGCTCAGCTCCTGTTTGATAAGCCTTCGTTCCAGCTTACGCGCGGTATCCCTGCTTCGTCCCGCGATTTACGTATGCGCTTGGCATAGTATTCAACTAGGTCGAAATAGGTGTTCCGATCATCGACCGACCTTGCAGTATTGCTGTTCATTATTGCCAGCTGGTGATGAAAATATAGTTCATTGAGATCCATCTGTGTGATCCCTCCATCATTGTGGGCCATGCGAAGGCCCTGTGTTCAATGGCCTAGTGACAACTATCGTTGAAGCTCCAACCTGATTGCTTGTTTTTCGCCGCAATCATCAATCTCGACTTCATAGCTCAAACGCTGGCGCTCGAAGATTGCTTGGTCTGAATCTCGCAGAACATCGATTTGGCGAAAGGGAAGCAGTTCTCCACCCCCGGATGGACTGATAAAACCGGTGCCTGAGCGGCGGTTGAAAGTCCTTACCTTACCATAGTTCCTCTTCATCGATTCCTTTCCGCCAGCAGGCAGCACCAGCCAAGAGCGGCTGTACGACTAAAAGGCGAAATGGAAGGAGTAGGATCGACTTAAAATGATCCAAGACCGTCGATGACGACTGGTAGCAAGACGAACTATGCGCCACATTGGGAAAGAATGCAATTTGTGCGTCGTTCTGCGATCAGAAGGGGCGGGCCCCGAACTCCGTGCAAATGGTAACTGAGCCTAGCAATCTCACTGTCTAATGTCCGCAATTGGGTCGTTAGGAGACATTTAGTCTCACGTTCCAGTACGATTGTCCTAAACCCTGACAATCAAGTGATCCATCAAGGTTTCCAATGACCCGAAGCCCAGGATCACCCGGCCCGCCATCAGGGACATCAAGATGACCAAGAGCAGCAGCCAGATCAGCACGATACCGGTCGTCATCCTCCAGTTCTTGGGCGGCAGGCCCTGAAACAGGAACATCGTTATCCCGGACACATTCACGCACACCAGATTGATCGCAAACAGAAACAGAGCGCTGGCACCGGCTACCGGCAAACTTGCTCCAAAATATATCCCTGCTGCGGTTAGTGGTGGAACAAGGGCGACTGCAATCATCACCCCGACCAGTGCGAGCGATGCCCCGCGGCTGAACGCGAGCACACCTGCCGCGCCGCATGCCAACGCGAGCGCTACATCAGCGGGTTGAACCAGAGTGCGGTTCTGCAGCTCTGGGACCGTCGGATCGATATCAATTATTGCGCCCAGCCCAAACCCGGCGAGCACAGCCAATGCGCATCCGACCGCCAACGTTGTCATTGCCTGTCTGCCCAGCTGCCAGTTCCCCACCGTGGCCGCCAGAGCAATTCCCATTGTCGGGCCGAGCAATGGTGCGATTATCATCGCGCCGATGACCACTGCGGTCTGACCGCTGCGCATCCCCAATCCGGCAATTATGGCTGACAAGACGACAGTCAGGATGAAGGAAGGACGCAGATGCAAACTCTCTTCAATGTCGTCGTACAGTTCGTCAGTGCTCAGGCGATCACGGCTGAAGAACCGTTCCAGCCTGGTCGGTGGCGGCAGATAGGCTGGAAGGTTGAGTTCTGTAGCCGGTGTTTCCTCCACCGCGGGCAGCACCGCTTCAAGTTGCCCTACATGCGCGGTAAAGCTCGGGATTTCACAGAACGCGTCGTCAAGTTCATTGAGGAGCCGTTCAGTGTACCGCTGTTGTACAATGCAGGTGTATTTTTCCTGTTCTCCAGGGATGGTTTCACGCCAGAAACGCCGAGAATGCCGGGGCAAGATCTCTTCGAGCGTCTTGACCTGATCTTCGGGTAGATAGACCTGAACAATACGAGCTGACATTCAGCCCCCTATCCTCAACAAGCGCCCAGCCAACGCAGCACCAAACCGATTGACCGATCGATCATGACTTCCGATCGATATCGGGCCCTGCTTACTCTTCCAGCTCGATGTCCCAATAGAGATAATCGCGCCAGGTTTCGTGCAAGTGGTTGGGCGGGAACAGCCTGCCACGTTGCTGCAATTGCCAGCTCGTCGGGCGGATTGGCCGCTCGCGCAGATGCATATGCGCCTGCTGCGGCGTGCGCCCACCTTTTTTCAAATTGCACGGCGCACACGCGCTGCTAATATTTTCCCACGTGGTCTTGCCGCCCAAGCGGCGCGGAATCACGTGGTCGAAGGTCAGATTGTCACTGCTGCCGCAGTACTGGCATTCAAAACTGTCACGCAGGAACACGTTGAAGCGGGTGAAGGCCGGAAATTCGTTCTGCCGGACATATTGCCGCAATGCGATCACGCTGGGGATTTTCATATCCAGCGAGGGCGAGTGCACTTCGCGCTCATAGCTCGCAACAATATCCACCCGGTCCAGAAAGACCGCCTTGATCGCGGTTTGCCAGGGCCACAGGCTCAAGGGATAATAGGATAGGGGTGTATAGTCCGCATTCAGCACAAGTGCAGGACATGCCGACAGATTTCGTGTCGGATCCTCTTCCGTGCTCCGGAAGCGTGCGGCAGTCTCGATCAGTTCGGAATTGAACACGGTTTGCGTGCCTCCCTGATTGATTGCAGAGAATCATTTGCTGACAAAAGCGTCAACCCCGTGACAAATGCGCTTTCCACAAGCATGATTTGACGCATGCGCGGTCAGGCAGGGAATTTGAGTCAATAATGGTCGTCACCAGATTCGCTCCAAGCCCCAATGGCATGCTGCATTTGGGCCATGCGTATTCCGCAATCATCGCGCATGATCTGGCGCAGGAGAGAGGCGGGCGGTTCCTACTGCGAATAGAGGACATTGATGGCGCGCGCAGCCATCCTGAACTGGCGGACGAGTTCCGCTGTGACCTGGAATGGCTTGGGTTGGAATGGGAAGAGGTGCCAGCGCAATCGACGCGACTGGAAGGCTATACCGCCGCCGCCAGGCAATTGCTGGATGCGGGCCTGCTCTATCCGTGCACATGCACCCGCTCAGAAATTGCCGCCTCGGAGCCGCGCACTGGACCAGAGGGCTTGGTCTATCCCGGCACTTGCAAGGGCAAGAGCGTGGATGAAAGCAAGCCCGCGGCGTTGAGGCTGGACGTTGAGAAGACGATGGCGTCCGTCGGAGAGATCGTCTGGGAAGACGAAATCGCTGGCACGGCATTGGCTGATCCGCGGCCTTTCGGGGACATTGTTCTGGTGCGCAAGGAAGAGCCGGCAAGCTATCATCTTGCGGCAACTCTGGATGATGCAGCGGACGGTGTGACGCTGGTAACACGCGGTTCCGACCTATTCAGCGCGACTCATATCCATCGCGTCTTGCAAGAGCTGTTGGATCTGCCGGTGCCGAAGTGGCATCATCACAGGTTGCTGCTGGACAAGAGTGGCGAGAAGCTGGCCAAGCGTCGCGATAGCGCGTCCTTGGCGGATCGGCGTAAGGCGGGAGAAGATGGACGTAAACTGGCGGATAGCTTGCGATCCGGGAACCTTCCGGCTGGCATTTCGCTGTCTCAGTATTAGGTAGGTAACATGAACTATATTCTCATTCCCATACTCGTTGTCCTGATGGGGCTCGTTGTATTCTCACTGGTTCGCGGCGTGATCGCTTTCCTGAAGACGACCAAGATTGATCTTGAATCAGGCGAAGGCGAAACCGTCACTGAAATGCAGCTGATGCAGAACAAGGCGATGTTCGCACGCATCAAGTATCAGGCATTGGCCATCGTTGTGGTCGCGATCATATTGGCCTTCAGCCAGTAACGCGCTGGTACTGTTTTCATGGTCAAACTGAACAAGATTTACACCCGCACGGGTGATGATGGCACCACCGGGCTGGTCGACGGTTCTCGTGTGGCGAAGGCGTCTGCGCGGATCGAAGCGATCGGCAAGGTAGACGAAGCCAATAGTGCCATCGGTGTCGCAGCAGCAGCGGTGGCGGGCGGCGAACTGGCCGCAGCTCTCTACCGCGTTCAGAACGATCTGTTTGACCTTGGCGCTGATCTGGCAACCCCGGCAGAAGACGGAGACTTCGCACCTTCGGAAATGGTTCTGCGTGTTACACAGGGGCAGGTCGACTGGCTCGAACATGCGATTGACGGACTGAACGAAAACCTTGAACCGCTGACAAGCTTTGTCTTGCCTGGCGGCAGTGAAGCTGCAGCACGCACCCATGTAGCGCGCGCCGCCGTTCGCTCCGCTGAACGCGCGCTGGCGGCGCTGGCAGCTGGAGAACCCACCAACCCGGCGGCTGTCGCATACATAAATCGGCTGTCGGATTATCTCTTTGTGCTGGCCCGCTTGCTCAATGACAATGGTGCAAGCGACGTAAACTGGGTGCCGGGCGCAAATCGCTGACATCTCGGCGCTAGCCAAGCGCGCAATCCCCCGCTAACAGCCCTCGCACAGCATATGCTGCAACTGCGAAGGGGTCGATCATCATGCAGACAATTGGCGTAATTGGCGCGGGCCAGATGGGCACTGGCATCGCCCAGACAGTGGCCCAGCATGGCATGCAGGTTCTGTTGTCCGATGTTGATTTGGCACACGCTGAAGCTGGCAAGGCTGCCATAGAAAAGGCGCTGGGCAAGCTGGTTGGTCGCGGCAAGATCGAGGTCGATCAGGCCGAAGCCACATTAGCGCGTGTCACGCCGATTGCCGATTATCAGCCGATGACTGATGCCTGTCTGATCATCGAAGCCGCGACCGAGCGTGAGGAAATCAAGAAGTCGATTTTCGAAGCCGCCGGCAAGATGCTCGCATCTGCTGCGATCATGGCGAGCAACACGAGTTCGATCCCGATCACCCGCATGGCGAATTACTCGCCAGATCCCACGCGCTTCATCGGGCTGCATTTCTTCAACCCTGTGCCGGTTATGGGGCTGATCGAAGTTATCCCGGGGCTGGCAACGGCCCAGGAAACTACCGATCAGATCACAGCGTTTGCGAAGGGACTGGGTAAGGAAGTCGTCCTCAGTCAGGATGAGCCTGGTTTTGTCGTCAATCGCATCCTGTTGCCGATGATCAACGAAGCGGTATTCGTGCTGGGTCAGTCAACCGCCGGGATCGTCGATATCGACAAAGGCTGCAGGCTTGGCCTCAACCACCCCATGGGACCACTGGAGCTTGCAGACTTCGTGGGGCTCGATACCTGTCTCGATATCATTCGCGTCCTGTACAAGACTACGCGCGACACCAAGTATCGCCCGGCGCCATTACTCGTGAAATATGTTGAAGCAGGATGGCTTGGCCGCAAGACCGGGCGCGGATTTTACGACTATTCAGGCGATGCTCCGGTCCCGACACGCTAGCGGATTCTACTGGCCTTCGTGAAGCACCCACAAGGCGACAGCAAGCAGTAGCGCGCCAGAACCGACGCCCCAGCCCATCCAGCGCAAACTGGGTACATCGGGTGCATCCGCTTCGTGGGATGTCAGGCGACCCAATGTCTTTCGCGCGCGTCTCTCCGCCGTAAAAGCCACTGCTGCGCCCAGCAAAATGAAGCAAGTGGCAATTGCGCGCGCCAGCCACGGCGGATCAAATTCGCCGAACACGGCGCGGAACGCCAAGCCAATCCCGATCGCGGCGAATGCTGTACGCATCCACCCTGCGAAAGTTCGTTCGGTTGCCATGATCGTCCGGTCTTCAGCCAGACCGGTACGCTCCTCGGCCAGCTCGTTGGAGCTTGCCTGCTCGGACTTGTCAGTAGTCATCCTCGACGTAGTAGACATCGCCTTCGGAAGGATCAAATTCCTCCGGGGTCGGATCAATGCCAGAGGTATCATCGACCAAGTCCTCATCCTCGGCCCACGTTACCGGCTCAGCCTGTTGTTCGATCTGCTGACTAGGGCGCTCAGGGCTGGGATTGGGCCGGAATTCGCCATCCGATGGTGTTGCAGATGTGGTGCTCTCGACAGTCGCGGCGGCTTGAACCAGTGCGCCTTCATGGTCCTCAGAACCCACCAGCAGCATCACGACGACCATGGTCGCTCCGACAAAAAGCCCAGCCTTCTTCGGGTCTTGAAATATGCTCTTCGACATAATGCGCGAATGTAGCGCAATCAGGGTTAACTTTTGGTAGCGCGAGCCTGCGCGGACAATTCATACAATAAATCCAGTGCCTCACGCGGGCTTAGCGCGTCCAGATCGATTTCTGCCAATCGATCTGTGAGCGTTTCTTCGGCGCCTGGTTCACTCTCTTCGATCGCCGCAAACAGTGGCAATTCGCCCAAACCGGCAGCCAACCCACCAGATTCGGTGCGATTCTTCTCAAGCTGGGCGAGCACTTGCTTTGCCCGGTTAACAACAGCATCGGGTACACCTGCCAGCCGCGCAACGGCCAAGCCATAACTCTTGTCTGCCGGTCCTTTGCCCAGCTCGTGAAGCAGAACGAGATCGCCTTTGTATTCGCGTGCGCGCACGTGATGCAGCGATAGCGCCTCGCACCGCTCTGCTAGCCGGGCAAGCTCATGATAGTGCGTCGCAAACAGGCAGCGGCACCCGATGTTGGAGTGCACCGCTTCGACGACTGCCCATGCCAATGCAAGCCCGTCATACGTCGATGTACCGCGCCCCACCTCGTCGAGAATGACGAAGCTGTGTTCGGTGGCTTGACTCAAGATTGCTGCGGATTCGACCATCTCGACCATGAAGGTTGAACGTCCGCGCGCCAGATTGTCAGATGCGCCAACGCGGCTGAACAAGCGATCGACCAAGCCGATCTCGGCCTTGCTTGCCGGCACAAAGCCGCCTGCTTGAGCCAACAAGACAATCAAGGCGTTCTGCCGCAGAAAGGTCGATTTGCCGCCCATGTTGGGGCCACCGATCAGCCAAAGACGATCGTCAGATGACAACACGCAATCGTTGGCGACAAAGCGATCGCCGGCCTTTGCCAGCGCAGCTTCAACGACCGGGTGGCGTCCACCCTCGATCACAAGCGCGGCCTGCTGGGTGATTGCGGGTCTGCACCAACCGCCCTCGGCAGCTCGCTCTGCCTGGCCTGCGCTGACATCGATCCGAGCCAGCGCCGCTGCAGCGCGCGCAATCGCCTCGCGCGCTGCGCCAATTTCACTGACAAGTTCTTCGAAATGCGCTTCTTCTGCCGCAAGCGCTCGTCCGCCTGCTTCAGCGATGCGGTTGGCTTCCTCGTGCAGGGCAATGGAATTGAACCGCACTGCGCCGGCCATGGTTTGGCGGTGGGTGAATCCGCTGTCAGGGGCCATCAGCGCATCTGCATGTTTGGCTGGCACTTCTATGAAATAGCCCAGAACGCCATTGTGTTTGATCTTAAGAGCGCTGATGCCGGTATCGTCGCGGTAGCGCGCTTCCATGGCGGCAATCGCACGCCGCGCATTGCCAGAGGTTGCACGCAATTCGTCGAGCGCCGCGTCATATCCTTCTGCGATAAACCCGCCGCTGGTGCGTTCGGTGGGCGGCGAAGGGACCAATGCTCGCGATAACAGATCGGTCATTGCGCCATGCCCGCCAAGGTGCGGCAGCAGATCGGACAGCATGGAGGGGTAGTCAGGGAGATTGCCGAGGAATTGCTGCAGGCGTTTCGCCTCGATTAACCCGTCTCGTATCTGCCCAAGATCGCGTGGGCTGCCGCGGCCGGCAACGATTCGCCCCAATGCGCGGCCAAGGTCGGGAAGATTGCGCATTGCTTCGCGCAGTTCCGCCCGGCTGAGTGGATCGTTGTGAAGCCAATGAACCAGCGCCAGCCGGGCTTCGATGTGATCGCGAGACAACAGCGGTGCTGACAGGTCATCTGCGAGCAGTCTTGCGCCGGCCCCCGTCACACAGCGATCAATCGCGGCGATCAGACTACCGTCACGTTGCCCCGATTGACTGGCCAGAATCTCCAGGCTGGCACGCGTTGCTTCGTCCATGGCCATGGTTTGCCCTGCATCACGCTTTTGCGGAGGCAGCAGCAGAGGCAATGATCCGCGGCCGACATGTTCTAGATATTCGATCAGCCCGCTCGCTGCGGCCAGCATTGCGCGTGAGAAATCGCCAAACCCGTCAAGCGTAGCGACACCGTGAATGCGCTGCAGCTTGGCCTTGCCGTTTTCGCTATCGAACTCAGAGGGCGCCCGTTCAATCGCGCCTTCTGGAACGTGTTCTGAATTCTCGGGAATAACGACTTCGCTAAACTGCAGGCGCGCGAGGGAGGCATTGATCGCTTCGGGTACACATTCCTCTAGCACCATTTGCCCGGTCGAAATGTCGCAGCTTGCGATCCCAATTGCGCCGCGTACTTCAGCGAGCGCCACCAGCAGGTTGGCCCGGCGCGGTTCAAGCAGCGCTTCTTCGGTCAACGTGCCCGCCGTGACAAAGCGCACGATATCGCGTCTTACCAGTGCTTTGCTGACGGGACGCCCTTCGGCCTTGGCGCGTGCCTTTGCCTCTTCGGGTGTTTCGACCTGTTCGGCAATTGCAACCTGGCATCCCGCCTTGATCAGCCGCGCCAGATATCCCTCTGCGGCATGGACCGGCACACCGCACATCGGCACTGGATCGCCGCCGTGTTCGCCGCGGCTGGTCAGCGCGATATCGAGAACGCCGGCCGCAACCTTTGCATCCTCGAAGAACAGCTCGAAGAAATCGCCCATTCGGTAAAAGAGCAATGATCCACCTGCCTCGCGCTTGAGCGCCAGGTATTGCTCCATCATCGGGGTGACCTTTGCAGGTTTTGGAGGGGCGGTTTTGCTCGCAGCCATGACTTTTGACTAACGCGGAGCTGGCCGATTCGATACGGGCGATAGGCAGCTTTCCCCTATCGCTCTCTTGATTGCTGGTTTAGAGCACGCGCAGGACACGGAGGTAGGCCTTGGCCGATAAGAAGAAACTGAGTTTCACGACCCGCGAAGCGCTATTTTACCATGAGACAATCCGTCCGGGTAAGATCGAGATTATTGCGTCCAAGCCGATGGCGACGCAACGCGATCTCAGCCTGGCCTACTCGCCGGGGGTTGCCGCACCGGTTGAAGCGATTGCTGAAGATCCGCAATTAGCGGCGAAATATACTGCGCGATCAAACCTGGTTGCGGTGATTTCAAACGGCACTGCAATCCTTGGCTTGGGTAATCTTGGCGCCTTGGCGTCAAAGCCGGTGATGGAAGGTAAATCCGTCTTGTTCAAGCGGTTCGCCGATGTGGACTCGATCGATATCGAGCTTGCAACTGAAGATCCGGACGCTTTCATAGAAGCAGTCGCGCTGATGGAACCCAGCTTTGGCGGGATAAATCTGGAAGACATCAAAGCGCCTGAATGCTTCATCATTGAACAGGCGCTGCGTGAACGGATGAATATCCCGATCATGCATGATGACCAGCACGGGACCGCAATCATCTCGGCCGCGGGCCTGATCAACGCATGCCATCTTACCGGGCGCGAGCTGAAGGACTGCAAGATGGTGGTTAACGGGGCAGGGGCCTCTGCGCTTGCCTGTACCTCGCTCGCCAAATCCATGGGTATCAGGCACGAGAATGTGATCGTGTGCGACCGCTCCGGCCCGATTTATCCGGGGCGCGATAATGTCGACCAGTGGAAGAGCGCGCATGCCGTCGAAACAGAGGCGCGCAGCCTTGAGGAAGCGCTTGAAGGGGCGGATATCTTCCTCGGCCTATCCGCAGCCGGGGCGCTCAAGCCCGAGTGGGTCGAGAAGATGGCTGACAAGCCGATTATCTTCGCCATGGCCAATCCCACACCGGAGATCATGCCCGATGAGGCCAAGGCTGTGCGGCCTGACGCCATCATCGCCACTGGGCGTTCGGACTTCCCGAACCAGGTGAATAACGTGCTTGGCTTCCCCTTCATTTTCCGCGGCGCGCTGGACGTGCAAGCCACGACAATCAATGAAGAGATGAAGATCGCCGCTGCACGTGCAATTGCGGAGCTTGCGCGTGAAACCGTGCCCGAAGAAGTGGCGGCGGCTTACGGGGAAACGCAATCTTTCGGCGAGGATTACATTATTCCTGCACCGTTCGATCCGCGTTTGATGGAAGTGGTGTCATCAGCGGTGGCACAGGCCGCGATGGATTCCGGCGTCGCGCTGGCGCCCATCGAGGATATGGACGCCTATCGCCATTCTTTGAAGGCACGCCTCAACCCGACCACGTCCGTCCTGACGCAGGTTTATGAGACAGCCAAGGCGAATCCCAAGCGCGTGGTGTTCGCAGAAGCCGAAGAGGATGTGGTGCTGCGTGCCGCGATCCAGTTCCGTGATTTCGGGTATGGCACGCCGGTTCTGGTCGGACGGACGGAGAAAGTGAAAGCGAAGCTGGCAGAACTGGCCGTCGATGACATCGACAGCTTTGAAATCCAGAACTCGAAGACGTCCGAGCACGTCCCGGCGATGAACGATTTCCTTTACGAGCGCCTGAAGCGTCGCGGATATACCGAGCGCGACGTGGGACGCCTCGTCAATCAAGAGCGTAACGTTTTCGCCGCGCTGCTGGTTGCGCTCGGCCACGGCGATGCGATGATTTCTGGCCTAACGCGAACCTTCGCGCAGACCGCGCGCGAAGTGAACCTGGTGCTTGATCCGAAGACTGACGAAATCCCGTTCGGCATTCATTTGATGATCGGCAAGAACTACACAGTGTTTCTGGCCGATACAACGATCAATGAACGACCCAGTTCAGAGCAGCTGGCCTATATTGCCCGAAAGACAGCGAAGGTCGCACAACGTCTTGGTCATGAGCCACGCGTGGCGTTCCTTAGTTATTCGACCTTCGGCAACCCGTCCGGCAAATGGCTCGACAGTATTCGCGGAGCGGTGTCGATTCTGGACGAAGAGAAACCGGGCTTTGAATATGAAGGTGAAATGGCGCCTGATGCGGCGCTCAATCCAAAGGTCATGGAACTCTACCCATTCAGCCGGCTGTCTGCGCCCGCCAACGTGCTGGTGATGCCTGGCCTGCAATCAGCCAATCTGTCTGCCAAGTTGCTGCGCGAATTGGCGGGTGCATCGACCATTGGGCCAATGCTGGTGGGGATGCAGAAGCCGATCCAGATCGCACCCATGACGGCAATTGCGCCCGATGTGCTGACGCTGGCGGTACTGGCTGCGGCTGGTGTGGTGGATTGAGCCTATGAGCGAGATCACACGCATAGTCTTATCTGTAACGGGCAGCGATCGCCCTGGACTTACCTCGGCACTTTCCGAAGCTGTCTTGGCAGCGGGCGGCAATTGGAAAGAGGGGCATTTGAGCCGGCTGGGCGGGCTTTATGTCGGTTCGGTTCTGGTAGAGCTGGAGCCGGGCAATGTCGCCAAGCTGGTTGACCAGGTTCAAGCGATCGATGCTGCGGGCCTCAATGTTGTCATCAACCCTGCAGGCGCTGCGCCTCAAGACAATCGGTCGCGGCTTCTGTTCGAATTGGTGGGGCAGGACCGACCTGGTATTATCAAACAGGTGACGGCAATCCTGGCCGAGATGGGCGCCAATATCGAAAGCCTGTCCAGCGGAGAAGCCTCTGCTGCGTGGAGCGGGGAGCATCTCTTCCGCGCTGAAGTGTCAGTGACATTGCCCGACGATGTCTCCCCCGAAGACGTTCAGGAGGCCTTAGAGGCGATCTCCAGCGAAATCATGGTCGACTTCACATTTACGTGGAGCAGTGAGTGAGCGTAGTTGGCTGGCCTAAGCGAACTCGTCTTCGCTGATCCATTGGCTCAGATCGACAAAGTAGTGTTTGGGGTTTGAAGGATCGACCCGCACAGGCACTGTCTTTCCCCGAAGGACTGGTGTGAGGTCCTTCCAGATTGGCAGGCTCTTGAAACGTGCGATCTCTCCGGTTGATGGATTTCTAGCCTGAGCGAATACGTAGAAGGGGCTGTCCTTGCCCTTTTTGGCGCGCTTATCCCTGATACAATGTTGAAACTCAGCCTGAACCCGCAAGCCATTTCTCATCAGTTCATCAATCACGCGGAGGCGACGACGATAATAACCCATGCTCGCGACACCGACGCCTGCGAACAGCAAACCGAAGCCCAATGTCCAGATCGAAAAGAGATAGAGACTACCAAAGGAGTTGATCCTGGCGTCGCTAGGTGACCCTGGACTGTAAATGACTCTAACGCGTTGCCCGCGGGCATAGTCAGGGTCTCCCAAACCGAGGGCTCCAGTAAAAATGTGTTTCGCACCGCTGGCGTCCCGAAATTCGATTACCGGTAGATCTCTTCCCCTCGGCCTTTTGTGCTGGCGAATGGTCCGTTTCAATCTGATAACCGTACCCGTCGCCTGCGAGCCCTCAGCTGCAATCTGATAGTTCGATACTAGCTTCCAGCCGCCGATGCTGGCGGGGATCAAACCGATGACCAGAAAGAAAATTCCGACGTTGCGAACTGCTTTAAGCATAAGATGCGGCCCCATTCCGGAACAGGTTTGATCCGGACACGGGCTCCATGCCCAGATTGACTGGTCACGTCGGCTAGGGGTAATTGTTGAATAATTAGAAACCCTTGGGCGATCTATGATGCGACGCGCAGTCGCAAACTAGGGCAACCTTCGATAGCGGAAATACCACACCTCGTGCCCGTAGACCGTGCGCGCCTTGTGCTCGTAACGCGTCTCGCACCAGCCCGACGGGCGGTTTTCCCAGCTCTCGCGCCCTTTGACCTGCCATTCGAATTTGTCCGTATGGCGCTGCATCACCATCAGGGCGTGGCGCAGGTAGACCGGGTGATCGGTGCCAAAGCGGAACTCGCCGCCCGGCTTCAGCTTGTCCGCGAACAGCTTGACCGGGCCGTCATTCATCATTCGGCGCTTGGCATGTTTGTTCTTGGGCCAGGGGTCTGGATGCAGCAGATAGAGCATGGTCAGCGCACCGTCGGGAATCCGTTGGAGCACGTCGATGGCATCGCCCCAATGCAAGCGGACATTGGGTAAGCGCTGCTCTTCAACATGGGTGAGGGCTTGTGCAACGCCATTCACGAAGGGCTCTGCACCGATGAAACCGTGATCGGGTAGCAGATCGGCGCGATAGGCCAGGTGCTCGCCTCCGCCAAAGCCGATTTCCAGATGCAACGGGCGATCATGTCCGAACAGGGTCTCGCTTGTCACCGGCCCTGCCGCCGGCACTGCTATTTGTGGCAAGAGATTATCCACGAGCGCCTGTTGCCGGGCGCGCAGCGGTTTGCCCTGGCTCCGTCCATAAAGCCGGTTGAGAGTTGTCGGATCGCCTTCCTTAAACGCTGACATGGCGCAGCCGATTGGCGAAGCTTGAGCGAATTGTCCAGCCATCACGCAACGTGGCGGGTTGAGGCGTGCGGCCAAGAGCCTATATCGCGAGGCACATGGAACAGATCACCACTTACATTTCCGAGCTCGCGCCTTGGGTGCAAACGGCTATCGGGATCCTGGCGCTCGCGCTGATCTCGCTCACTGTGAACTATGTGCTTAAGGATGTGATCCTGAGGATTGCCGAGCCATATCTCGACGGCAAGACCAACACGATCGACAAAGCGGCAGCCTGGCTTGCAACTGTTGCGCCCTTGCTCGTCATATCGCGCGGAATTACATACGTTCCGCACTTGTCGGCCGAGGTTTACGATGCGGTCAAGAACATCGCGCAAGCGCTGATTGTGGTGTCAGTTGCGATGGCGATCGTGCTTGCTCTGGCTTACGCCAATGAGCTCTATGAACGGCTTCCTCGCTCAAAGAATCGCCCGATCAAGGGCTTTATCCAAGTCATAAAGATCCTGGTCCTTTGCGGCGCTACGATCATCATGATCTCTGTCCTTATCGACGAGTCACCGCTGCTGCTCTTGTCAGGGCTTGGTGCCGTTACTGCAGTGCTTCTGTTGGTATTCAAGGACACGATTTTGTCATTGGTCGCGTCGGTACAACTGACCACCAACGATATGCTGCGCGTGGGCGATTGGATCGAAATGCCCAGCATGAATGCCGATGGTGATGTGATCGACATCTCACTGCACACTGTCAAAGTGCAGAATTTCGACAAGACCATCACCACGATTCCGACGCACCGCCTAGTCTCAGATGCCTATCGCAATTGGCGCGGGATGAGCGATGCCGGGGGGCGCAGGATAAAGCGCTCTTTGACCATCGACCAAAACTCGGTCCGCTTCTTGAACGACGAGGAAGTCGTTGATTTGTCGCGGTTTCGCGTTTTGCGCGACTATCTGGAAACGAAGAAGCAAGAGATTGCCGATTGGAACGAGAGTGAATTGGCCGGTGAGGACGCTGTCAATGCGCGCCGGATCACGAATATCGGGACGCTGAGGGCGTACATTATCGGCTATCTGCAGAGCCATCCCAAGATCAATGATCAGGGCTTCACACTGTTGGTTCGGCAATTGCCGCCCGGACCAGAAGGGCTGCCGATAGAAATCTACTGCTTCACAAATACGACCAACTGGAATGAATACGAGGGCATTCAGGCAGACATTTTTGATCACTTGCTGGCGATATTGCCAGAGTTTGACCTGAAGATTTTTCAGCAGCCGAGCGGCGCCGATTTCCAGCGTGCACTAACTAACTAAACCTATAAACAGCGAGCGGCCCGCCTCTCGTTTGAGAAGCGGGCCGCCTGTTTCCCGTCCAATTGTGAAGACTTAAGCTGCCTCGGCAGCCTCTTCCGGATCGCGCAGCACATAGCCGCGGCCCCAAACGGTTTCGATGTAGTTCTCACCGCCGCATGCCAGGCTCAATTTCTTGCGCAGCTTGCAGATAAAGACGTCGATGATTTTGAGTTCCGGCTCATCCATCCCGCCATAAAGGTGGTTGAGGAACATTTCCTTGGTCAGCGTCGTGCCCTTGCGCAGCGAAAGCAGCTCGAGCATCGCGTATTCCTTCCCAGTCAGATGGACCCGCGCATTGTCGACTTCCACAGTCTTTGCGTCGAGGTTCACCGCCAGCTTGCCAGTGCGAATGATCGACTGGCTGTGGCCCTTCGAGCGGCGCACCACGGCATGGATACGTGCAACCAGTTCTTCGCGGTGGAATGGCTTCGTGACGTAATCGTCAGCACCAAAACCGAATGAACGGATCTTGCTGTCCATTTCGGCAATGCCTGAGAGGATCAGAACCGGCGTCTGCACCTTGGCGACACGCAGTTTTTTTAGCACGTCATAGCCGTGCATGTCCGGCAGGTTCAGGTCCAGCAGGATGATGTCGTAATCATACAGCTTGCCCAGATCCAAGCCTTCTTCGCCCAGATCAGTCGAGTAGACATTAAAACCTTCAGTCGTCAGCATCAGCTCGATCGCCTTTGCTGTTGTCGGTTCGTCCTCAATCAATAACACGCGCATGGGTGGTTTCCCCCTTTGCCCCAGACTTGTGGTAACCCTTCCTAAAGAGTGGTTGCCGTGAATTAACCACACGAGGTCTCAACGAAAAAGGTTAATTTACCGTAAACGGGGATCGCGCATGACTTCGGATAAACACTGAGTCTTTTGAGTCACAGGGGGTAATTCAACCAAAGTGGAACAGAATGGCGTGCTGTCCCCTTGAAGATAGCGTTTCAGAGACCCGCCAGTTTCTTTTGTCTGCGCCGTTGAACAGATGATCCGATCCCCATCGCTTCGCGATATTTGGCAACGGTACGACGGGCCAGATCGAAGCCTTCGGCCTTAAGCATTGTTACCAGAGTGTCATCGGACAGGATCTTTTTCGGATCCTCTGCATCGATCAACGCCTTGATCCGGGCTTTGACCGCTTCGGAGGAAGCCCCTTCGCCGTCGCTGGAGGCCACTCCACTGGTGAAAAAATACTTGAGTTCAAACGTTCCACGTTCGCAAGAAAGGAATTTGTTGCTGGTAACGCGGCTGACCGTGCTTTCGTGCATGTCGATTTCATCAGCGACCATTTTCAGCGTAAGCGGTTTAAGCTCGGATACTCCTCTTAGAAAGAAGCCCTCTTGTCGTTTTACGATTTCGGCAGCGGTCTTGAGTATCGTCTTCTGCCTTTGATCGAGTGCCTTGATCAGCCAGTTGGCATCAGCGAGTTTTTCATTGAGCCAGCGCTCTGCATCCTTATTCGCGCCGGCGCCTTGCTGCAGCTCCAGCATATAGCCGCGATTAACAATCAGTCTGGGCAGAGTGTCCTCGTTGAGCTTTATGTCCCACCCGCCAGTTTCCTTCGCCGAAATGAGGACGTCGGGCACAACCGCACCTGCATTGCTGGATCCGTGCGCCAACCCCGGCTTTGGGTCATAGCTGCGCAACTCGCTCAGCATATCCGCGAAGTCTTCATCATCGACGTCGCACATGCGCTTCAGTCGTGGAAGCTCGCCACGCGCCAGCAAATCGAGATTCTCGATCAACCGCTGCATACAAGGATCATAGCGATCGGCTTCACGGGCCTGTATGGCCAGGCATTCGCTCAAGGAGCGCGCACCAACACCTGTCGGTTCAAGTCTCTGGACCCGAGCCAGTGCCTCTTCAGCGTCCGCCAAGGTGACCCCGAGATCACCTGCCACTTCGCCAAGCGAAAATGACAAGTAACCCGCGTCGTCGAGCAAGCCGATTATGTGCCGGGCAATAAATTCCGTTTTCGGATCATCGCAGTAGGCGCCGATCTGCTGCTGAAGATGTTCCTCCAGACTAAGTTCAGCGGAATTTCGCTCTTCGATGCCTAGTGAGTCATCGCCTGTCCCGCCGCTTATGTGAGCAGAGCCCCACTCTGCATCGCCTGTGTCATAATCCCGATCGAGCGCATGCACGTCCAGGTCAGTGGGTGCCTCTGCTTCGCCTTGGCCCTGGCCGATCAGCACATCGGCGGTCATTTCGTCGCGCGGGATATCATCGCCTGGCTCATTACTGTCCGCTTCGCGCGAGACTTCGCCGGCTTTCAACAATGGATTGTTTTCCAGCTCCTGGCCGATGAAGGCTTCAATTTCGAGATTGGACAGCGCCAGCAGCTTGATTGCCTGCTGCAGCTGCGGCGTCATCACCAGCGATTGTGATTGCCTGAGGTCTAGGCGAGGACCCAAAGCCATGGGAACTAAAGCGTAAAGCCCTCACCAAGATAGAGTCGGCGAACATTCTCATCCGCAACAAGATCCTGCGGAGACCCTGCAAACAGCACCTGTCCGCCATAGATAATGCATGCGCGGTCAACGATATCCAGCGTTTCGCGCACGTTGTGGTCGGTAATCAGAACCCCGATACCGCGCTGCTTCAGGTCTTTTACCAGATCGCGAATGTCACTGATTGAGAGCGGATCGATCCCGGCAAATGGTTCGTCGAGCAGCATGATAGATGGCTTGGCCGCGAGAGCTCGCGCAATTTCGCAGCGTCTGCGTTCACCGCCGGATAGTGCCATCGCAGGGCTTTCGCGCAACCGGGTCAGACCAAAATCATCCAGTAGCCTCTCCAGCTCCTGCGCGCGGGTTTCGGCATCGGGTTCCACCATTTCCAGCACGCAGTTGATGTTCTGCTCTACAGTCATCCCGCGAAAGATGCTCGTTTCCTGCGGCAGATACCCCAGGCCCAAGATTGCACGACGGTACATCGGCAGGTTGGTGACGTCTTCACCGTCCATCAGGATCCGACCCGAATCCGGCCTCACCAAACCCATTATCGAATAGAAGCACGTTGTCTTGCCGGCGCCGTTCGGGCCTAACAAGCCGAGCACTTCCCCTTTGGCCACATGCAAGGAGATATCGGTAAGAACGGCGCGTTTGTCATAGCTTTTGGCGATAGAGACCACTTCGAGGCCACCGTTTGGCATGACGACACGCGATTCGGCGTCCGAACTGGCTGCGCCATCAACCTCGTCCAATGTCTCTATCTTGTCCATGTGCGCCAGCTTTAGCATTCCCGCACACCCAGAAAACCCCCGATTTCGCGGATTTGGCAAGATTTATGCATGTAGCGTCAGATTTGCTGCAGCGATGTCTTGGTTAGCGCCCTTGCAAAGATGGCAACACTCTGTGATATTCCTCAAACATTGAGGAGCTTTGGGGAGAGCCTTTGCGATGAACGACACGTACTCGAGTCACGAGACGGCTTCAGCGGGGAAACGCGAATACGCGCATGACTGGCGCAAGAAGATGAGCGACCATGTCGCTTATGCGCTTTTGGTCTATACCGGCCTGCAGATCTTTGCGACGATGGGCGCAATGAAAGAAACCGGCATGAAGATGTTGGCGCTGTTCGCGCTCGTCGTGCTGGTGGGGGCGATAATTCCGGCCTGTCGAAAGTTCGAACGGCGCTGGCGGAACCTGACCGATGAGCAAGCAGCGGACATGTCCTATGAAAGCGCATTCAAGCGCGATCTGACTATGCTCTGGCTTCTCGCGATCGGATTGCCTTTTGCGCTTACGATGCTGTTCAAAGGTATCGCTGCGCTGATGTGAGCTTCAGCGTGATCAGGCTTTTGCCGATTGCGCCCGCTCAATAGCTTCTACAACCACCTGGCGGGCCTCCTCTGCGTTGCCCCAATTGCCCACGCGCACCCACTTTTCGGCCTCGAGATCTTTGTAGTGCGTGAAAAAGTGCTCGATTTGCTGGAAGATAATTGACGGCAAATCCTTGGTTTCACCCACATCCGAATAATACGGGAAAGTCGTGTCGACCGGCACGCAGATCAATTTCTCGTCACCGCCATGCTCGTCTTCCAGATTGAGCACCCCGATCGGGCGTGATTTGACAACGCATCCCGGAATGAATGGCGAGCGAGCAATGACCAGCGCATCTAGCGGGTCACCGTCGGGCGATAGGGTGTGCGGGATGAAGCCGTAGTTCGCCGGATAGCGCATCGGCGTGTGCAGGATACGGTCCACGAACAGTGCGCCCGATTCCTTGTCAAACTCGTACTTCACCGGTTCGCCGCCGGTCGGAACTTCGATGATGACGTTGAGGTCTTCTGGCGGATTGGCGCCGGCGGGGATCTTGTCGATACGCATAATGGTCTCGTGTTTGCAGCGCTGCCCCTCTCCCCAAATGCAGCGCAAGATTGAATGTGAGCGGCCTTTAGCGACAGATGCGCCATTGCGAAAGCCATTCCTTGGTCGTAATCGCGCAAACCATGGGAAAGAACACTCCACAAGCTATTCGCGGCACACAGGACATTTTCGGCGCAGATGCGGAAGCTTTCGCCTTCGTGGTCGAAACCTTCGAGCGTGTGCGCAAGCTTTACCGGTTTCGCCGGGTCGAGATGCCCGTGTTCGAGAAAACCGAAGTGTTCAGCCGCGCGATCGGTGAGACGACAGATGTCGTGTCGAAGGAGATGTATTCGTTCGAAGATCGCGGCGGGGATTCGCTCACCCTGCGCCCTGAATTCACCGCAGGGATTGCGCGCGCTTTCCTGACCAATGGCTGGCAGCAGCATGCCCCGCTGAAAGTCGCAACTCACGGTCCGCTGTTCCGCTATGAGCGCCCGCAAAAGGGCCGCTATCGCCAGTTTCACCAGATTGATGCGGAGATAATCGGCGCGGCGGAACCTCAGGCCGATGTCGAACTGCTTGCAATGGCGAATCAAATTATTCGCGAACTGGGGATCGAAGGCGTAACGCTGCACCTCAACACGCTGGGCGATGCGGAAAGCCGCGATGCCTGGCGTGCGGCATTGGTCGAGCACTTCCGAGCCGTGAAGGACGAACTCTCCGAGGATTCGCAGGAGCGGCTGGAGAAAAACCCGCTGCGAATTCTCGACTCAAAGGATCGTCGCGATCAGAAATTTGTAGCTGACGCTCCGAAGATCGACGCGTTTCTGTCCGATGAAGCGAAGGCATTCTTCGAGGCGGTGACGTCTGGCTTGGATGCAGCGAGCGTCAAATGGACCCGCGCGGAAAGCCTGGTGCGCGGGCTCGACTACTATCGCCACACGGCGTTTGAATTCATTCCTGATGAAGGTTCGGAAGCGGCTGGCAAGCTCGGCAGCCAGAGCACGATCCTTGGTGGCGGGCGCTATGATGGGCTGATGGAAAGCCTAGGCGGCGCGCCGACACCTGCGGTCGGTTGGGCAGCCGGAATCGAACGGCTGGCGATGCTGGTGGGTGATCGAGAACAAGAGAGAGCCGACGTTGTCGTCGTAGTTGAGGACGATGAGATGACTGGTGAAGGTCAGGCTGCAGTTTCGGCAATCCGCAAGGCGGGACTATCCGCTGAATTCATCGCTTCAGGCGGCAAGAAAAAGCGTTTTGACAAAGCGGTCAAAGTAGGAAGTCGCGTAATCCTGGCGATGAGCGATGGGGAACGCCGGCTGCGCTATGATGAGGCGGCTGCCAACAGTGATGAATTGGCGGCCTCGCTGCGCGAGCTGAATCTCGACTAATGCAAATACCCGCGGAACGTCTTGACCAGATTGCGCATCGCTTTGCCGAGCTTGAAGCGCGCATGGCCTCGGGCACGCTCGAAGGCGAAGCCTTTGTACAGGCAAGCCGCGACTATGCCGAGCTGGAGCCGGTCGCGAAGGTCGCGGCAGACGTAAAGTCGATGCGCGAGGAGATCGCGGGCCTCGAAGAAATGCTTGGCGATCCCGAAATGAAGGCGATGGCCGAGGAAGAGCTGGCGGAGATCCGCGCGAAGCTGCCCGAAGCTGAGCGAAAACTCGCGATCGCCATGCTTCCCAAGGACAGCGCCGACAGCAAGCCTGCCATGCTGGAAATTCGTGCAGGGACTGGCGGTGACGAAGCTGCTCTATTCGCAGGCGATCTCTATCGCATGTATGAGCGGTTCGCAGCGGAGCAGGGTTGGCGGGTCGAGCCAGTCAGCATGAACGCGTCCGAAGTCGGCGGCTTCAAGGAAATCGTTGCCAATGTTACCGGCACCGGCGTCTTCGCGAAGATGAAGTTTGAAAGCGGGGTGCACCGCGTGCAGCGGGTGCCCGTGACCGAAAGCGGCGGGCGCATCCATACCTCGGCGGCGACCGTGGCGGTGCTGCCCGAACCCGATGAGGTCGATGTCGAGATCGAAGACAAAGACCTCAAGATCGATATCTACCGCGCCTCGGGCGCCGGCGGTCAGCACGTCAACACCACTGACTCTGCGGTTCGGATCACGCACCTGCCAACCGGGATTGTGGTGCAACAGCAGGATGAGCGCAGCCAGCACAAGAACAAAGCCAAGGCGATGCAGGTCTTGCGCACGCGGGTGTACGATCACTTGCGCGAACAGTCACAGGGCGAAGAAGCGGCTGCCCGCAAGGCGATGGTTGGATCGGGTGACCGGTCCGAACGCATCCGCACCTACAATTTCCCGCAGGGGCGGGTGACCGATCACCGGATTGGACTGACGTTGCACAAGCTTGACGAGGTTCTGGCGGGGCCCGGTCTGGGCGAATTGGTCGATGCGCTGATCGCCGAGGATGAAGCCAAACGCTTGGCTGCGATGACCGAATGAGCGTTGCAAACGCCCTGCGCGAAGCAACGGCAAAGCTGACAGAAACCAGCGATACTGCAAGGCTTGATGCTGAACTGCTGATGGCGCATGCCTTAGGCGTTACGCGTTCGGACATGCTTCTGAGGCACATGAAGGATGCGGTACCGGAACAATTCGTGGAACTGGCCAGCCGTCGCACAATGCACGAACCTATCGCTTACATATTGGGCGAAGCATGGTTATACGGCCGTTCATTCATCGTAACACCCGACGTACTCATCCCGCGCAGCGACAGCGAGAGCGTGATTGATGCAGGCCTTCAGGAGGCTCCTCAGGCGGCCCGGGTGCTCGATATGGGGACCGGATCAGGCGCATTGCTGCTTACGATTCTGGCTGAAACGCCTGGACTGGAAGGTGTAGGGATCGATGCATCGCTAGGGGCAGTTGCCGTTGCTGCTGCCAATGCGGGCAGGCTGGGGCTGCAAGAGCGCGCACATGTTCTGCATGCAGACTGGCACCAGCCCGGCTGGTCCGATGGCCTGGGCCAATTCGATCTCATCATTGCCAACCCGCCCTATGTCGAAACCACGGCGCAACTCGCGCCGGATGTGCGAGATTTCGAGCCTGCCAGCGCATTGTTTGCCGGCGAAGAAGGGCTTGACGACTACCTGGTGATTATCCCGCAACTGCGTCAACTGTTGACAGAAGGAGGGATAGCTGTGCTTGAGATCGGGGCTTCCCAAGCGATGCAGGTCACTCAAATTGCTGAGGAAAGCGGCTTTCAAGTGGAACTTCGGCGCGATCTGGCAGATCGCCCACGAGCGCTGATTCTCAGATAAACACTTGGCAAATGTCTTTGCGCGGGTTACCCACGAATCAGCTCCCGGTTCGCGTGGTCGCAAACCGAAGGGCTAAGCTCCACATTTTCAACCAGTTGAGCAGCGCGGATACGCCTGCGGGATCATGTGGATAGGATTGCTCCGTCCATGGACAGAGCGCACATAAAGGGGTGAGATGACCCTGCGTTACATTTTTAGACGCGTAGGGGCCTCCAAACAGGATGGAATTCCTTGAATAACAATCGCAACAATCGTCGCCGCGGTCGCGGCAACCGCAATCAGGGCGGCAAGAATAGCGCTAATCGGATTGATAGCCGGGCGCGGGGTAATGCACCGCAGCTTCTCGACAAGTACAAGAAGCTGGCACAGGATGCACAGCACAATGGTGACCGGGTGCAGATGGAATATTATCTGCAATTCGCTGACCACTATTTCCGGGTGATCGCCGACAACAAGGCGCGTCAGGAAGAAGCCAAGGCAAAACGTCAGGAAGAGCGCGGCCAATCCGGCGACGATAATGACGATGATGACGATGGCGATGATCGCGGCAAACGCAACAATCGCCGCTCGCGTGGTGGCCGTGATGACGGTCCCAGTGAAGGCAGGCGCGGCCATGAAGGTGAGAGCTCCGATCAGCCTGACGATGCGAACGAGAAGAAACAGCGTCGACCGCGTCGCAAGCCTCGCGAAGAAGCCAATGGCAGCTCTGACGGCGAAATCGATGCCGCCGTTTTGCCACCGGCAATCGCTGCGTCGGATGATGATAGTGACGAATCGCCCAAACCGCGCCGCAGACGCCGGACCTCACCAGAAGACAGTGAACAGGTTGCCGGTTAATTCCGGCTAGCCGAAATCGTCAGGAAGGGGCAGCACCGGACCATGACTGAGAAAGTCATCCGGCTGTGGGAAGCTCTCTTGGCTTGGCCGCGCCTGTTTGCCTTGCTGCTGGGCGTTGTCTCTGCGACCGCCTATCCGCCATTGGGACTATGGCCCCTGGGCCTGGCATGTTTGGTGGCGCTTACAATATTGCTACATAGATCGAATGGCTGGAAGCGGGCGACAGTGCTTGGCTGGTTATTCGGCTTCGCACACCTGACGGTGGCGAATAACTGGATCGCGACAGCCTTCACCTATCAGTCTGACATGCCCCAGTTTCTTGGTTGGCTGGCGGTGCCGCTGCTGTGCCTGTACCTCGCGGTCTATCCTGCGCTGGCGGCGCTCGCGGCGCATATGATCGCGCGCAACGGCACCGTTTGGATCAATTCGCTGGCTCTTTCCGGGGCGTGGATCGTCACCGAATGGCTGCGCAGCTGGGTGTTCACCGGATATCCGTGGCCCCCGCTTGGGATGATGTTGCTGGGCGATTTTGACAGCCCGGGCTTGGCGCTATTGCTTCCCTGGATTGGAACTTATGCGCTTTCCGGCCTTGCGATTGCATTAGCTGGAATTTTGGCTGGTCTTCTGATCGCACGGAAGTGGTGGCAAGCTGGTTTCTTGTCGACGCTTGTTGCCGCGGCGATGCTATGGCCAGCAGCACCATATTTCGACAACGAAGGCTCCACCCCATTCGTTTTGGTCCAACCACTTATTCCACAGGACGAGCGCGAAGATCCGACGAAATTTGAGGAACAGTTCGAGCGTCTGGCAGAGTTGACCATGCCGGGCCGCGATGGACCTCGCCTCGTGCTTTGGCCCGAAGCTGCGATCCCAGACTATCTAGAAGATGGCTACCCCGACCGTTACTATCGCGCGCGAACTGCCGGACGCGACCCAGGGTTTGCGCGGGCTAGGATCGGTGCACTGATCGGTGAGCAGTCGATCCTACTGTCCGGTCTCGTCCATTTGGACATAGGGCAGTCAGATGGCCGGATTCGTGCAGTCAGCGCGCGCAATGCGGTGAGCGCAATTGACGGGCGCGGTGATATATTTGCGGATTACTCGAAAGCGCATCTGGTGCCCTATGGAGAGTACTTGCCGATGCGCACGATTCTCGAGCCGCTTGGCCTTTCGCGACTCGTTGCCGGGGCAATCGACTACGTCCCAGGGCCTGGTCCGCAAACGCTGGAACTGCGGCGTTTCGGCAGGGCCGGAATTCAAATCTGTTATGAGATTGTCTTCTCAGGCCAAGTGGTCGACCGTGCCAACCGCCCGCAATTCATATTTAACCCGTCCAATGACGGCTGGTTTGGAAAATGGGGGCCGCCGCAACACCTTGGCCACGCAAGACTGCGGGCGATCGAAGAAGGACTGCCCGTGCTCCGATCCACGACAACCGGGATCAGCGCGGTGATCGATGCACATGGCATTGTGCGTGATCATGTGCCGAGCAATGTTTCTGGCCGTATTGACGGTTACGTTCCGCAGGCCAGCGCGCCGACGCTCTTTGCACAACTGGGCAATTGGCTTCCTGTAAGCTGGGCTTGTCTGCTGCTCATCGCTTCTTTTGTTGCCATGCGGAGAGCGCGCGTTTAGGAGCATGCGCAACACATAAAGAACTCTTTATACCGAGGTATCATGCGCAGCGATTTTCTCTTCACCTCTGAAAGCGTTTCCGAAGGTCATCCGGACAAGGTTTCTGACCAGATTTCCGACGCTGTCGTTGATCTGATGCTTTCGAAGGACCCGGAAGCGCGCGTTGCATGTGAGACCATGACCACCACGCAACGCGTGATCCTGTCAGGCGAAATTCGCTGCGCCCCGATGTATGACGAGAATAACGAGGATTGGGCAGTCAACGGCGGCTGGGCGCCCGGCGCGAAGGAAGAGATTGAGCAAGCCGTACGCAGCACTGTGCGCGATATCGGTTATGAGCAGGACGGCTTTCACTGGAAGACGCTGAGCTTCGAAAACCACTTGCACGGACAGTCTGCGCACATCGCTCAAGGCGTAGATGCCGGCGATGAAGGCTCGAACAAAGATGAAGGCGCCGGCGATCAAGGCATCATGTTCGGCTTTGCCTGCGATGAAACGCCTGACTTGATGCCGGCGACACTCGACTACAGCCACAAGATCCTCGAAAAATTGGCTGAAGATCGCCATTCCGGCACGGCCCCTTTTCTAGAACCTGATGCCAAGAGCCAGGTCACTCTGCGCTACAAAGATGGCAAGCCTGTTGCCTGCACCGCCGTTGTGGTAAGCACGCAGCACGCAGAGGGATATGACGAAGGCGACAAGGAAGCCGAGCTCAAAGCCTATGTGAAGGGTGTGGTTGCAGACATCCTGCCTGACGGTTTCCTCTCGGATGAAACGCAGTGGCACATTAACCCGACCGGTAGTTTCGTGATCGGCGGACCTGATGGCGACGCCGGCCTGACTGGCCGTAAGATCATCGTCGATACCTATGGCGGCGCGGCGCCGCACGGCGGTGGTGCCTTCAGTGGCAAAGACCCTACAAAGGTCGACCGTTCAGCCGCCTATATCACCCGCTATCTGGCGAAAAACGTCGTCGCGGCTGGTCTTGCCAAACGCTGCACGATCCAGATCGCCTATGCGATTGGCGTTTCGGAGCCGCTGTCGCTCTATGTCGATACTCATGGTACCGGGACAGTCGGTGACGACCAGCTTGAGGCGGCCATTAAGTCGATCGGCAAGCTGGGCGGCCTGACCCCCCGCGCGATCCGCACGCATCTGGGACTTAACAAGCCAATCTATCGCAAGAGCGCGGCCTATGGCCACTTTGGCCGTACGCCAGAGGGTGATTTGTTCCCTTGGGAGCGGACCGATCTGGTTGAAGATTTGAAGGCAGCGTTGGCTTAGCCGTCTTCGCCCAGAATTGGCGATGGTCGGTCCAGTGCCAGCTCTGCACCGGAGAAATTGAACGGGCTGCGCACACCGGGCATCCCGCCGAGGTCTACGCGCAACCCGCGCGCGGCGACTTGCGGGTCGGCAAACACTTCATCCAGATTGTTGATTGGCCCGGCAGGAACGCCTGCTGCGTGACACGCTTCAATCAAGTCTGACTTGCTCCATTGCGCACTTGCCTTGGCGATTTCCGCATCAAGAGCAGCGGCGTTCTCGACCCGCAAACCATTGGTCACGAAGCGAGCGTCCTGCGTCAGCTCGTCACGCCCCATCAACGTCATCAGCTTGGCAAACAGCCGATCATTGGCAGGGGCCAGGATTACATGCCCGTCGCTGACCGGGAACACGCCATAGGGCGCAACTTGCGCATGCGCATTGCCCATGCGCGGCGGATTCTCCCCGGATGTGAGATAGTAGGTTGCTTGATTTGACAGCAGCGCGACCGAGCAATCAAGCAGCGACATATCGACTTGTTGCCCTTTGCCGGTGCGCTCGCGCATCAGCAGCGCTGCTTGAATGGCATTGGCGGCCCAGACACCGGTTGACAGATCGGAGACGGAAATGCCCATTTTGACCGGCGCGCTATCCGGCTCTCCGGTCAGCGACATGAAGCCGCTCATACCCTGGATCACAAAGTCATATCCGGCCTCATGCGCGCGAGGGCCGTCGTGTCCAAAGCCGGTGATCGAGCAATAGACGAGGCGGGGGTTGTTTTCGGCAAGGCTGGCATAGTCGAGCGCGAACTTGTCGAGCGAGCCGGATTTGAAATTCTCAATCACGACATCGGCATCTGCGGCGAGCTGCTTCACCCTCGCCAGATCGTCTGGACGCTTGAAATCTGCGACGATCGAACGCTTGCCGCGATTGCACGCGTGGTAATAGGCCGCCTCACGATGGACTTTGCCATCCGGTCCCTCGCGCTCGACCCAGGGCGGTCCCCATAGCCGCGTTCCATCGCCTTCCGGGCTTTCCACCTTGATGACGTCCGCCCCAAGATCAGCCAGAATCTGCCCAGCAAATGGGCCGGCCAGCACGCGCGCGAGCTCCAGCACTTTCAGCCCTGCCAGCGGAGCGTTCGGATTACGAGGCCGGTCGAGCCACACAGTGCTATCCGCCTAAAGCGACTTCGTAACTTGCGGTGGTCAGCGCCGCCACATCCCCTTCGGTCACGCCCGGTGCCAGCTCGATCAGCCGGAATGGGCTGTCGTGATCCTTACGGTGGAACACACCCAGATTGGTGATGATCATGTCGACCACATTGGTCCCTGTCAGCGGCAGTGTGCATTCAGGGATGAATTTGGGATCGCCCGCCTTGCTCGCTTGATCCATCACCACGATGATCTTCTTGACGCCCGCGACCAAGTCCATCGCGCCGCCCATGCCTTTGATCATCTTGCCCGGGATCATCCAGTTGGCGATGTCGCCATTCTCGGCCACTTCCATAGCGCCAAGCACTGTCAGGTCGATGTGCCCCCCACGGATCATCGCAAAGCTGGTTGCGCTGTCGAAATAGGCGCTGTGGGGAAGTTCGCTGATCGTTTGCTTGCCCGCATTGATCAGGTCGGGATCGACTTCATCGTCGTAAGGAAATGGGCCAATGCCTAACATGCCGTTCTCGCTTTGCAGCGTCACATGCATGCCATCAGGTATGTGATTGGCGACCAGCGTCGGAATGCCGATGCCAAGGTTGACGTAATAGCCGTCTTCCAGCTCTTGCGCCGCACGTGCGGCCATCTGGTTGCGGTCCCAACCTTTTGCTTCAGTGGTCATCAGTTGGCCTCCTTCGCCGCAAGATCGGCCGGCACAGGCAATTCGTCATTGGCCGCTTGCCATAGGATCGAGAAGACTTTCCAGCCATCCTCGGTCTTGACCAGTTGGAAGCTGTTGATGCCCGTGACGAACACTGGGCCATCGGCACTGCCGGTACGTCCTTCGTATGCGGACCAGACCTGTGCCAGATTACCAAAAATCTCGATCCGGTTGCCGGTTTCGATTTCGAAGAAGCCCTGCTCAAGCAGAAAAGGTTCGGATCGCTCAATATAGCCGTCAATGTCATGAGAGCGATGACCATTGGGTCCGATTGGAGTCAGCCGTGCGTCTTCAGTCATGAGGCTGCGCATGCGATCCCAGTCCCGCGGCGCACCGACTTGGCCGGAGATCACATCATAGATGCCTTCAATGGCCGCCTGAACGGCCGCTTCTTCAGCAATCACGCCATCCTTGGCCATAGCTTCGGTTCCTTCATGATGATGGGCGTACGCCGCGCAAGCCGGAGCGACGGCAAGCGAAATTGCCAGAGAAAGTTTCCTCATGCGCTTGCCCTTTCACGAACAGTGCGGAACTCGATCTTCTTGTCATAGGGCGCGCCCACGATCATTCGGTTCACGAACACCCCGGGTAAGTGGATGCAATCAGGGTCAAGCTCTCCAACGGGCACGATCTCTTCGACTTCAGCGATGCAAATCTTGCCGCAGGTTGCCGCCGGCTGGTTGAAATTGCGCGCAGTCTTGCGGAACATCAGATTGCCAGTCTCGTCGGCTTTCCATGCTTTCACAATCGACAGATCGGCGAAGATTCCACGCTCAAGGATATAGGTTTCGCCGTCAAAATCCTTGTGCTCCTTGCCTTCAGCAACCTGAGTGCCGACGCCAGTTTTGGTGTAGAAGCCTGGAATACCAGCGCCGCCTGCGCGCATGCGCTCAGCCAGCGTGCCTTGCGGGCAAAATTCAACCTCCAGCTCGCCGGACAGGAACTGCCGTTCGAACTCCTTGTTCTCGCCAACGTAAGAGCTGATCATCTTGGCAACTTGCTTCGTGCGGAGCAGCTTGCCGATGCCTTCATTGTCGATTCCGGCATTGTTGCTGGCAAAGGTCAGGCCGGTGACGCCGCTATCGCGGATCGCATCAAGCAGTCTTTCAGGAATTCCGCAGAGGCCAAAGCCGCCGCTAGCAATCAGCATATTATCGCGCAGCACACCTTCAAGGGCAGCGGCGGCATTTGGGTAAAGCTTTTGCATAAGCTCCTCAGGAATAGTGGAGACCCGTTTATGGCGCTGGCGCATAGCGGTTCGCTGCAAGGCTGTCATCCGCTGTATGCATCAAGCCGAGGGCAAATTACGGCGTGTTGGTCGAAAGGACAGTGCGATTAGTCGGTCACGCGTTGCGTCATGCGCAAGACTGATCGCATGTGTAGTTTGCGGTCGAATTCTTGGAGGGCGGAATACATGAGAGAATTGCTTACCGGTCTAAGCGCATTGGCAATGCTAGCTTCAAGTCCGGCCCATGCCGACAGAGTTGAGGATGCGATAGAATCGCAGGATCGCACGGATGCGGACAGAGCCTTGGACGAAGGCCGAATGCCTGCTGAAGTGCTGCATTTCGCGGACATTCAAGATGGCGAAACGGTTGCCGACTTCATGGCTGGTGGCGGGTACTATACCGCGATGATCGCTGACCTGGTGGGGCCTGAAGGAACCGTCTATGCGCTCAACCCAGCCACTTTTCACAATGAGGAAGAATGGACCGCGCGGACCGCGAGCCACTCAAACATTCGCCCGATTGCGACCGGCAATCGCGCCCTGGTGCTTCCGCCAGACAGTGTGAACACAATGTTCTCACATCTCACTTTTCATGACATCTATTGGAAGTCTGAGCGCTTCCAGATGGAACGGATCGACGAAGGCGCGATGTTGGCAAACTGGTTCGCTGCTCTCAAACCGGGCGGACAGGTGATCATTGTCGACCATGTCGGTCCGAGTGGCGATACGCGCGAAGTCGTTGACGCCTACCACCGGATCAATCCGGCGGCAGTGATCGCGGATATGGAGGCGGCGGGATTTGTCCTGGCTGGTCAGTCTGACATGCTGCGACGCAGCGATGACAATCCGACAATCAGCGTTTTCGATGCAAGTGTGCGCGGCAAAACCGATCGCTTTGTCATGAAATTTCACAAGTCAGTAAAGTAGTTAAGAGACACTTGTTGCATGTTACGCAACAAATCATGTTCTTTTCGCACTTGCGAAAAGTCATGCTGCAGTGCACATAAAGCGGGCCTTTATAGGCATCCTCTCCCAAAAACTTTTCCAGCCCGGCCATTTTGGTCGGGCTTTTTTCTTGCCTCCTACCCTCGCGCAAAGGGGGATGCTTGGCTCGCGAAAGCATAGATTGATTGCGATTGGCTGCAGAGCTTCCTAGCTTGGTTGTACCAACAGCTGAGCAAGCGAAGAAGAAGAGAGCGCCACATGGCCGATGCTGACCCCTCATCCAAGAAGCGGAACAAGAAGGAAGAAAAGTCAGTGCGCTTGCAGGTTGCGGCGGCGCGACAAGAGGAATCAGGGCAAGGGATCGCCCGGCTCCCGCGTTCCGCGTTTCAGGAACTTGGCATCACGGAAGGTGACGTAATCGAAATCACCGGCAAGCGCAGCACACCTGCGATTGCAATGGCAGCCTATGCCGAAGATGAGTCACTGGATGTGATCCGGCTCGACGGGCTTCAGCGGGGCAATGCCGAAGTGGGTTCAGGCGAGCATGTCAGAATCGTTGTGGCCGAATCGCGCCCGGCGACACGCGTGGTCTTTGCACCGGCCCAGCGCGAAATGCGCTTACAAGGTCCGGGACAAGCGCTGAAGCGCAACTTTTTCCGTCGCCCGGTTGTGGCAGGAGATCTTGTTGCGACCACTGGTCAACAGCCGGTGCAGAACATGCCGCCCGATGTTCGGCAGCTGCTCCGCGCGCCCGCATACGCCCTAACACAGATCCGCCTGTCAGTCGTTTCAACGGTGCCTAAGGGCATCGTCCATATCGACGAAAGCACCGAGGTCGAACTGCGTGCCGAGTTTGAGGAGCCGCGTGATGCCCGCGCTGTGGTCAATTATGATGATGTAGGCGGGATGTCGGACACGATTCAGGCTCTTCGCGAAATGGTTGAGTTACCGCTGCGTTATCCTGAACTTTTCACCCGGCTTGGGGTTGATCCGCCCAAGGGCGTTCTGTTGCATGGCCCTCCGGGTACAGGGAAGACCAGGTTGGCACAGGCAGTCGCAAACGAAAGCGATGCAACCTTTTTTACCATCAACGGTCCCGAAATCATGGGCTCGGGCTATGGCGATAGCGAGAAGGCATTGCGTGAAGTCTTTGAAAATGCCGCCAAGTCGTCACCCGCAATCATCTTCATCGATGAGATTGATTCAATCGCGCCGAAGCGAGACCGTGTGGGCGGTGAGGCGGAGAAACGCCTTGTTGCACAATTGTTGACGCTTATGGACGGCTTGGAAGCACGCGCGAACCTGGTCGTCATTGCAGCGACCAATCGTCCAGATGCGATTGACGAAGCGTTGCGACGTCCCGGCAGGTTCGATCGCGAGATCGTGATCGGAGTCCCTGATGAAAGCGGCAGGCGTGAGATTCTCAGCATCCATACGCGCGGCATGCCGTTGGAGGAGAAAGTTGACCTTGGTGAGCTCGCGCGCACAACCCACGGGTTTGTCGGCGCTGATCTGGCCGCGCTGACGCGCGAAGCGGCGATTGATGCCGTGCGCCGGATAATGCCCAAGCTTGATCTTGATGAACGCACGATTCCACCTGAGGTACTCGAAGAGTTATGTGTCACGCGCAAGGACTTCGTTGAGGCGTTGAAGCGCGTCCAGCCCAGCGCAATGCGCGAAGTAATGGTGCAGATGCCGCGTGTTAGCTGGAGCGATATTGGCGGGGTCAGGGATGCTATCGACAAGCTCAAGGAAGGCATTGAGCTGCCGATGAAGAACCCTGAAGCCTTTGCGCGGTTGGGGATCAGGCCAGCGAAGGGATTCCTGCTTTATGGTCCGCCAGGCACGGGCAAGACCTTGCTTGCAAAGGCTGTTGCGAAGGAAGCCGAAGCCAATTTCATTTCAATGAAGAGCTCTGACCTACTCAGCAAATGGTACGGCGAAAGCGAACAGCAGATTGCGCGAATGTTCAAACGCGCACGTGCGGTTGCGCCGTGCGTCATCTTCATTGACGAGATCGACAGCCTGGTTCCCGCGCGCGGATCAGGACAAGGAGAACCTCAAGTCACCGGCAGGGTGGTCAATACAATTCTGGCTGAACTGGACGGTCTGGAAGAATTGCAGTCGATAGTGGTGATTGGCGCAACCAATCGCCCGGGCCTGATTGATCCTGCGCTGCTGCGCCCGGGCAGGTTTGACGAGTTGGTATACGTTGGAACACCCGATCAGTTGGGCCGCGAGCATATTCTGGAAATTCACACCAAGAGTATGCCGCTTGCTAAAAATGTAGACCTCTCAAAGATTGCTGCACAAACCGAACGCTTCACCGGCGCAGATCTGGAAGATGTGGTCCGAAGGGCCGGGCTTAACGCGTTGCGCCGCGTTGGCCGCGACGTCCGCGAAGTAGCGATGGAAGATTTTTCCGAAGCATTGAAAGATTCACGTGCGACTGTAACGCCTCGGATGGAGGCGGAGTATCGCAAGATGAGTGGCGAACTGAAGAAACGCGCGAAGGAAGTTCAACAGATCGGATTTGTGCATGAAGGCATGGTCGAATCGACGCGCGCTTCAAAGCATGGCAGTTCGCCCGAAGAAAGTGGGATCGAATAGGAAACCGGCGACTTAGGGTTCGCCTGCCTTTGGGTGCCCTTTCGGTACTTCCAGTCGATGCCGGATCAGGGCCTGCTCCTGATTCTCCCGGATCCATTTGAGCATATGTTCGCGAAGATCACATCGCAGCTGCCAAAGTTCGCCAATAGTATTGGCGCTGACCGATAGTCGCAGCTCGATGCTTTCAGGATAAGCCTCTGTCATGAGCAGAGCCATGTGGCGCCCGTCGAAAAGCTCATGCGCCTGAACGAAGCGCTCAAATTCGGCTCGGATCGGTGCCACATTGGTGATCGGGTCAAGGTGCAGCATGACGGGACCGGAAAGCTTTTCATTTTCGCGTGACCAGTTCTCAAAACTGGCATCCAGGAAGCGCGAAGTAGGCACAATGATCACTCGTTCGTCCCATGTGCGAACAGTGATGAAGCTCATGCGGATTTCTTCGACGCGCCCCGCATCTCCGTCGACCTTCACCAGATCGCCGATACGCAGCGGTTCTGTGAGTGCAATCTGAAGCCCTGCGATCAGCGATTTGAGAGCTGGCTGAGCAGCGGCACCGATCGCCAGAGCAGCCAAACCTGCAGAGGCAAGCATCGTCGTGCCGATGGTGCGTACAGAGGGGATCGTGAACAGCATCAATCCGACAGTGATCACAATGATCCCAAAGGTTAGCACGCGTGACAGCACAGCGATCCGTGTGCGTCTGCTCCGCATGGAAACCGGATCATCGCTGATTTCAATCCGCGCTTCGAGCGCAGCAGTGAAGCCTTTTACCGCATTATAGGCGATCCAACCCAGCAATGCCGGGCGCAAGAACTGAGCCAAAGGTTCCCACAGCAGGCCGAGTGAAGCATCAAACTGTGCTGCGAGCGTAACGGCTATCGCAACGAAGGACCATTTTATCGGCGCGCGGATACGGCCGACAATTTCATCGTCCACGTTGCTTTCGGAAACGCGAGTGATGCGACTGATGACGTGGAACACTGCACGATAGACGAGATAAGCAATAATGACTGCGACAGCGACAATCAGGGCAGACAAGGCGACATCGTAAGCGAGGACATTCCAATCAATGTCCCAAGTGGTTGGATCCAGACCTTCAAACATTACCCGTCTCGTATGTTTGGAACCGGGATATTGCAACAAATGCCGGTGGTAGATCTCGGGGCGCGATCAATGCGCCGCATCCCAGCTTGCCCCTGTTCCAATCTCGATACCCAGCGGCACATCCAATGTCACGGAAGGCCCAGCGGCTTCAGCCATGACCCGCTCAATAACGGGTGAAGCGGCCTCAACATCACATTCAGGCAATTCGAAGACCAGTTCATCATGTACCTGAAGCAGCATCCGAATGTGACCGAGGCCTGCCTCCTCAAGCGCGGGCATCATGCGCACCATTGCACGCTTGATGATATCTGCGCTGGTGCCTTGGATCGGCGCGTTGATTGCTGCGCGTTCGCTGCCCTGGCGTTCAGCCTGGTTCTTTGAATTGATCCGCGGAAACCATGTCTTGCGACCAAAGAGAGTTTCCGAATAGCCACGCACACGAACGGTCTCTAGCGTTTCGTGGATGTAACGCTGAATGCCGGGAAAACGCTGGAAATAGGTATCGATCATCGCCTGCGCTTCTTCGGGCTCTACCTCCAGACGTCCCGCAAGTCCCCAGCGGGAGATGCCATAAAGGATGGCGAAGTTGATGGTCTTGGCGCGGGCACGGGTGTCGCGATTGACTTCGCCAAACATTTCGTTTGCGGTGCGCGCATGAATGTCTTCGCCATTGGCGAAGGCCTCTTTCAGTGTTGGCACATCGGCCATATGTGCAGCCAGCCTCAGTTCGATCTGGCTGTAGTCAGCCGCAAGCAACACATTGCCCTCTTCAGGTACAAAGGCCTCGCGGATTTGTCGCCCGATCGCCGTGCGAACAGGTATGTTCTGCAGGTTCGGATCGGTCGATGACAAGCGCCCGGTCTGCGCCCCGACCAGCGAATAACTGGTGTGCACGCGGCCTGTCTCGGGATTGATCGCTTCCTGAAGCGCGTCTGTATAAGTGGATTTGAGCTTGGCAAGCTGGCGCCATTCGAGCACCTTCTTGGCTATGTCCGCTCCTTCACTGGCCAGCTTTTCAAGCACGCTATGGTCAGTCGAATATTGCCCGCTCTTGCCTTTCCTCCCACCTTTGTACCCGAGCTTGTCGAATAGTATGTCACCCAATTGCTTGGGGCTGCCAACAGTGAACTCGGTGCCGGCCAGATCATGAATTTCGCCTTCAAGCCGAGCAGTCTCGTTGGCAAACTCTTCAGACAATTTTGCAAGGCGCGTGCGATCAACCTTGATCCCGTGTCGCTCCATCTGGGCAACGATCGGGATCAGCGGCCGATCAACCCGTTCATAGATACGTGTCCCGCCTTCCTCGCTTAGTCTTGGCTTGAGATGAGCGTGAAGCCGCCAGGTTACATCGGCATCTTCCGCGGCATATTCCGTTGCTTTGCCGAGTGGAACTTCACCAAACGGGATTTGCTTCTTGCCGGTGCCGCACACATCTTTGAACGATAACGGCTTGTGGCCAAGATGCCGCTCGGACAGTTCGTCCATCCCGTGTCCGCCTAGACCCACTTCGCCGCGCCCGGCATCCAATGTGAAGCTGATGATCATTGTGTCATCGACCGGCGCTACTTCCACGCCATAGCGCGCCAGTACATTCATATCATATTTGATGTTTTGGCCGATCTTGAGAACGGCCCCGTCCACAAGCAGCGGTTTTAGAGCTGCGATAGCTACGTCGCGGTCGATCTGTGCGGGCCTCTCGGCGAACATGTCAGTCCCGCCATGTGCGAGCGGGATATAGCACGCATCATTGGGCGCCAGCGCCAAACTAACACCCACCAGTTCTGCGCGCATCGCGTCCAGACTACTTGTCTCGGTGTCGACAGCGACAAGTCGAGCAGCTGAAGCGCGCGCGATCCATTCTTCGAGCCGTTCCATTGTCTGGACCGTTTCGTATGTGCTGCGATCCGGCGCAGGCATGTCTGGCAGCGGCTGTTTTGTGCTGCCTTCGGATGCCGAGGTGCCTTCGGTCTCTTTTTTTGCAGGATTGAGATTATTGGCGCGTTCCGGGCTGCCCTTGCCATCCCCCAGGCGACGTAGCAGCGATGTGAAGCCGTGTTTTTCCAGAAATTCGGCAAGCGGCTCTGACGGTACACCGTCGAGCTTGAGGTCATCCAGACTTTCAGGAAGATCGCAATCTTGTTTGAGTTCTACTAGGACACGGCTCATCTCCGCGGCTTCGCGTCCCTCAAGCAAACGCTCTTTGAGTTTCGATTTCTTCATCTCGGGTGCGAAATCGAGCGCGGCGGAAAGCGATCCATGCTCGCTGATCAGTTTGCTCGCGGTCTTTGGCCCGACGCCATAAATGCCCGGGATATTGTCGACACTGTCACCCATCAGCGCCAAGACATCGCCTACAAGCTCAGGCTTGACGCCAAACTTCTCTTCGACTTCGTCGATATAGATACGCTGACTCTTCATCGTGTCGAGCATATCGATGGTCGCACCATCCTTCTCGCCGACCAGCTGCATCAAATCCTTGTCAGAGGAAACGATTGTTACGTTCCAGCCCTGCGCTTGCGCTGCGCGGGCGTAGGACGCGATCAAATCGTCAGCTTCGAGCCCTTCTTCTTCTATGCAGGGAAGGCTGAAAGCGCGTGTGGCATCGCGAATCAGCGGGAATTGCGGGATCAGGTCTTCGGGCGGAGGTGGACGATTGGCCTTGTATTCGGGGTAAATTTCATTGCGAAATGACTTGCCTGACGCGTCCAGAATTACTGCAAGATGCGTAGGCCCGTCGGCTTCGTCGAGGTCAGTGGCCAGCTTCCACAGCATAGTCGTATAACCATAAACCGCGCCGACAGGCGTGCCCTCAGGATCGGTCAGCGGCGGCAGCCTGTGATACGCGCGAAATATGTACGAGGACCCATCGACGAGATAGAGATGTTGCTGCTCTGCCATAAGCGGTTGCTAGCAGTGGTTTGGCTTGCTTGTAAGCCACAGGAGGAGCGATTTTCCCACACCTATCCGGTGCGATGAGCCGGTAAAGTCGCAGGACCAATTCAGGCGGAAAAAAGGCAAGATTGTGCAAATTTGCTTGCAGCGCCACAAAATGGCCATTATTTAGAAGCTCGAAGCGATGCGAGAGGCTCGCTTTGGCAGGACCAATTTTTGGGATTGCCTTAAACACTCGCTGATCGAGGATTTATATTATGCGTAAGATCGTACTCGTAGCTGCTGCTGCTTCGGCTCTTAGCCTGGCTGCTTGCTCGGAAACTGCTGAAACCACTGAAGAAACTGCAGACGCAATGGCTGCAGACGCTGAAGCAAATGCAGACGCAATGGTTGAAGCTGCTGAAGGCGCTGCAGACGCGACGGCTGAAGCTGCTGGCGACGCTGCAGACGCTGTTGAAGAAGCAGTTGCAGACGCTGAAGAAACTGCTGAAGAAGCAGCTGAATAATTTCAGCCTGATCGATTTTTCGATTTTAAGAGGGGCGGTGCCGATCGGCGCCGCCCTTTCTTTTTATACCAAATGAATTGTTTTGTGGTTCAGCCACCCGGGCGTGCAGTGCTGGTCCACACACGGGGCTGTGAGACCCCGGCCTTTTCTGCAAAACCATCATACAACGCGCGCGCGATACTGGCGATGCGCGCCTCTCTGGCCCGCCGCGCGCCTTGTCCGGTTACATAGATGGCGACTGCAATCGCATGACCATTGGGTCCCTCAAGAATTCCGATATCGCTAGAGGTGTTATTAAGCGAACCGGTTTTGTGCATCACTTCAACATAGTCCGGCATCTCTGCAGGAATTCGGCGCTTGCCCGTTCGCGTCTTGGCCATCGCATCGAGAATGACCTGACGGCTTTCATCCGAAAGGAATTTGCCTTGATAGAGACCCTGCAGCAACTGGATCATTGCCCTTGGCGTCGCAGCATCACGCCGGTCGATATGCATTGACGGGTCAAATTCACCGTCATCGCGCACCAGTGTGGCGATGTCGCGATCAATGCTGAACTCTTCGATACCCTGTCGGCGTACCCAGTTATTGACCGCTTCAGGACCGCCAACGGCCCGCAATAATGCGTCAGTCGCCGGGTTGCTTGACCGTGCTATCATGATCTCGATCAGTTGATCGGCGGCCATGTAATTGCCCTCGCGCACAGGCGCAGCGGGCGAAGAAAACCTTGCAGAACGAAGCGGGATCAGCAGAGGAAATTCACTGGTCAGAGAGTATTTGCCCTGCTCGACCTGCTCCAGATAAGCTGCTGCGACCGCTATCTTGCTGGTCGAAGCCATCGGGAAAAGCTGATCGCCCAGAACTGAAATTTCTTCGCCGGTTGTAAGGTCGACAGCAGCAACGCCAATGCGCCCGCGGCTGCCATCGGCCAATTGCGCGATCCGGCGTTCAAAGGAAGTCTCATAGACAGCTTCAAAGCTCTCCGGAGCGCGAATTTCAGTGCCGAAAGCGTTGTCGAACTCGGCTTCCAAATTCGTTGTTTGAGCATGAGCAGGGACACCCGCCATCGCAATTGCGGCGGCGATGCCCATCAATGTTTTACGCAAGGAAACGCTCATCATGCGAAAATACCCTGATTTTGATTGTCGTATGCTTAACAGCGCTGGATTCTCCCATGCAAGGTACGAAATCGCACGTCACGACCAATTGTTCCACACACAAGACCGGATTCTTTCCAAATCATAGGAACCCTCAGCAAGTCGATGTCGTTTGCAGATTGAACAATGCGGTTCGCCTAGTCGTAAGACTGGCACCGTGAGGTTTGATTTAGTCGATTGGCGGGGTTAGCCATCTCGGCTTGCAAATATGATGCGCACTCGCGGCGCAATCTGAACACTGATTTGAATTGGGGTAGAACTACATGAGTTTTGATCGCGTAGGCCTGTCATCCGCAGGCATGAAGTCCGTTATCGCAATCCTGATGGCGGGCTGTTCCTCTGCAGTACTGGCGCAGGAAGTCCCGATTGTGAAGCCGGGCGCGCCAGGCGAAGCAAACACCGTTCTTAGCGTTGAACAGGCGAGCCAACTGGCAGGCGCAACTTACACGCCCGCAGATGTCGACTTCATGCAAGGCATGATCGTACACCACCGACAAGCGGTCGAAATGGCAGATCTCGTCGAAGGCCGAACCAACAATGAGGATATAATTGCACTCGCTGGCCGGATCGATGCGAGCCAAAAGGACGAGATGGAGTTCATGACCGGCTGGCTCACTGATCGCGGCGAGCCGTTGGCGATGCAAATGACGCATGGCGGTGGTGACCATTCGATGCACCACGGGCACCATAATATGATGGGCATGGCAACACCGGCTCAAATGGCAGAGCTTGCTGCGTCCAACGGCACTGCCTTTGATCGCCTGTTCCTGCAGCTTATGATCAGGCACCACGCCGGCGCGGTCGACATGGTTGATGATCTGCACAGTCAGCCAGGCGCCGCCTACGAGCCGGTCATGTACGAATTCACAAATGATGTCGCTGGCGACCAGAAGACAGAGATTGAGCGCATGAACGTCTTGCTCGCCGGACTATCAGACGATCCGCGAGCAACACTGACTGCCGGATTCCGAGATGCCGGCGAAGCGATCAGCAATCTTCGTCTGGTTACGGCGATGCCGAAGCCTGCTGGCTTTTTTGATCCGGAGAATCCGGCCGGTCTTCAGCCGCGCATTGATGATGAAGAAGAAACCAGCGATGAAAGCGTAGAGGATGGGGAAGAGGAAGAACCCCGCTTCAGTCGCCGCCCGTCTCCGCTGTCTTTTGCCAACACCGACATTGCCTTCTCTGGCGATTTGATGGTCGCAGGAAATTACCACGGTTTCAACGCCTATGAATTGGGCGAAGATGGCGTTCCGACGCTGATCAGCTCGATTGTTTGTCCTGGCGGACAAGGGGACGTTTCCATCTTCGGCGACATTCTCGTGATGAGCGTGCAAGACAGCCGTGCCCGGCTTGATTGCGGGCTTGAAGGCGTTCAAGGCGACGTCAGCGCGGATCGATTCCGAGGCGTTCGTATCTTTGATATTTCGGACATTAGGAACCCGGTACAGGTCGGCCAGGTACAGACCTGTCGCGGCTCACACACGCACTCTATTGTCGATGCCGATGATGAACGCATCGTGCTCTATAACTCAGGAACATCTTATGTTCGCGACGATGAGGAGTTAGAGGGCTGTTTCAACACTGCCGGTGATGAAACAGCGCTTTTCAGCATCGATGTCATTGAGATTCCGCTTGCTGATCCATCCGCTGCCCGCATTACGTCAAGCCCGCGCGTCTTCGCCAAGGATGGCAAGATCGCAGGCCTGTGGCGCGGCGGCGACCATGGTGACGGGACGCAGGAAACCTACCGCACCGATATGTGTCACGACATAACCGTTTTCCCGTCACTTAACCTCGCGGCCGGAGCGTGTTCGGGCAACGGGATCATCATGGACATCTCCGATCCCTACAATCCGCAGCGCATTGACGATGTCACTGACACAGGTTTCGCCTATTGGCACTCAGCCACATTCAACAATGATGGCACCAAGGTGCTGTTCACAGACGAATGGGGTGGCGGTGGCCGTCCGCGTTGTCAGGCCGGCGATCCGATGAACTGGGGGGCCAACGCGATCTACGAAGTTGTCGATGGCAAGCTGGAGTTCCGCAGCAATTACAAGCTGCCTGCACCGCAAGGTGACAAGGAAAACTGCGTCGCACACAATGGTTCGATTATCCCGGTGCCGGGGCGCGATATCTTTGTTCAGGCTTGGTACCAGGGCGGCATTTCCGTGATTGATTTCACCGATGCTGCGAACCCGATCGAAATTGCTTACTTCGACCGCGGTCCGGTCGATAAGGACCAGCTCACAACAGGCGGTTATTGGTCAGCCTATTGGTACAATGGCCGTATCTATGCGACCGAGATCACTCGTGGACTTGACGTGTTTGCGCTTGAGCCGAGCGAATTCCTGACAGCGGAGGAAATTGCTGCTGCTGAGGCTGCTCAGTATCCGGGCGATGTGTTCAATCCGCAAACGCAGACGCAGGTAACATGGTCTGACGAAGTGCTGGAGATGGTCGAAGCTAGTCGCAAAGGCGGTTGATTTCACCAAGCAGCAATTGAGTTTTTAAGGGCCGGAAATTTCCGGCCCTTATCTTTGCGAACTCAAGTGTTAGGCCGCGTCGATCGCGGCTTCGACCTTATTGATCGGTTGACCAGTCAGTGTCTTGTCGATTTCGCCAGCCAGCTTGCTGCGAAGCTCAGCGTGATAGTGCTGCCGCATCTCTCCAAGAGTCTTGGGGTCTGCAATCACGAGCACTTGCTCAATCTCATTGGTGATCGCCTTTTGATTGAGCCATTCTGCAGCAGCAGCGCCATGCGCCAATTCATCAAGCTGCGTGCGTCCCAGAATCTTCCCCAAATGATCCTGGTGCCTGACGCCTGCGCTGAAATTCGTGGCCTTCAAATCGGGCGTTTCGACCAACTCAAGCTTTGGATCGAATATCTGACCCCGGTTTATGAACAGACTGAAGCTCTCACCATCAACCAGCGCAACATGTGCATTGTGAGCCAATTTCATAGACGCAACTCCTCTCGTGATCAGCGTACATTCGACTCGGTGACACATTAGCGTAGCATAAGAAGAGGCCTCGCGGGAGCGATCTGCCGCAGGCCCCTTCTATTGCTCGTCTTGTTGGAGGCTAACTGGATCTGACCGAATTTATCCAATTATCGACCCGCTTTTCCAGGATCGTCAATGGCATGTCTCCGCCGCCAAGCACCGTATCGTGAAATCCGCGAATGTCGAAGTCCTCGCCTAATTCTTGTTCGGCTTTACGGCGGAGCTCCTGAATCCGGATCATGCCGATCTTGTAACTGGTCGCCTGACCAGGAAGCACAAAGTAGCGCCGCACCTCTGAGCGTGTTGCTTCCAGCGGATTGGCCGAATTCGCTTGAGCAAAATCTATAGCCTGCTGTTCTGTCCAACCCTTGGAGTGGATGCCTGTGTCCAGAACGAGCCGGATAGCGCGCCATATCTCATTCTGCAGCCGCCCGAAGTCTTGATACGGATCTTCGAACCCGCCCATTTCCTTAGCCAGCCACTCGGAATACAATCCCCATCCTTCAGCAAAGGCAGGAATGTATTCGCCATTGGCTCGGAACCTTGGCGTGTCTTCCAGCTCCTGTGCGATAGAGATCTGCATGTGATGCCCAGGATTGCCTTCGTGATAGGCAATCGTCTCGATCTCCGGGATGGGCATCGTCGTCATGTCGGACAGGTGCGCATAGTAAATGCCGGGGCGTGAGCCATCAGGCGTGCCCTGCCGGTAATGCTGTGCGGCACCATCCTGTTCGCGGAACGGTTCGACGCGCCGGACTTCCAGCGACGCCTTTGGCAGGCGTCCAAAAAACTCCGGCAGTCGCTTGGTCAGCTGTTCAATATAAAGCGTGGCCCGATCGATATACATCTGCGCACCGGCATCATTGTTTGGGAAAAAGAACTGCTGATCCGACCGTACGAAATCGAAAAACTCTTCGAGAGTTCCGTCAAAACCCACCTGATCCTTAATTGCCTCCATCTCGCCGCGAATACGCGCCACTTCAGACAGACCCAGTTCGTGAATTTCGTCTGCGGTCATGTCGGTTGTCGTCATTTCCGCGAGCATGAACTTGTAATATTCCTCGCCATTGGGGAGCGCTGACACCCCTTGCGCCTCTGCATCGGAATTCGGGCGGTCCTGGCTCATCCAGTCAATAATGCGCTGATAGGCCGGCGCGGTTTGCTCGATCAGCGTCGTGCGGGCCTGTTCTTCCAGTTCATCGGCACGTTCCTGTGAAATCGCTCCCGTCTCGACCAATGATGCCAGGCGCTCCTGCGTGCCTTGCCACAGTGCTGAGGGAGGACCATCGGTAAATGGCGCCCCGGAAATCAGCTTTCTCGACTCTTCGATAACGAAGTCATAGGCGAAGCGAGGAGGCCGTACGCCCTTTTGCGCATTCTCCTGCGCGCGTACCAGCGTTTGATCCATGGCTTTTCCGATGCCAGCCAAACGAGAGATGAAAGCTTCCATCTCAGCCTCGTCTTCGACCGTATGCTGACTTAGGATATTGGAAGGTAGATCGGTGTGTGCGCCGTCCATTTGTTCGAGAACATACTCGTGATCCAAGAAGTCTCGTGACAGTGAGGCGCGCTCCGCACGATACTTGAACATGTCATAGGAAATCTTGGCTTCTTCGCTCAACTCATCATAGTCGAAATTGGCTTCCATCTCTGCCGAGGCATTTTCCCACCACTCGATCTGCGCGAGCTGTCCAGCGGCGCTAAAGTCGTCGATCTTGTCATAGTTTGTTTTCAGGCCAAGTGCGGTCTGGCGCAAAGGACTGAACGCGAGCTCCTCCTCCCATTTCTCAGCGAACCACGTTTCGAGGCATGCTGCTTGTTCCCCGTCGCATTGAACCGTTGCGACGGTCGAAGTCATCGCGTCGCAACCAGTCAGCGAAACGGATGCCAAGAGCAAGGCGGCAAATTTCACTTTCAATGTAGTTCCCCTTCAAAAGTTGGAGGAGACCATGCCCGCGCATGTTTGAAAAGGGAACCCGTCCATTCGACCAACGAAAAACCCCGGGGGACGAACGGCCCCCGGGGTCCATTATCGTTTGGTAAGATGGGCTTTTTTAGAAGCCGCCCATTCCGCCCATTCCACCCATGTCAGGCATTGCCGGGGCCGCTGCCTTGTCTTCAGGCTTATCGACAACGGCTGCTTCGGTGGTGACGAGCAGGCCGGCAACAGAAGCTGCGTCCTGCAGCGCGGTGCGCACAACCTTGGTTGGGTCAATCACACCAGCTTCTACGAGATTTTCATACACGTCGGTCTGTGCGTTGAAGCCCAGGGTTTCGTCATTGCCGTCGATCAGCTTGCCGGCAACAACTGCGCCGTCATGGCCTGCGTTCTCAGCGATCTGGCGAACCGGAGCCTGCAGCGCGCGACGAACGATGTCGATACCGCGGGTCTGGTCGTCATTGTCGCCGGTTACACCTTCAAGCGCCTTCGTAGCGTAAAGCAGAGCGGTACCGCCACCAGGGACGATGCCTTCTTCAACGGCAGCGCGGGTTGCGTGCAGCGCGTCGTCAACGCGGTCCTTGCGTTCCTTCACTTCGACTTCGGTTGCACCGCCAACCTTGATAACTGCAACACCGCCAGCGAGTTTCGCCAGGCGCTCTTGCAGCTTTTCCTTGTCGTAGTCGCTGGTGGTGGTTTCGATCTGCGCACGGATCTGCTCAACGCGTGCCTTGATGTCTTCCGCCGCACCTGCGCCGTCAACGATTGTGGTGTTGTCCTTGTCGATGGTGACAGTCTTCGCTTCGCCCAACATGCCGACAGACACGTTCTCAAGCTTGATGCCGAGATCTTCGCTGATCATCTCACCCTTGGTCAGGATCGAGATGTCCTGCAGCATGGCCTTGCGGCGATCGCCGAAGCCAGGAGCCTTCACCGCAGCGACCTTCAGGCCGCCACGCAGCTTGTTGACCACGAGCGTTGCGAGCGCTTCGCCTTCGATATCTTCTGCAATGATCAGCAGCGGACGTCCGGCCTGCACTACAGCTTCCAAGATCGGCAGCATCGGCTGCAGGTTCGAAAGCTTCTTCTCGTGGATCAGGATGTACGGGTTCTCGAGCTCAACCGTCATCTTTTCAGGGTTGGTCACGAAGTATGGGCTCAGGTAGCCACGATCAAACTGCATGCCTTCAACAACATCAAGCTCAAACTCGAGGCCCTTGGCTTCCTCGACGGTGATGACGCCTTCCTTGCCGACCTTGTCCATCGCTTCTGCGATCTTCTCACCGACTTCCTTGTCGCCGTTCGCAGAGATGATGCCGACCTGAGCAATTTCGTTCGAGCCCGATACGTCCTTAGAACGGCCTTTCAGGTTCTCGACCACCTTGGTTACCGCGATATCGATGCCGCGCTTAAGGTCCATCGGGTTCATGCCAGCGGCAACCGACTTCATGCCTTCGGTCACGATGGCCTGAGCCAGCACCGTTGCAGTGGTAGTGCCGTCACCAGCGGCATCGTTTGCCTTGGAAGCAACTTCCTTCAGCATCTGTGCGCCCATGTTCTCGAACTTGTCCTTGAGTTCGATTTCCTTGGCAACGGATACACCGTCTTTGGTGATACGCGGTGCGCCGAAGCTCTTGTCGAGCACGACGTTACGGCCTTTCGGGCCCAGCGTCACTTTTACAGCGTTGGCGAGCGTGTCTACGCCCTTGAGGATGCCTTCGCGGGCATCACGGCCGAACTTAACGTCCTTAGCAGCCATTGTAGTTTCTCCTGGAATTCAGATAAGTGAGGGAAAAGCGTTCGGATATCAGGCTGATCAGCCGATGATCCCCATGATATCGCTTTCCTTCATGATCAGCAGGTCTTCACCGTCGATCTTGACTTCGGTGCCTGACCACTTGCCGAACAGGATGCGGTCGCCAGCCTTGACGTCGAGCGGGATACGATCACCGTCGTCGTCACGGGCACCTTCGCCAACGGAGACGATCTCGCCTTCGCTTGGCTTTTCCTGTGCGCTGTCAGGGATAATGATGCCGCCAGCAGTCTTCTGGTCGGCTTCGATGCGACGGACCAACACGCGGTCGTGCAGCGGACGAAATGCCATTGTAATGACCTTTCTCTTCAGTTGATAATCACGATTGGCACTCTCCCCTTGAGAGTGCCAGCGGGAGCGCAAATGGGTGTGGGGGCGGCCCGAGTCAACAGGCGGCAAAGCAAATTCTCGGATTTTTTTGGCGTTCAAGCGGCGCGTTTGGTTAGGCCGAGCTGCTCGCGCAGCATCCACCGCCAAATCAGCAGCAAAGCCGCGCATGCTAGGCCTGTAGCGAGACCGATCCAAACGCCTACGCCTTCGAGTCCAGCGAAGAAGCCCAGTCCGATCGCTAGCCCGAAACCCGGAACCCAATAGCTGAAGATCGCGATCCACATCGGGATGCGCGTGTCCTGCAGTCCTCTAAGCGCACCGGCGGCTACCGCCTGCACACCGTCCACAAGCTGAAATGCCGCAGCAAGGACTAAATACTGCAAGGCGAAGCCGATAAGCGCAGCGTTCTTGGGATCATTGATGTCGACGTAGATTTGCAAAAGATATTCAGGAACCAGCACCATCGCTGTGGCGGTGAACGCCATAAAACCTGTTCCAAGGGCCAACGCGACCCAACCGGCAAGCTTCATTCCGTCGCTGCTCTTAGCTCCGTAGGCATAGCCGACACGGATCGTAGCGGCTTGGCCGACGCCGAATGGCACCTGAAATGCCAAGGCGGCGATATTGAGGGCAACGATGTGGCCGGCCAGCTCCGCGGCGCCGATCCGGCCCATCAGGAAAGCTGCCGCGCTGAATATGCCAGCTTCCGCGGCAACAGTGAGTCCGATCGGAGTGCCGATGCGAAAGATAAGCCAGAAACGAATCCAGTCGGGCCGCCAGAAGCGGTAGAAAATGCGATAGCGTGCCAGGCGCGGGTAAATCAGGATCACTGCAATGTAAGATGCTAGCGTGATCAGGGTGGTTATGATTGTCGCGACGGCTGCGCCCGTCAGGCCCATCCCCGGCGCGCCAAGGTTACCGAAAATGAAGGCGTAATTCGCGATCGCGTTTATCGGTATGCCAAGCGCAGTGATGGCTGTCGCAAACACCGGCCAACCGAGCGCCGATACATAATTACGAAGGACAGACGCGAGCAACATCGGCACCATCGAGAAGATCACAAGTGAGTTATACTCTATCGCCAGCGCGATAATGTCCGGCGATTGGCCAGTCGCGCGCATCACCGGGCCAAGCAGCGAGGCTAGGACCATGCCGAGCAACCCGGTTACGGCCGCAACCCACAAGGCCATGCGCGTCGCGCGGCGCACTGGGCGCAATGACGGTCCTTTAGCACCAATCGCTTCCGCGATCAGCGGAGCGACCGCGCCGGAGAGCGATGATAACGACCATACGACCAGGCCAAACAGGCCGGCTACAAGGCCTGATGCGGCAAGTGGCGCTTCTCCCAGCCGCGCGATGAAAATGACATCCACCATGTAGATGCCCATTTGCAAAAGGTTGGCGAGCACCAGCGGCCATGCGAGCCTGAATGTCTCCCCGGTTTCCCTGCGCCATGAAGGCGTTTCAAGATACTCTGTCTCGCGCATGAAGCCGGCCCGGATATATGCGAAGATGTGCCTGTCAAAGCGCGAACTAAACCCGGCGCGAAGTTAGCCCGGTTGCTGAGGCATCGGGGTTACACTGCTCGGCTTGAAGCACATGCCTGAAAGTAGTCGATCAGAACCCTTTTCGTTCACTCAGATTAACAGGCCGGCGCTTTCAGATTAGTCCTCATTTTGACATGGCCCATAGTCTGCACCTATTCCTGCGTGATGGTGATCATGAAGCTTCGACCCGCATTCTGTATGACTGGGCATAAAACCGGCAAGGGGTTCTGACCAGTTGGCCAACACCATCAAGACCGCGAAAGTGCCGGGACGCAAGCTAGGTCTTTTTGCGGCAATCGCGCTGGTGATGGGAAACATGATCGGCTCTGGGGTTTTTCTTTTGCCGACCAGCCTAGCGCCCTTCGGCTGGCACGCAGTGCTCGGCTGGATCATTTCCATTTGTGGCACTCTGGTGCTTGCCTGGGTGTTTGCCGCTTTAACCAAAGCAAATCCTGCTGCCGGCGACCCCTCCGGTTTTGTCACAGACGCATTTGGCAAATTGCCAGCTTTTCTCGTCACGTGGGTATTTTGGGTATCGGTGTGGACGGCGGTTGCTTCAATTTCTGTGGCCGCTGTCAGCTATCTGTCGATGTTTATTCCGGCCATTGGCGAAACCGCTTTGGCGCCGGCAATGTGCGCGATTGCCGTGGTGTGGACAATGACTCTGATCAACTTGCGGGGAGTGCACGCTGCGGGACGTTTTCAGGTTGCGACGGTGTTGCTCAAGGTGACGCCGCTTGTCGCGATTATTGTCATCGGCGTGATTGTGATGGGTTCAGGCAACGGCGAGATCCGACCGCTCGATATGCGCGAAATCAACGGTGTGGACCTTCGCGGGGTGGCTGCTCTGACGCTGTTTGCACTGCTTGGTTTCGAGTGCGCTAGCGTCGCAGCCGCACGGGTGGAAAATCCGGAAGTAAATGTGCCGCGCGCGACAATGTGGGGGACGGCGCTCACAGGTCTGCTCTACTTGCTTGTATGCAGCCTTGTGACACTCATGCTGCCAGAAGCTTTGGTCGCTTCCTCGCCCGCTCCGCTGGCTACATTTGTGGAGTATTATTGGTCTGCGGAAGCCGCTGCGCTGGTATCGGTCTTTGCTATCATCAGCTGTGTGGGTGCAGTGAACGGCTGGGTGCTGATGCAGGGGGAGTTGCCGCGCAATATGGCGGATCGCAAAATGCTGGCCTCCTGGTGGGGGCAAACCGACTCCGCTGGAACTCCCCGTAGAGCACTGATTGCATCCTCAATGATCGCTACCGTCTGTCTGATCCTCAATTCTAGCCGTAGCATGCAGGGGATCTATGAATTCATGCTGTTACTTTCGACCTCGTCAGCGCTCTGGTTGTATCTCGCATGTGCCTTGGCGGCATGGCGGATGAAAGTGGTGCGTCCGTTCGCGCTAACCGGCGCCGCTTATGCAGTATGGATGCTTTGGGGCGCGGGGCTGGAAGCGAGCGGGTGGAGTCTGGTTCTAATGGTTGCTGGTTACCCGCTCTACTGGTGGGCCGGGCGCGATGGTTCGCCACAGCGCATCGCCAGAGCTGAATAGTACTGCTAAGACCGAGGCAATGGCGACGCACATAAATCCGGTGAATGACATTGATCCGCTTGATGGGTGGAGCTTGCCCGCATGGACCTACAGCGATCCTGAATTCTTTGCGCTTGAGAAAGAACGCGTCTTCGCACCCAGTTGGCAGATCGTTTGTCACGCTAGCGATATTCCGGGAACTGGCGACTGGCACACGCTGGATTATCTGGGTGAGAGCGTCATCGTAATGCGAGGGCGCGATGGAGAATTGCGCGCCTTCACTAATGTCTGCCGCCACCGTGGTTCACGTATCCTTGATGGCGCGAGAGGCTGCGCGAAGAAACTCGTGTGCCCCTATCACGCCTGGACTTACGAGCTTGACGGACGGCTGATCGGCGTACCCGACGCTGCGAGCTATCCGGCACTCGACAAAACCGCACTGGGTCTGGCGCCGGTGGCGATGGAGGTTTGGCGCGGCTTTGTGTTCGTGCGTCTTGTGGATGAGGGCCCATCGGTCGCCGAGATGATGGCTCCATATGAAGACATGGTTGTGCCCTATCGCCTTGAAGAACTCAAAGCGCTTGGCCGGGTAACGCTGCGTCCGCGTGACGTGAACTGGAAGAACGTTGGCGACAATTATTCTGATGGCTTGCATATTCCCGTCGCGCACCCGGGCCTGACACGACTGTTCGGTAAAGGGTATGGTGTAGAGGCCGCAGATCATGTTGACCGCATGTGGGGCGCAATAGTTGATCAACCGTCTGACAACTGGTCCGAGCGGTTGTATCAACGATTGTTGCCACCGGTGCCGCATTTGCCAGAGGAGCGGCAGCGCCACTGGCTCTATTTCAAGCTATGGCCCAACGTGGCCTTCGATATCTATCCGGATCAAGTGGACTTTATGCAGTGGTTGCCAGTCAGCCCGACTGAGTGCCTGATTCGCGAGATCAGCTATGCGCTTGACGACGAGCGGCGTGAAATGCATGCCTCGCGCTATCTCAATTGGCGCATAAACCGGCAAGTCAATGCAGAGGATACCGCGCTCATCGCTCGTGTGCAGGAAGGAATGGAAAGCCGCAGCTTCTCAGTCGGCCCCTTGTCCGTCAAAGAAGTGTGCCTCAAGCATTTTTGCAAGCGGATGCGTGAACTTATTCCTGAAGCGCGGCTTGAACAGAAACCCGCCAGTCTGAAATTTGCCCGTTAGCGGACACGCGACGAAAAAAGGGCGGCGCCATTGCTGGCACCGCCCCTTGTTTGATCTCGCAGGGAGATCGAAGCGTAAGCTTTAGACTTACTTGAGCTCGACGGTACCGCCGGCTGCTTCGATCTTGCCTTTGATTTCTTCTGCTTCAGCCTTGTTGACGCCTTCTTTGAGAGGCTTAGGCGCACCTTCAACGAGACCCTTGGCTTCGGTGAGGCCCAGGCCAGTGATGGCGCGGACTTCTTTGATGACCTGGATCTTCTTGCCACCGTCGCCGGTGAGGATGACGTCGAATTCGTCCTTCTCTTCAGCAGCTGCGCCGGCATCGCCGCCGCCAGCAGGTGCAGCAACAGCAACAGCAGCCGCGGCGCTAACGCCCCATGCTTCTTCCAGTGCAGTTGCGAGTTCTGCTGCCTCAAGGACAGTCAGCTTCGAAAGTTCTTCAACAAGCTTGGCAATATCAGCCATGATGTTCACTCCAATACATTTGGGCGGCCTATCTAGGTCACACCCGAAAACGTGGTTCTAAATCGCGTTTGCGAATTGACGTCTCTTAAGCAGCTTCGCTGGCGCCATAGGCACCAAATACGCGGGCGAGCTTGGCAGCCGGCGCGTTAACGACCTGAGCAACCTTGGTTGCCGGTGCGTTGACGAGGCCAACAATCTTGCCGCGCAGCTCGTCGAGGCTCGGCATCGAGGCAAGTGCCTTGATCCCAGCTTCGTCGAGCACTTGCGTACCCATCGAGCCACCAACGATTTCCAGCTTGTCGTTCGACTTGGCGAAATCGACAGCAGCCTTTGCAGCTGCGACAGGGTCTTCAGACCATGCCAGCGCGGTCGGGCCAGAGAGAAACTCTTCCAGGCCGACGTAATCGGTGTCTTTCAGGGCGAGCTTTGCGAGACGGTTCTTCGCAACCTTGTAAGACGCACCTGCTTCACGCATCTTCCCGCGCAGTTCAGTGGACTGATCCACTGTCAGGCCGAGATTGCGGGTGACAACCACCACGCCAACCTCGTTGAAGACCGAGTTAAGCTGTGCGACCGCTTCGGTTTTTTGCGAACGATCCATGCTATGCTCCTTCACTATGATCATCTGTGCCTTGCGGGCGCAGACGACCGGCTCAAATAGCCCCGAAGCTCATGCTCCGAAGCGAGTCCGTTGATGGGGAAGGAGTACCTGCCTAGCAGGCAATGGCGACACGCAGAGGTATCGCAGGAATTCTCGTTTCCCCGTCTAGGCTGGAAATTAAGACCGACAAATTCCGGTCACCAACTGTCTCGGACGGATGACCTCGCGAAGAGGTCGGTGCGCGCAATTAGCGGCATCGCGCACAGAGTCAAGCGAAATGCCTTCTGTCGGGTCAATTCGGCGGGTCAACGAAAGACAGTTTCCCAAAGGTGCCATTAGTCGTTTAACTGCCAACTATGCCGCAGAATGAAATCGCACCTGTGCACCAAACCGGGTCTTACCGAGCCTGGGACATTGCTGGACCGGATAGGATCGCTGACCTTGCCTGGTATTGCCGGGTTGAACATGGCCGACCGGAGGCTCACCGCCTGCTGCCGTTTTGCGAGCCCTCTTTGGTTATTCGCCGCCGGTTTGATCGCAAAGGACGGACACAGGATTGCCGCTTGCTGATCAGCCCGGCAATGCCGGACGGCGGAGAATATGCCCCGGAACCGGGCGAGGAACAGATTGCGGTGCGGCTGGCACCTGAATTGATGGAAGCGACGTTGGGTCTGCGCGCAGCAGAATACTCAGAGACAGATCGCGATTTGCCGTGCCGCCTACAGCTCGCCTTCAACAGCGCTGTCTCGGAAGCAGCCAAGGGCGAAGCCTGCAACGCCATGCGCGCGCTGCTTCGCGGCGTCGAAAGCGCTGCGGCATCGCCGGATGCTGACCGGGTCACGCATGCCACGCGTATGATGCGCCAGTCATCGGGTCGCATTCCTGTTCGAAATTTGGCTGAAGCTTCAGGTGTTAGCTCGCGCCATTTGCGACGCGAATTTGCTGCACGATTTGGCCATTCTCCGCGTGCCATGACACGCCGTTTGCGGCTGGCATCGGCCATGCTCGAGGCCGAGCAACAGGACCGGCCTGAATGGGCCAGAGTTGCTGTTGGGCACGGATTTAGTGACCAGGCCCATATGATCCGCGAGTGCCGAACAATCATGGGCGAAAGCCCGCGGGAGCTGTTTCGATTAAGACGCCCCTTGGCCGTTTCGTTCAATACTTAAGCGACACAACATGTTTGCGCTGCCTTCAGATTAGTCATCTGGAGGAATACATGTTTCGAACCGCCAGCCTTGCCGCAGCTTTCGCGGCTTCTGCGTTATTCACGGCTTCCGTCACAGCACAAGACGCTCAGTCGACAGAACAATCGGTGCAGTGGGGAGGGTACAGCGTCATTTTCGAGGATAATCCTGCGCGTCTCGCCAGCGGCCGGCCGGGCGGGGTTTCGGTCCGCACACTCAATGGAGCTGAAGTGCTGACAGTCACCCGCACAACAGCCATGCTGGAAGGGGTCGATTTTTCCGAAGGCGTGATCGAGTTTGATTTGGCGCTGGATGACAAACGGGGGTTCGCCGGGCTGCTCTGGCATGCGAACGGGCTTGATGCGGAGTACTTCTACCTGCGTCAACACAAGTCGGGTTTGCCCGATGCTGGCCAATACACGCCAATTCGCCACGGCCTGACATCCTGGCAAATCTATTCGGACCGCAATGGAATTGCTCCGTTCACATTCACCCATGAAGGCTGGAACCGCTTCAAGATGGTCGTCAAAGGCGACACGGCGGACATCTATCTGAACGGCAGTCAGCGGCCGGTACTGCAAATTCCTGACCTTGCAGCAGATCAGGGTTCAGGGGGCCTCGGCTTTCGTGCTGCTGGTCCCAATGGTGAAATTCGGATTGCGAACCTCAATGTCCGGCCGCTTGCTAAAGGCGAGCAAATTGTTGGCGCCCCGGCTGAAGATCGTGCGGCGCCTGAAGGCACCATTGCGCGCTGGTTAGTATCAGAGCGATTTGCGGAAGCGGATGTGGCCGGTCAACTCGAATTGCCGGATGAGCTCGGATCGTTGCAGCAACTCGGCACGATTGAAATTGAGCCATTTGGTATCGCCGATATATCGCGACTAGCCGGGCCTGATGATGGCGCAGACACTGTGCTGGTTTCGAGCAAGATCACCGCAGAAAACGCTAAGCGAGTACGCCTGCAGTTTGGCTATTCGGACCGCGTGCGATTGTTCCTGAATGGCGAGTTGATTTTTGATGGGTCTGCTGGCTTCCGCGCCCGCGACTTCTTCTTTCTGGGATCGGTTGGCTTTGAAGATGCCGTCGTGCTGAATTTGCGAGAAGGTCAGAACACTCTCACTGCCGCTGTTTCAGAAACTTTTGGCGGATGGGCGTTCGCCGGAGCGATTGCGGATCGCGAAGGGCTGATAATCGAGCCCTGATGCGAGAAGGGGCCGCCTGGTGAGAGACGGCCCCTTCCTTGTCGCGGATCTTATGGGGGTCAGTCCGCTTGATAACTCAACAAATCACCCGGCTGGCATTCCAGCTCGCGACAAATGGCTGCCAAGGTTGAAAACCTGATCGCTTTGGCCTTTCCGGTCTTCAGGATTGACAGATTGGCGAGGGTAAGCCCAACGCGTTCTGCCAGTTCTGTCAGCGTCATGCGCTTGTCGTGCAGTAGATCATCAAGCCTGACCATGATGGTTGCTCCTTCTTTGTCAGCTGGCATCACACTGTTCCTTCCAGATCTTCGCGCATTTCTGCGCCATGGCGGAACACACGGGCGAGTATGAACAGGACGACCGCGAGCAACAAGCCAGTTAGAGAGAAGTCATAGTCTATCTTGAGATTCTCGGCTGGAACGTTGTGTGCGAGGAAGAGGACCAGTCCTCCAACCGGGATTGTCGCAATCTGGAATATCAGCGCAATCCAACCCATGCGGGAAAGTCGTCCTGCATTCTCAGTTGTAAACGGATCGTGATTGCCAACCGTATCGATGATGCGACGCAACAACTGGAAGAAGTAAGCGGCCATCGCCGTGATGGCAGCAGCGATCAGCAATAGCGCAATGGTCGCGGCGAGTGCCGTCGAAACATTAGCCCCATTCGCCAGTTCGATACTGGCAGCGAAATCTTCCTGATTGAACAAGATGACCGGGATTAGAGCAAGCAGCAGGGCGCTGACCAAACTTGTCAACGCCGTGAGTAGAACGGTCATGACTTTTCCGGCGGCTAGCAGTGGATCTCTTGGTTTGATTGCCATGGTGGGTCTCCTTTGTGGCCTCGTCCTAGGCAAGCTCGACAGCAGCAATATGCTGTGCCTGAACCGGCGGCGCGTTGAACATTGCGGCGAATGACGCTGTCACGATCAGGACAGCAGCAAAAGCCGAAGCGAAATGTGTCTGGAAGCGGATCATTTATCGTTATCCTTTATGGTTCGTATTGCTAATCGATAATTCTCATCTAGGCGCGATTCGATTTATTGTCAATCAATAATATTGAAAAACAATAAGTGTCTTATTGAAATGCAGAAAATTTCCCGCAGTGCTCAGCTCACTGAAGAATGTCTGCAGTTCACATTTGCCGAGTCCTGCGATAGCAGGATCGTATCTCTGTTCGGGGAACACGCGTCACATGACATTTCTGGCCCAAATGGACCCGTATACAGGGCTGATGGATAAGGAAACCGATCTCACGTCAGGCAGTGCTTTGTGTGAGCAATATCAGTCGGGCAAGCCATTCCCTCATATTGTGATCGATGACTTTCTGCCTGAACCGGTCGCGCGGCGTTGCCTGTCGGAGTTTGATCAGTTGGCGGGTCATGCTGACATTGCCAGCGTGTCCTTCGATCGCGAGCAAGAACGCGCCAAACGACAATATTCGCCGGAGGTACTCAACCCACCGGTACGCAGCCTGTTCTATGCGTTCAACTCGCGTCCATTTATCCGCGTTCTGGAAAGCATTTTGCGGTATCAACGGGCTAATCCCAGATCCGCATTTTCGCGGAGGCGGTCTGCATGAGATCTTCAATGGCGGGCACTTGTCGGTGCACGCCGACTTCAATCATCACAAGGAGCTCAACCTAGAGCGAAGGATCAATCTGTTGATCTATCTCAATGACGATTGGCGCGACGAATACGGCGGTCATCTGGAGCTCTGGTCTGACGATATGTTACGCTGCGAGCATTCGCTCTTACCGATATTCAATCGTGCGGTCATGTTCAACACCAACAGCACGAGCAATCACGGCAATCCCAAACCGGTTACTCATCCGGCTAACGCCTCTCGAAAATCGATTGCACTTTATTACTATACAGCAACATGGGATAGCACAAAGAGGGCCCACACTACCCAGTTCCGTGCGAGGCCTGGTAGTTCAGATACCACAGACTGGAGCGTGAAACTCCGCGAACTGGCAAAAGATATTCTGCCACCGGTTGTCGTCCGCGCAATAAGCAAAGCGAAGAAATGAGCGCCCGAAGCTGAAGCGGCCCGGAACCTGAGTTTTACGGTCCACCCAAACTGCCGTTTGAAAGGTTGGAGGGCGGGTTTGGATTATCGGTGTTACCCCCTCCCGGCAGTGTTCGGCCGATCCCTCTCCGAACCCCATTTGACAAGGCGCGCGCCTGTTCCTAAATGGCTGTCAACCGATAGCTTCGAGCAAGTCCGATTCATGCGCGGGAATTGGTCTTAAGAATGGAAGCGTCGGGCTCCATATTCGCGACGCTTGATTGTGCTGCAGCAGCGCACCGGGGAAGGTGCGCCATTCGCTGCGGCCTTTTCGCGTTATATAGTTTGGAGCCAAGTTTCTCGCGTGATCGTTTGAGTTCACGAACGCCGGCGGCATTTGCCTCCGGCCTACAATTAAAGAGGCACACCTCTCCATGGCGACCAAGGCGAAGGCCCCCAAGGCATCGGGTACGGCTAAGAAGCGTATTCGCAAGATTTTCGGCGACATCCACGAAGTAGTCGACATGCCGAACCTGATCGAGGTTCAGCGCGAAAGCTACGAGCAGTTCCTGCGTTCGAACAAGGAAATTGACTACGTATCGGGTCTGGAAAAGACTCTGCGCAGTGTGTTTCCGATCCGTGATTTTGCCGGTACGGCGGAACTCGATTTTGTTCATTACGAATTGGAAGAGCCCAAGCACGACACAACCGAGTGCAAGCAGCGCGGCATTACTTATGCCGCCCCGATGAAGGTGACGCTGCGGCTGATCGTGTTTGAAGTCGACCAGGAGACAGAAACCCGTTCGGTGCTCGATATCAAGGAGCAGGACGTCTACATGGGCGACATGCCGCTCATGACAGAGAACGGTACTTTCATCATCAACGGCACAGAGCGCGTTATCGTGTCGCAGATGCACCGTTCGCCGGGTGTTCTGTTTGACCATGACCGCGGCAAGACCCACAGCTCTGGCAAGCTGCTGTTTGCGGCACGCGTAATCCCGTACCGCGGTTCGTGGCTGGACTTCGAATTTGACGCCAAGGATATCGTGAACGTCCGTATCGACCGCAAGCGCAAGCTGCCGGTCACAGCACTTCTATATGCGCTGGGCCTCGATAGTGAAGAGATCCTGCATCACTTCTATAAGACTGTCACTTGGAAGCGTGCATCGGGCAAAAAGGGTGAAGGTTGGACTATCCCCTTCAGTGCCGAGCAGTGGCGTGGACAGAAGCCTGCGTTCGCGCTGGTCGACGCCAAGACTGGTGAAGAAATCTTCCCGGCCGGCCAGAAGATCAGTCCGCGCGCAGCCAATAAGGCAGAGAAAGATGGCCTGAAGGAGCTGCTGCTTCCGACCGAAGAAATCTTTAGCCGCTATGCTGCGAACGATCTGATCGACGAGAAGACCGGCCGCATCTACATCGAAGCGGGTGACGAAGTTGACGCAGACAATCTCGAAGCGCTCGATGCCGCCGGTATCGACCAGATCGAGCTACTCGATATCGACGAGATCAACACCGGTCCTTGGATCCGCAACACTCTGAAGGTTGACAAGGCCGAGAACCGCGAAGAGGGTCTGGAAGCAATCTACAAGGTTATGCGTCCGGGTGAACCGCCGACACTCGAAACCGCAGAAGCGCTTTTCGAAGGCCTGTTCTTCGACGGTGAGCGCTACGACCTTTCAGCGGTTGGCCGCGTAAAGCTCAACATGCGTCTGGACCTTGACGCTGAAGACACCGTCACGACGCTGCGCAAGGAAGACATTCTTGCCGTGGTCAAGGAATTGGTCGGTCTAAAGGATGGCAAGGGCGAAGTCGATGATATCGACAACCTTGGCAACCGCCGTGTCCGCTCGGTCGGGGAGCTTCTTGAAAACCAGTACCGCGTTGGCCTGCTCCGGATGGAGCGTGCGGTCAAGGAGCGCATGAGCAGCGTCGACGTATCGACTGTCATGCCTAACGATCTCATCAATGCCAAGCCGGCCGTCGCTGCTGTACGCGAATTCTTCGGCTCTTCGCAGCTATCGCAGTTCATGGACCAGACCAACCCGCTGTCGGAAGTCACTCACAAGCGTCGCGTATCTGCGCTTGGCCCGGGTGGCCTTACCCGCGAGCGTGCAGGCTTTGAAGTCCGCGACGTACACCCGACCCACTATGGCCGTATTTGTCCGATTGAAACGCCGGAAGGCCCGAACATCGGTCTGATCAACTCGCTGGCGTCGTTCAGCCGGGTGAACAAGTATGGCTTCATCGAAACGCCGTACCGCCAGGTAAAAGACAACAAGGTCACCGGTGATGTGATCTATCTCTCCGCAATGGAAGAGCAGAAGCACACCGTTGCGCAGGCATCGGCAGAGCTAAACAAGGACGGTAGCTTTGTTGAAGAGTTCGTTTCTGCGCGCCAGAACGGCGACTATTTCATGGCGCCGCGCGAGCAGATCACGCTGATGGACGTTTCGCCCAAGCAGCTTGTTTCGGTCGCAGCTTCACTCATTCCTTTCCTGGAAAACGATGACGCGAACCGCGCACTCATGGGTTCAAACATGCAGCGTCAGGCCGTGCCGTTGGTCAAGGCAGAAGCGCCTTGGGTCGGCACGGGTATGGAAGAGACTGTAGCGCGCGATTCGGGCGCTGCAATCACTGCCAGCCGCGGTGGTATTGTCGACCAGGTCGACGCGACCCGCATCGTGATCCGTGCTATTGGCGATGTCGAGCCGGGCCAATCGGGTGTGGACATTTACACCCTTCAAAAGTTCCAGCGTTCCAACCAGAACACCTGCATCAACCAGCGCCCGCTGGTGAAAGTAGGCGACGTGATCGAAGAAGGCGATATCATCGCTGACGGTCCGTCAACCGATCTGGGCGAGCTGGCGCTAGGCAAGAACAGCCTCGTCGCCTTCATGCCTTGGAATGGCTACAACTACGAAGACTCTATCCTTATCAGCGAACGCATCGTGAAGGATGACGTATTCACCTCGATCCATATCGATGAATTCGAAGTGATGGCGCGTGATACGAAGTTGGGGCCGGAAGACATCACGCGCGACATTCCCAATGTCGGTGAAGAAGCTCTTCGCAACCTTGATGAAGCAGGCATCGTATATATCGGAGCCGAAGTGCATCCAGGCGATATTCTGGTGGGCAAGATCACACCGAAGGGCGAAAGCCCGATGACGCCGGAAGAAAAACTTCTGCGCGCTATCTTTGGTGAGAAGGCGTCCGACGTTCGTGACACCTCGCTGCGTCTGCCGCCGGGCGTTGCCGGGACCGTTGTTGAAGTGCGTGTGTTCAACCGCCACGGTATCGAAATCGATGACCGTACACGTGCGATCCAGCACGAAGAGATCGAGCGCTTGCGTAAGGACAGCCAGGACGAACGCGCGATTCTCAATCGGGCGACCTATAACCGCCTCAAGGATATGCTGGTTGGTCAAACGGCTTCTGCAGCGCCGAAGGGCGTGAAGAAAGGTGAGAAGATCACTGAAGATCTGCTGGAAGGTGTCGAGCGCCACGAATGGTTCAAGTTCGCGGTCGCCGATGACAAGCGTCAGGCACAGATCGAAGCGGTCAAGAGCCAGTATGACGAAGCCGTGAAGGGTATCGACGACAAGTTCGAAGACCGCAAGGAGAAGCTGGAGCGGGGTGATGAACTCGCACCTGGCGTTCTGAAGATGGTCAAGGTTTTTGTCGCGGTGAAGCGGAAGCTTCAACCGGGTGACAAGATGGCCGGTCGTCACGGCAACAAGGGTGTGATTTCGCGCATCCTGCCGGTCGAAGACATGCCGTTCCTTGAAGATGGTACGCCGGTCGATATCGTTTTGAACCCGTTGGGTGTGCCTTCGCGTATGAACGTCGGGCAGATCTTCGAAACGCACCTTGGTTTTGCTGCGCGCGGACTGGGTCACCAGATCGCAGCTGATTTGGAGCAGTGGAAAGCTGACAATCCGAATGCAGCCGAAGACTACAAGAAGGCCAAGCCTCCGCAGGCGGTCATCGATCGCTTGAAAGCGGTTTATGGCGAACAGTACCACGATGAGATCGAAGCGCGCAGCACTGAGGAAATCGTCGAGCTTGCTGGTAATCTGACAGCAGGTGTCCCGATGGGTACACCGGTGTTCGATGGTGCCCGCGAAGGCGATGTTACGACTGAGCTTGAGAAAGCCGGTATTCACAGTTCGGGTCAGTCGGTCCTTTATGATGGCCGCACCGGTGACGCATTCGACCGCCGCGTGACAGTGGGCATCATCTACATGCTCAAGCTGCACCACCTGGTCGATGACAAGATCCACGCTCGATCGATCGGTCCGTACTCGCTCGTCACTCAGCAACCGCTGGGCGGTAAGGCGCAGTTCGGCGGACAGCGTTTCGGCGAGATGGAGGTCTGGGCACTGCAGGCATATGGCGCTGCCTATACCTTGCAGGAAATGCTCACCGTCAAGTCGGACGATGTAATCGGCCGTACCAAGGTTTACGAAGCGATCGTCAAGGGTGACGACACCTTCGAAGCTGGCATTCCGGAGAGCTTCAACGTGCTCGTGAAGGAAATGCGCAGCCTTGGCCTCAATGTCGAACTCAAGTCGCTGAGCGATGGAGATGAAGACGAGGACGAATGGCCGGAGGCGGCGGAATAAGGGAGTGGGCGAAATTCGCCCCTCCATCATCCGCCCCAAAGAATTCACCCGTAAGGGAATGTGAAAAATGAACGAACTGACCAAATTCACCAACCAGCTCGCAAAGCCGGAAACATTCGACCAGATCCAGATCGGCATCGCTTCACCAGAGCGTATCCGTTCGTGGTCCTTCGGCGAGATCAAAAAGCCGGAAACGATCAACTACCGCACGTTCAAGCCTGAACGCGATGGCCTGTTCTGTGCGCGTATCTTTGGCCCGGTAAAGGACTATGAGTGCCTTTGCGGCAAGTACAAGCGCATGAAGTACAAAGGCGTCGTTTGCGAGAAGTGCGGCGTCGAAGTAACTGTGACCAAGGTGCGCCGTGAGCGCATGGGTCACATCGAACTGGCAGCCCCGGTGGCGCACATCTGGTTCCTGAAGTCGCTGCCTTCGCGCATCGGCCTGCTGCTGGATATGCAGCTGAAGCAGCTGGAGCGCGTACTCTACTTCGAGCACTATGTTGTGATCGAGCCGGGCCTGACTCCACTTGAGAAATTCCAGCTGCTGACCGAAGACGAACTTCTAGAAGCGCAGGACGAGTATGGCGAAGACGCATTCAGCGCCGGTATCGGTGCTGAAGCGGTCAAGGCCATGCTGATGGATCTGGACCTTGAGCAAGAGCGTGAAGATCTGTTGGAGGAGCTTGCGACCACCAAGTCAGCTCTGAAGCCGAAGAAGATCATCAAGCGCCTGAAGGTTGTCGAGAGCTTTATTGAATCGGGCAACCGCCCCGAATGGATGATCCTGGAAGTTATCCCGGTCATTCCGCCTGAACTACGCCCGCTGGTGCCGCTGGATGGTGGCCGTTTCGCGACATCCGATCTCAACGATCTTTATCGCCGCGTCATCAACCGTAACAACCGTTTGAAGCGCCTGATCGAACTGCGCGCGCCGGACATCATCGTCCGCAACGAAAAGCGAATGTTGCAGGAATCGGTCGATGCCTTGTTTGACAATGGCCGCCGTGGCCGCGTCATCACTGGTGCGAACAAGCGCCCGCTGAAGTCGCTCTCTGACATGCTCAAGGGCAAGCAGGGCCGTTTCCGCCAGAACCTGCTTGGTAAGCGCGTCGACTACTCAGGTCGTTCAGTCATCGTGACCGGCCCTGAGCTTAAGCTGCACCAGTGCGGCCTGCCAAAGAAGATGGCGCTCGAGCTGTTCAAGCCGTTCATCTACGCTCGTCTCGACGCGAAGGGTCTTTCGATGACCTTGAAGCAGGCGAAGAAGTGGGTCGAGAAAGAGCGCAAGGAAGTCTGGGACATTCTTGACGAAGTGATCCGAGAGCACCCGGTTCTGCTGAACCGTGCGCCGACGCTTCACCGTCTGGGTATTCAGGCATTCGAACCTGTGCTGATCGAAGGTAAAGCTATCCAGTTGCATCCGCTCGTATGCGCGGCGTTCAATGCCGACTTTGACGGTGACCAGATGGCTGTCCACGTGCCGCTGAGCCTGGAAGCGCAGTTGGAAGCCCGCGTGCTGATGATGTCGACCAATAACATCCTCTCGCCCGCGAACGGCAAGCCGATCATCGTTCCGTCACAGGATATGGTCTTGGGCCTCTACTACCTTTCAATGGAACGTCAGGAAAAGACGCCAGAGTTCATTGAAGAAAAAGACGGCACCAAGATTGAGAAATTGCCGCGCTTTGCCGATATGGCAGAGGTGCACCAGGCGCTCGAAACCAAGTCGGTTACGCTACACAGCAAGATTATCGCTCGCGTTCCGCAGGCTGATGAAGACGGCAACATCGTGATGAAGCGCTTTGTCACGACCCCTGGCCGTATGCTGATCGGCGAATGCTTGCCCAAGAACCACAAGGTGCCATACGACATCATCAACCGCCTTCTGACAAAGAAGGACATCGGTGACGTGATCGACGAAGTGTACCGTCACACGGGTCAGAAAGACACTGTGCTGTTCGCTGACGCGATCATGGTGCTGGGCTTCCGTCACGCATTCAAGGCCGGCATTTCTTTCGGCAAGGATGACATGATCATCCCGGCTGAGAAGGATGGCTTGGTTGATCAGACCAAGGCGCTGGTTGCTGACTATGAGCAGCAGTATCAGGACGGCCTGATCACGCAGCAGGAAAAGTACAACAAGGTGATCGATGCCTGGAGCCGCTGTGGTGACCAGGTAGCCGATGCCATGATGGAAAAGATTAAGGCGCAGCCGATCGGTGACGATGGTAAGGAAGCGCAGATCAACTCCATCTACATGATGAGCCACTCTGGTGCGCGTGGTTCGCCGGCACAGATGAAGCAGCTGGCGGGTATGCGCGGCCTCATGGCCAAGCCGTCGGGTGAGATCATCGAGACCCCGATCATCTCGAACTTCAAGGAAGGTCTGACCGTTCTTGAATACTTCAACTCAACCCACGGCGCACGTAAGGGTCTGGCTGATACCGCGCTCAAGACAGCGAACTCGGGCTATCTGACCCGCCGTCTGGTTGACGTGTCGCAAGACTGCGTGATCGTTGAGGAAGACTGTAAGACCGAGAACGCGTTGGAAATGCGCGCCATCGTTCAGGGCGGTTCGGTTATCGCATCGCTAGGCGAACGTATTCTGGGTCGAACGACCGCAGAGGACATCATCAACGCATCGACCGACGAAGTTATCGTTCCGGCCGGCACGCTGATCGATGAGCCGATGGTGAAACTGATTGAGGAAGCTGAAGTTCAGTCCGCCAAGATTCGTTCGCCATTGGTCTGTGAAGCGGCGCAGGGCGTTTGCGGCACATGCTACGGACGCGATCTGGCTCGCGGTACGCCTGTGAACATCGGCGAAGCTGTCGGCGTTATCGCTGCGCAGTCGATCGGTGAGCCGGGCACGCAGCTGACCATGCGTACCTTCCACATCGGTGGCGCGGCACAGCTCAATGAAACCTCGCACCTTGAAGCGATCTCTGACGGTAAGGTCGAATATCGCGACATGCCTACGATCACTGACAAGAAGGGCCGTATCCTCTCGCTTGCTCGCAATGGCGAGATTGCCGTGATCGACAAGGAAGGCCGTGAGCGTGAAATCCACAAGGTGCCTTACGGTACCGTGCTGATGCACAAGGATGGAGCGAAGGTGAAGGAAGGCGATCGTCTGGCGGAATGGGATCCATTTACGCTGCCAATCATCACCGAACAGTCGGGCGTCGTGAAGTATCAGGACCTCGTCGAAGGCACGACCTTGGAAGAGCGCACTGACGATGCGACAGGCATTGCACAGCGTGTGGTGACCGAGAACCGGGCGACCGGCCGCAAGAAGAAGGAAGACCTGCGTCCGCGTCTGACGCTGATGGGCGAAGAATCTTCGGGCAAAAAGGGCGAGGAAACCGAGGCACAGCGTTACATGCTGGCTCCGGGTACCACGCTCTCTGTCACCGATGGTCAGGAAGTTCAGGCGGGTGACATTCTCGCCCGTGCTTCGCGCGAAGCAGCGAAGACCCGTGACATCACGGGCGGTCTGCCGCGGGTGGCCGAACTGTTTGAGGCACGCATGCCGAAGGACGTCTCAGTCATCGCCAAGATATCGGGCAAGATCGAATTCGTCCGCGAATATAAAGCGAAGCGCAAGATCGCGATTGTTCCCGAGGAGGGAGATCGCGTCGAATATCTGATCCCGAAGACCAAGGTCATCGACGTTCAGGAAGGCGACTTCGTGAAGAAGGGTGACACGCTAATCTCCGGCTCGCCAAACCCGCATGACATTCTGGAAGTTCTTGGTGTCGAGGCACTCGCTGAGTACCTCGTTAACGAAATCCAGGAGGTTTACCGACTGCAGGGCGTTAAGATCAACGACAAGCACATCGAAGTGATTGTTCGACAGATGCTGCAGAAGGTCGAGATCACCGACGGTGGCGATACAACGCTGCTGCCGGGTGAGCAGGTTGACCTTGAAGAGATGAATGAAGTGAACGCCAAGCTGGGCAAGGGTAAGAAGCCTGCGCAAGGCAACCCTATCCTGCTCGGCATCACCAAGGCGTCGCTGCAAACACGCAGCTTCATCTCTGCTGCATCGTTCCAGGAAACTACACGCGTGCTGACGCAGGCGTCGGTTGAGGGCAAGAAGGACACGCTGATCGGCCTCAAAGAGAACGTGATTGTGGGCCGTCTGATCCCAGCTGGTACAGGCGCTGGTATGAACCGCATGCGTGTCACTGCATCTGCCCGCGACGCAGCGTTGCGTGCCCAGTGGAAGAAGCAGCAGGAAGCGCTTGCCGCTGCCAATGCTTCCGAACCTGAACCGGCAGCTGACGCGATCCCATCAGAAGATGCGATGAAGGCCGCGATGGGTGGCGGGGACGCTGCCGAATAATAACGGCTGACCTCAGCACCGTTTCAACGGACAGAAGCCCCGCCGGATAGAACGTCCGGCGGGGTTATCTGTGCCTGCCCTGATTAAATGATATTGCGAACTATTTGCAATTAGGATAGTGGAGTCACCATCACATTGAGGATGGAGAGCGATGAAGGGCAGTCAGTCAAAGCAAACCGATGAGGCAGCGGATTGGGTCACACAGCTGCAGAAGCCAACCAAAATCAGCGAGCTTTCGCCCCTTGCGCAGCGCCTGATTTTCAGTCTCCGTCTAATCGCTGTGTATCGCAAGGCAGGCAAGGATCCGTTCGCAGAGCTTGCTTCGCGGCTGGGCAGCTTGGTGGTTGCAGCGAAATCGCTCCAACTGGTCGAGGCTCTCGCGTATGCCTGGCCAGACCCTGTTCAGGTGCGCCGATGCTGTTGCCAGCTTGTCAGCCATGACGAATTGACGATCGCGCGTGCATTGCAGGCGGTCGCCAATCGTGAACGGGCGAACTTTGACCGTCAACTGGTCGGCTTGCTTCCGCATGAGGCCCAAATTGACATCTGGACAGCCGCAAACGAACTGGTTGCAGCGGAATTCGCATAGACTTTTTTGGAATCACTTCTCAGTTGCAGGCTTGCCCCCTATAGGGGCGCGCATGACAACAACCCGTTTCGCACCTTCGCCCACAGGCCGCTTGCATGTCGGCAATATCCGCACCGCGCTGCACAACTGGATGCTCGCGAAAAAGGAGGGCGGGCGTTTCCTGCTACGTATCGACGACACCGATGCTGAACGTAGCAAGGAAGAATATGTCGAGGCGATCCGCAAAGACTTGGCCTGGCTAGGGATCGAGCCTGATGGCGAAGAGCGTCAGTCTGCCAGGCTCGACCGGTATGAAGCTGCGTTCGAGAAGTTGAAAGAAGCTGGTCGTGTCTATCCTGCCTATGAAACCGCGCAGGAACTGGAGCTGAAACGCAAAGTGCAACTCGGGCGCGGCTTGCCGCCCATCTATGACCGCGGCGCCCTGAAGCTGAGCGAAGCTGAACGCGCGGCCAAGGAGGCCGAAGGGATTGCCCCGCACTGGCGCTTCAAGCTCGACCATGACGAAGCGATCGCATGGGAGGACGGCGTGCGCGGCCCATCCAATTTTGATCCGAAGCTGCTGTCTGATCCTGTGATCCGGCGTGCTGACGGCAGCTGGCTCTATATGCTGCCCAGCACAGTCGACGATATCGATATGCGTATCACGCAAGTGCTGCGCGGCGAAGACCACGTTTCGAACACCGCAGTACAGATCCAGATGTTCACCGCGATGGGCGCGGAACCGCCTGCATTTGCACATGAGGCGCTGCTGGTGGGTAAGGAAGGTAAATTGTCGAAGCGGTTAGGCTCACTCGGTTGCGATGCATTCCGCGAAAAAGGCATAGAGCCGGACGCGCTCGTCGCCATGTTGGCTCGGCTCGGTACATCGTTGCCGGTTGAGCCGATCACGGATCGCAACACCTTGCTCGATACGTTCGATCTAAGCACGTTCGGACGCGCACCCGCGAAGTTTGACGATGCAGAGCTGGAGCGGATCAACACAGCGATTGTCCATGCGATGCCTTTCGAGGTGGCCAAAGGTCGCTTGCCCATCGGCATGGATGAAGCAGGATGGCACGCAGTCCAACCCAACGTGGCCACCATTGACGAAGTTGCCGACTGGTGGCGGCTTGTCACAGGGCCAATCGACAGGATTGAATTTGAAGCGGAAGATCGCGCCTATCTGACTCAGGCTGCCGAAATACTTACCTGGTCGGATGATCCCTGGCATTCCCTGACCGATACATTGAAGGATGCCACCGGCCGCAAGGGAAAGGCGCTGTTCTTGCCGCTGCGCCAAGCGCTGACCGGCATGAACCACGGCCCTGACATGGGCGAACTTTTACCACTGATTGGCGAGGCCGAGGCGCGGGCTCGGCTCCAACGAGCGGCCCATTCCAGCTAACCCGAGGGCCGCAGCAACGCCATCTTAACCATCCTGCTTCACCAAATATCCGCTATGATTATAGGCGGTTTCGCAAGCCTGCTGCGTTACTCCAAAGCAAGCAAGAAACCAGAGAGCGGGATCAGACATGGAGCGCAGGCAGAATAATCGCTACACCGCCGCATATGATGCGGAAGTGCGCTATCACAATGGGCGCAAGCTGAAGCTGCCGGTGCTGGATATCAGTCTGGGGGGCTGTATGGTTGATGCACGTTCCTGGTCGATCCGTGAAGGTGAATTGCTTTCGGTCAAACTTCCCAGCCTCAGTTGGGCACCGGCGAAACTGGTCTGGATCGAAGACGGCAAGGCGGGGATCGCCTTTGACGAAATGCTCTACGAGCCGACGCTGGAGCACCTTAATTCGCTTAGTCGGATGGCGGCTTAGTATCTGAACTTGGGTGGCAATCTGGCGAGCCGACTCTAACAGACTTCACTACTTTCATTCGGCCGGTTCATCCGACTCCAAAACCGCCGCCATCCCGAAATTCGTCGGATCTTTTCTCTCACTCAGGCAAACGCTGATCATACCACCGACGTTCGACCGAAATGAAGCAACCAGCGTATGGGTGTCGATCAAACGGCAGGTCTCGGACGATGGCATCGGTCAGATGGAAACCGCTGAATTGTCCGATTTCCTCGTTTGATTCACGCAACTTTCTTCGCCCCATGCCACTGACCAAGCACACGTTGTGCGTAGGGGCATGGCCTTCGTTCTGCGTGATTCCATGAAGTTGACCGACCTGCTGGCGGCCTGGCTTTGGTACGACTAAAGTTATTGGCTGGAAACTTTGAGTTTGATGACCGGTTGGCACCGTCAAGTGACTAGTCAAGGGAACCTGCGCCGTACCTATTGTTGGTTGTGGTACTTGCTGCGGTGGGAGCACCGGCTGCGGTACAGCGATCACCGGATCAGGCGGCACCTGCTGTGCGGGTGGCTGCGGCGGGACGACCATCGGTTGTGGTACTTGCTGAGGTGGGAGCACCGGCTGCGGTACAGCGATCACCGGATCAGGCGGCACCTGCTGTGCGGGTGGCTGCGGCGGGACGACCATCGGTTGTGGTACTTGCTGCGGTGGGAGCACCGGCTGCGGCACAGCGATCACCGGATCAGGCGGCACCTGCTGTGCGGGTGGCTGCGGCGGGACGACCATCGGTTGTGGTACTTGCTGCGGTGGGAGCACCGGCTGCGGTACAGCGATCACCGGATCAGGCGGCACCTGCTGTGCGGGTGGCTGCGGCGGGACGACCATCGGTTGTGGTACTTGCTGCGGTGGGAGCACCGGCTGCGGCACAGCGATCACCGGATCAGGCGGCACCTGCTGTGCGGGTGGCTGCGGCGGGACGACCATCGGTTGTGGTACTTGCTGAGGTGGGAGCACCGGCTGCGGTACAGCGATCACCGGATCAGGCGGCACCTGCTGTGCGGGTGGCTGCGGCGGTATCGGATACTGTGGGCGATTCTCATTAACCGAGTTCACTGTCACAACCGGATTCACTGTCTGTGGCGGGATAGTTGGTAATCCGCCACAGCCAGTGGAATGGTGTTTGTTGCCAACTCCATTGCACCATCCGTAGTGATTTCCACCGCCTGGATTGGCTTCTGCGGGTGCCGCGATGCAAACCGATAGGAGCAGGGTGGTTGCGAATGGTACAGCAATTTTGCGCATCGTCACCACCTTTGCGCTAACTGCAAATAGATGATTGGATCACCAGCATCGGTTAGCCTACTGTCAAGTACAGGCATCGCCAGCCAGCCTGTAAGCGAAAAACCAGATCTGTGTGCGACTGCGGCCCCCAGACCGAACGATGCGATGTCCTCATCAACAACATATGGGGGATCGCCAGCTCGTCTACGAACGAAACCAAAATCGCTAAAACCCGAGACTGTGAGCGATGTTTCCGGTGAAAGTTCGACTAGCTGATCAAACTGAACTGTGGCGGCGGCCCCGGAGTCAGCTTCCACCGCGCTCTGCGCGTAGCCTCTCACCAACGGTAGGTGTCCGAGGAAGAAATGTTCGACTTCGGGCAAGTCTGAAAGCGCGAGTTGTCCTTCGGTTTCGACACGTAATGCCAGCCTATTGGCAATTGGAGTGACAACCCCGGCTTCGGCGCGAACACTGGCAAAGGTACGGTCGCCATCAGAAAGCTGCCCTGGGTACGGTTTCCTTCGCTGGCCAGCGGAAAGCCGCAATGACCCTTCAAGCTGCGTGCCGTTGGGAGAAGAGTAAGCGCCGATCAGGTAGCCACGCGCGGCGTCTACGCCGCTTCGCGTTTCAGTGGGACCGAAACGAAATCTCCCCTGACTGTGTTCAATTTCGCCAGCTACAAACAGGGATCCTTCCATACTCCTTGCTATCGGATAGCCGACCAGAACTCCGAACTGGCGACCTCGCTGCTCGTTTCTGAGCCTTGGATTGTTGAATTCGCGATCAGACAGCGCCGTACCGGCAAACAGCTCGCCAAATACACCGTGGCTTCCTATCGCTGTGCGATAAGATACTCGTCCTGCGAACCCTAGATCACCGCTAGGGGCACGGGAAACGACGCCGAGGCCGCGCAGTACGTCTCCTCCTTCGAGCACACCATAGAAGGATTGGTCGAGGACGAATCTACCGATGGTCCCTGGTCGCTGTGGTACCACGTCGAGAGAGGCAGATCCGGATTGGCGTGATTGTGAAATAATCACGTTGAGCCGGGTATCAGCACTCGGATCGGGGTGGTCAAGCGACGCCGATACATCGAGGCCACCCTGATCTCCGGCCAGCAGCATTTGCCTTTCTAGCCTGCTGATATGCAGCGGTGTGCCGTCTGCCAGGGGCTTCAGGAATCGTCTGATCGTGCGCTGGGCAACTTCGTTGCCGCCTTCCAAATGGATCGCGCCGACCCTGCCCTCGTGTACGAGGATCACGCGTTTTCCGTCCGCATCCACAGCAACGATTGCTTCCGCAGCGAGAAATCCGTCGCTGTGATAAAGCCTCTCGATAATTGCCGCCTGCTGTTCGCTGTCAGCGTCCCGGCCAGCGATTTCCTTAATCCAAGCTTCAATCTCTTCCGGATCATACAACGACATTCCGACAATAGGATCCGCCATTGCGGTGCTTGGCATTGAGGCAAGAAAGAAACTTGCCGCCAAAGTTAGGATCAATTGAAGACGCAAACGTAAGACGGGCTTCAGATTGACGATTGTATTCGCGCTAACGCCGGGCATAAAACCATTATTTCGCAAAAGCCGAAGAAAGAGAATAGAAAATTCCAAAAAAGCGAATAAGCACACCAGCATACGGTCAGTGTGCATGGTTGGCACATATCGGTTCTTCGAACTCTGGCTCTGATGAAATGCTAGAACGAAGTATCCAACGAGAGCGAGAGTTTGGACATGGATGCAGTATTGAAGGGGGTGTTACAGCCAACGACCCGTTTTGTGCTGGGCTTGCTGCTGATTGCAATTGCTGCAATTGCTTCTCACGTTATCTTGGTGAGTTCACTGTCCGAAATGGAAATGGATTCCATCGATATAAACGACAGCGGTCGCCAGCGAATGCTCTCTGAGCAAACCTTTAGGTTGGCCGGTGAGTTAACAAGGCCGGGTGGGACAGGCGAAGCAGTTGTAAAGAAAGAGCAGTTAGCATCGTCCCTTGTACTTATGCGTTCAACCCATAAGCGGCTAGCATCTGAAGTGGGACAAGCTGCAAATCCAACGCAGTGGGATTTGGAATTGAGATCGGCCTATTTCGATGGCGATCCCTCACTCGATGACCGAATTAGCCATTACATCGCCGCGCTCGAGGCACTAATTGACCCCAGTCCCGCCGCGCCCAATTCAAACCTTAGCGACTATCTTTCCGTCGCCTCAACGCACCGAGCAGGGCTCTTGAGCGATCTAGATAAGGTGGTGAAGATCTATGAAGAGAAAGCCCAGGCGCGCCTTGCAAAGGCTGAGGAGCTGCATGGAAATTTAATGCTTGGATTGTTGGTGCTGTTGCTGTTTGAAGCGATTTTCGTTTTTGGGCCGCTGATCCAAAGTCAATCGCGCGCCAATGCCGAATTGCGGGAGGCCCGCGACAAGGCGCAGTCGGAGTTGGCCGCACGAACCAGTGTTCTGGCTGCGGTTTCTCATGAAATTCGAACTCCGCTGGGAGGGGTACTCGGCATTATCGATCAGCTAAGACGCGAGAGATCCCCCGCAGAGCAAGAGCGCGCGCTCCAATTGATCGAGGATTCCAGCCAGGCCTTGCTAGAAACCTTGGACGGGATCTTACAACAGGCGGGATTGTCACAGGACGCCGCGGTCCGAGATGGCAAGAAATTTCGACCCCGCGCAGTTGCGCAGCGGGTGGCCGAGCTGTTCCGGCCCTTGGCGAGGCGCAAATCAATCCAGATTGAGCTTCTGGCAAGTTCTGACGCCGAAGTCATGGGCAAGCCCGGTCAAGTTCAGCAAGTTCTGGCAAACCTAGTCTCGAATTCCGTAAAGTTCACTCAGTCGGGTTCAGTGACAATCGAAGTCCGCCACCCACAAGCAGCAGAGGCAAACTGGACATTTGTCGTATCGGACACCGGCATCGGCATTGGTGAGAAGCGAATTGAACGAATTTTCGAACCCTTTGACACCAGCGGCGCGGACTCGCTTGGCAAATCGGTTGGTGCGGGTCTGGGGCTATCGATCACGCGGGACATTGTCGACGCAATGGACGGCCAGATTACCGTTGAGAGCAATCCTGGATGGGGCACAACGTTCACGATCGAAATGCCTTTGGCCGAAGTCATCGAAGATGGCCCACAGGCTGCTCAAACCAGTGTAGTAGGCAATTTGTATCTAGCGCTCGAAAAGGCGACTGAGCAAATCCAAGCAGAAGCTACCGCGAGCAAACTTGGCTGGAATGTGCTACGGTCCGAGGACCACCCTAACGAGCACGCCTCTGAAACCATACCAATGATGGGTCTCGCTGACAGCTCCAGTCTGGCTTCGATTCCTATTGGATGGTTGGATGCATTTGACCGCATCTATGTTATTGGCGAGACCGCTGGGGCTGGCGCCAATATGAGCGAACATCACAAGAAAACGGTATATTTCCAAACAGACCATCTCTCCAAAGATCTGAGAGGAATTTTGGAGCGCGAGAGCAATGGCATCGCTTGAAGATCTGCCACCGGAAGAACAGGCTCGAATCCTAAAGATTCGGCTTGAGCGCGCTGAACGCGCGCTGCACGATGCCGAAACCGCTCTCGAAGGACGGATGAAGGAACTGGACCGAGCGAATACAGACCTCAGTCGACGCGAAAGCGAGCTCGCCAAAAAGCTGGATATCGAGAGCAGAAAGCTTCTCGCCGCACAGTCGACTGCCCAGATGGCAACAATCTACGGCGAAAAAGGGAAGCCATTCACTGCATCTGAAGGTGCCGGGGTGCTGCTCGGCCTGCCAGATCATGAAGAAGGCTCGCTTGAGAATTTGGTCGCAGCCCTTCACCCATTAGACAAAGACCGGATCTTGCGGGTTGGCGTTGAGTTCTTCACGACTCTGAAACCGGGAATTGACCACGAGTTCGAACATCGCATCATTCGTTATGACGATGGATCAACACGTTGGTTGAGCTGGGTAATCCGCCGGGAAACGGCTATCGGAGATCGCCCTTCTGTGGTCTATGGCGCTGTCCGCGACATAACGCTTAGCCGAGCTAACGCACGCGCCGTCCGCGCATTGCAATTGCGGGCCGAGCGGCGCGTCGCCGAACTCGATAGGCTTAGTCAGCAGCTTTCTACAGAACAGGTAAAAACTGCCGAAGCGCTCGCTGTAAAAACTCGGTTCCTCAGCGAAATGGCGCACGCGATCCGCACGCCGCTCAATTCTCTAAACGGCGGACTGGAATTGCTCGGTGAACATTTCCCTCGTCAATCGCCGGATTTTGAAGTCGTGAAGGAAGCCACCGATCAGTTGATGCAGATTGCGTCTAAGCTTATTGAACAAGCCGACACAGGCGAGTTTCAAGGTTTTGAAGTGCAACTCGAGCCGGCGACCGAGCAATCCAATAATCTCGATCAAAGCACTTCAGCTCCTAAAGTACTGTTGGCAGAAGATACAGTAAGCAATCGCTACGTGATCGAGCGGCTGCTAAAATTGATCGGCTGCCAGACAACCGTTGTTACCAATGGTGTGGAAGCCGTAGAGGCGGTTCGTGCCGGTTCATTCGATGCCATTCTTATGGATGTGATGATGCCCATCATGGATGGTGAGCAGGCCACGCAGGCTATTCGCGCCATGAGCGGATCTGCTTCGCAAATCCCGATAATTGGTGTCACGGCTCACGGCCTTCAAGCTGAACGTGAGCGGCTTCTTTCGGCCGGGATGACAGCTTGTCTATCCAAGCCGATCAGGCGTGAAGAGCTTCAGGCGGCAATTAGGACTGCGGTGATAGGGCGCGAAGCAGTAGAACCGTTGGCCGCACGTTTCGACCACGAGCTGTTTCAACGAGCATTCCTCGATTTGCCCGAGTCATATCGGGATCGCATGCGGGACGCAGCAAAGAAGGACATCAGCGACTACGGAGAGGAAGTCTTGAGGGCCGCCAAATCCAAAGATGACGAGGCGCTTTCGAGAGCCGCGCACAGCCTGAAAGGGGTCTCCCTAAATGTGGGCGCGGTCGGGATTGTCGAAGAATTGAGCCTTTATCGGGAAACTTTGGCGAAAGATCCCGGCTTTTCCAGCGCTTCGCTGCGCCGAGAGATCGCCTCAAGCTTGCTGGCTTTCGACGATCTCTACAAAGCATTGGTCAGCAAGAGCTAGTAAGCGCCGCGGCCGCTAAAGACTGCCCCCGGAGTGCACAGCAATAGCTTGAGATCAACCCACAGGTTGGTGCGCTTCAGATATGCGCGGTCCATAATTGCCTGGCGTTCGAATGGTATCTCGGCACGGCCACGCACTTGCCATGTGCAAGTAATGCCGGGTTTGCCTTGCAGCCTTTGCCAATGGCTTCCGCGGTAAGTCGTCACTTCGCTGGGCAGCGCGGGTCGCGGTCCGACCAAAGACATACTGCCGCCAAGAACGTTGAACAGTTGCGGCAGTTCGTCGATCGAGAACCTGCGAATAAAGCGGCCCGTGCGCGTGATCCGCGGATCATTGCGCATCTTGAAACATGTGCCGTCGCGTTCTGACTGAGCTAGTAACGCGTTGCGTCGTTCTTCCGCATCGGTGTACATCGAGCGAAATTTGATCATCGAAAAGGGGCGTCCGTCTTCGCCAATGCGGGTCTGACGGAACAGCACTGGGCCTCTGTCTTCCGTGCGAATTGCAAAGGCCGTTACAATGAGGATCGGTAGCAGGGCCATAATGGCCAGACTTGCAAGAACGACGTCGACAACCCGTTTGCCGGCAGCATTCAGTTTTTCAAAGACACCTCGGTTCGCAGCCCCAGTTGCCGCGGCGTAGGCCAAGAAGACTGCATTGCCCCATATGTAGCGCTTAGCCATCCGGCGCGGCTCCATAGCAAGCCGCCAGACCCATTCGCTCTTGCAGGCTCGGACTAGTTTCGGCGCGCGAGGAATGCGGCCGGAGTAATAATCAAACAGCCCCCCTACACCCATAACCACCGGAGCTGTGATCCGATGTCGATTGCGAGCGATCCACTTTTCTTGAAGCGGGACACCAAAACCGACCAGCAAGATTCCGGCGCGCGATCGATTTATTCGCTCGATCAGTAGCTCCTCTTCCTCAGGTGAAAAATATCCAGAATGAGTGCCGGCAACTCGTAACGCGGGGAAATGCGTGGTTGCCCAATCAGCAGCGCCATCAGCTGCGCCAGGCACTCCACCAAGCAGGAAGATCCCCGTCCCTTGCGTCGCAGCTTCGCGGCAAAGCGCTGGAAACAGGTCGGTGCCATTCAGGTTTTCGCCCAATTTCAATCCACAAAGCTTCGCGCCAATCTCCATCCCGATACCGTCGGGCAACAAAAGGTCACTTCCTTCAAGCGCATCGCGATATTCGCGATCACGTCGCTGCTGATTCACGCAATGCGCATTGATGAAGTTAATCGTCGAAGCTCTTGAGGCTCCAACGCGGGATACAATATGACGAGCCATCTCTTCGCGCGCACCGCAAACAAGCGGCAGACCGAACAGTCGGGCAACGGGCCACTCATGACCGGCCTCAATGAAATCGGATAAGGCAGCGCCTGATACGGTATCGAAATTCTTTAGCGGGGTGTGCTTCATCGGACAAATTCCTCAATTGAATCTGCCATGCTCTCCGCAACACCCGTGCCAAACCCATAACATGCTGATTTATCGTATTATTTAAGATGCCTTGCTTGAGCTGATCGTGCTGAAGTAGTCGATTTTCGCAAGATGGGTCACAATTTCTTCGCAAATTGCGAAATTCGCGGATCGAGAGACGGACTTTCGCTCGAATTTCGGACGAAACCCCTGATTTCCGACGTTTTCTAAGTTGGCACGATTATTGAATTTCTTATCCCGCAACAATTGCGAGGAAAGAATGTCCAACAAATTTCAAATGCTGATCAAGCCAGATCGCTGGCCAGCGTTTGCGCGTGGCATGCTCGCTTACGGTTCGGCGGAAGCGGTCACGCGGATCGTGCGCCTGGGTTCGATTCTGATTGTAGCGCGTCAGATTTCTCCCGAACTCTTAGGTGCAGCCGCCCTCGCACTCAGCCTGTTTGAACTGACCCGCGTCTTGTCCAATGTCGGGATCGGTCAGCGCATCATCACTGCGACCGAAAGTGAACTGGAGCCCATTTGTAATCGAGCCAGCCAGCTTTTCTGGGTTGTGTGTGTTGGCGTGACAATTGCGCAGCTCATGGTCGCGACTAGCGCATGGTTGCTGTTCAACTTGACCGACGTCGCTGCGATGCTGGCCGTACTTTCGGCTGTCTACTTCTTCATGCCGGCAGGCCTGGTGCAGATATTCCTCGCCATGCGAGCACAGCGTATGGCGGCAACAGCGAGAGTGGCGGCCACGCAGAATATCGCAGATTGCGTTTTGACGGTTGTTCTGGTGGTTGCTTGGCCGAGCGCATGGGCTATCATTCTGCCGAAGCTTTTGACCGCGCCATTATGGCTCGTCATGGCTCGCGCAACCTATCGCTGGACGCCCGATCGCGGCGCTAGCTTGGCCCAGATTTCCGAATTCGCGACATTCGGTCCGGCTATTCTTGGTTCTGAGCTTCTCACTGCTGCGCGGCTGCACGCGGACAAACTGCTGGTCGGCGCCCTGTTGGGTACTGAAGCGCTGGGGCTCTATTACTTCGCTTTCAATGCCGGGCTCGGCATCACGCAGGCGCTAGTCACGGCTTGCAGTTTAGTCTTGCTACCAATTCTTGCGAAGGCCGATGGGGAACTTCTCGAGCGCGAATTCAAGCGCGCCTTCGTCATGGGCCTTTCAGTGGTCGTCCCACTGGTCAGCATGCAGGCACTGCTCGCCCCGTACTACGTGCCTGTCATTTTCGGCGAAAACTGGGTTTCAGCAGTTCCTAATCTGGCCTTGCTGGCATGCGCCGCTGTCCCCTTGTTTATGGCGGCGGTGATTGGCGCGAGATTCCGGGCAATCGGAAAACCCCTCTCGGAAACGCTCGTCATGTCATGCGCGACCATCACCGCGCTCAGCGGCCTTGTGGTCGGCGCTCAATTTAGCCTCGAAGCGGCGTGCATTGGTTTCGGTCTGGGTCTCAGCGTGGTCTTGATCCCCGTCGCCGCCCGCCAACTCTTCTCACCTTACTGCTCTTCATCCGTCCCATTGAAAGGAGACCTCTGATGTCTGACCTGCACTTCTCTGTCGTTATCCCAGCATACAACGCGGCCGAAACCCTGCGGTCGACTGTAGCCAGTGTCCTGAGTCAAACCGATCAGCGGTTCGAAATCATCATCATCGATGACGGATCAACGGACGACACGCCGAAGGTGATGCTCGAACTGGCCGAGGTGGACTACCGGATCAGAGCTGTTTCAAAGCCGAATTGCGGCGTGTCAGCCACGCGCAACTATGGCGCATCGCTTGCCTCTGGTGAGTGGTTGGCTTTCCTTGATGCTGACGATCAATGGCATCCGCAGAAGTTGGAGAGGCACAGCGAACTGCACTCCTTCAACAAACTCGCTGGAGCAAGCTTTGCACAGGTTGAATTCGCACCAGAGCAAAACGGCAAAATCAAAGCTGGGCGGACATTCTCAAGCGTTCCAGCCGATTATCTCGGACTGAAGGACGTAGTGGTTGAAAATGCGGTTTGCACAACTTCAAACCTCGTTATCCGCAGGGACATTTTCCAGGCACTTTCGGGCTTTGATACAGACATGCGGTACGCTGAGGATCAGGATTTCCTTGCCCGCGCAATCGACAAGGGTGTCCTGATTTGCGGGATTCACCAAGCACTGGTCCGGTACCGGATGAACGAGAATGGTCTCTCCTGCAATTTTGGCGCGATGCTGGAAAACTGGCGCGGCTTTGCGTCGAGCTGGCTCTTTGGACGTGAACTGGCGCAAGCAGAAGCAACCTACTGCCGATATCTCACACGCAGGGTTCTTAGAGCCGGTGCGCCAATCGGCGTTGCATGGTCATTCATGCACCGCGGGCTTCGTGCTGACCGCAAGGCATACATGGTCGACGGAGCGCGCGGCTTCTTAACTCTTGGCGGTGTCATAGCGGGTGGAGCGCTGCCTGCTTCACTTCGCCGAACTGTCTTTGCCTAAATTTTCAATCGCTGGAGCATTCCAATGTCACTTCCCAAAGTTTCAGTCGTCATGCCGATTTACAACGTCGAAAAGTTCGTCGGCGCAGCTGTACAATCGGTTTTGAATCAGTCCTTCGAGGATTTCGAGCTCATTTGCGTCGATGATGGAGGCGATGACCGATCGATGCAGATAGTTCGCGAATTCATTGATCCACGAATTCGCATCGTCTGCCAGTCAAATCGCGGCCTTGCAGGAGCAAGAAACACTGGGATTGCGCATACTAGCGCTGATTTCGTTGCGCTTCTTGATAGCGATGACATTTGGCACCCTGACAAACTGGCGCTGCATTACATCCACTTGAATGCGAACCCTGATATTGGCGTGAGCTATTCGGGATCCAAATTGATCGACGGCGACGGAAACGCCTTGGGCATAACGATGCGGCCAAAGCTAGGCCGGATCACGCCAAGAGACATTCTATGCCGCAACCCGATCGGCAATGGCAGCGCTCCGGTCATTCGCAAGTCAGCACTCGATCGGGCGGTCTTTCGCAATCCGGACGACTCAGCGCGACTTTGCTGGTTCGATGAAAGCTTCCGTCAGTCGGAGGATATCGAGATGTGGACCCGGCTTTCCGTAAAGCACAGTGTAGGATTCGCGGGTATCCCGGGCCAATTGACGGAATATCGCATTATTCCCGGCGCCTTGTCCGCCAATGTCGTAAAGCAATACCTCAGCTGGACGAAGATGCTACGCAAGCTTCGCAGCTATGCGCCCGAATTCGTGGCAGAGCATGGCGACATGGCTCGCGCCTACCAGCTGCGCTATCTTGCGCGCCGATCAGTGCAACTCGGCAACTTTGAGCTTGCGCGCGACTTCTTGTCCAAAGCGCTCAGCTTGAAACCGCATATCCTCGTCGAGGAGCCACGCAAGACCATCGTAACTGCGGGAGCAGTCGCTGTCGGAGCCGCCGTGGGGCGCGATCGCTTCGTCGCTTTGACGCGGCCATTATTGCGGAATGCAGCGTGATTAAAGTCGCGCATCTGCTGGACGATTTCGCGATGGGCGGCGTGACACGTGCTCTCACGCTGTTTGATGAGCCAGCACTCGCCGCCCGCGTACATTCCAAGGTGACACCAGTCAATTCAGACGCCAGACTTGCGCCATGCATCAAAGCGGATCTGATTGTCGATCATATGGCACTTTCCTGGAAGCGATTGGTCTTCCTGGCCAGCCTTCGTGCTCGCAATCCCAAAGCACGGATCGTGCATGTCGAGCACAGCTACACAGCCAGTTTCGAACGAGTGCACGTGACATCCAAAGCACGATTTCGAGCGATGCTGAAGTTCGCTGCGTCCCTTGTCGACGAATTCATCTGCGTATCAAATGCGCAGAAAAACTGGCTTGCACAGGTGGTCGGAATCAAGGCGGACAAGCTTTCTGTGATATACCCTTGGACTGATCGCACCGAATTGTTCGACATCGATACCGCGCGCAAGCATCGCGGCCCAAAGATGCGGCTGCTCGCCTATGGTCGGTATGCGCCGGTCAAGAATTTCGACGCACTCATCGAAGCAATGAGACACGTGCCGCCTGATGTCGTTGATCTGACGATCTTTGGCGATGGGCCTGACGGGGAAAAGCTTGAGGAATTGTCGGCTGATCTGGGCAACGTCCGCGTCCTTGGCCCCTGCGATACGCCGGGTACCTACCTGGCTGAATGTGACGCTGTCATCATACCGTCAAAAAGCGAAGCATTTGGCCTCGTCGCAACTGAAGCGCGTATGGCAGGTCGCGCGATAATCGTAGCCAATGTGGACGGCCTACCTGAGCAAGTTGGCAGCGGCGGTTTTGTAGCGACCATGGGCAATGCTGGCGAGATAAGCCAAGTCATCCACGATGCTGCAAAGCGAGACCTTGTTCAGATGGGCATTCAAGGGCGCACTGAAGTTCGCGGACAGTCTGAGGAAATCATCCTTCGCTGGATACGCTTGTTCGAACGCGCAGCCGATCAGCTTGCAGGCGGCGCAAAGACGTTCGGAGGGCGCGAAATGATCGAAGCCGCAAGTTAATCGACCAAGCTTGAAGGTTGGGGAAGGAAGAGGAGCCGTTAGCTTGCGCAAGCATGTTGGCGGCTTCTTAATGTCACAAATCAAGCAGGTTCAGACAATGCATTCTCTGAAGCAGGCTTTAGCGCGATGCCGATCATCACCAGCGCTGGCCAGTAAAGATAGGCCAGAATTTCCAGGTTCTCACCGAACGAATACAGCGCCAATGTCACCGTTAGGCCGAGCCCGGCGCGAGCCATTTTTTCCGACTGAGCCTTCACCAGCAGAAAGATAAAGGTGATCGCCAGCGGCACGGCCAAAGCAACTGCGCCGAGCAGCCCCTTTACAAAAAGCAAGCCGTACCAGGAGTGGTGACTGCCAATGGGCATGTATTCCACTAGGTGCGGACCATTCTCGACGATGCCATGCCCGAACCAATAGGCTTCGGTCTCCCAACGATGGATAGCGATCCGACCAAGGATGGCACGTACCCGGCTGGAATCGGCACGTGCGGAAGCGAATTCGGTCATTGCCGTGTTGACGAACTCAATGATGACCGGGCCGAATGTCCCAAGAGCCAACACTGCTGGGGCCGCGATCAACCACAGATGACCCTTGCCCATGCGGCTTGCTCCCCAGACAAAGGGAATGACAAACAGCAGCGCGACCAATGCGACGCGCGATTGGGAAAGGATGGCGAGCAGCAAGCCGCCCACAATGCCGATTGTCTTCCAGCCGAAGTGTTTCTCTTGTGCAGACAAAAGCACATAGATCACCCCGATCATTCCGGCAGCTGGTGACCAGGGCGCAAAGAATTGCCACCGCGGCGTGCCAGCGCCAGGCTCAATGGTATAGAGCTGCGCGGCAAAGTATTCGGGCCCAGAGCCCCCAAGGACTTTGAGCGGGGAGACCCAGAGCTGCTCTGGCAGTCCAATGAGCGGTGCGGCAATGAATATTGGCATGACAATGACTGTTTGCAGACCAAGCTGACAGACCGCCCGATAGATTGGTTCCGGCCTGACCTGCAGCATCGCCCCTGCCAAAGGAAACAGCGCGATTAGCGCCCACCCCTTCGCCCAGCCAACGCTTGATTTGATTGTCTTGCCTAGTCCCAGCTCAAAATTGGCATGGCCAATCCAAAGGATGATGAGCATTGCCAGCATTCCAGCTATCCAGACCCAGATGGTGGCGGGAACAGCCGATGCCTTAATCCTGTCTAGGTAAAGCCCAACAGCAGCCATGCCGGACAAGACCCACCCCAAGGCTGGACCTGCGATATATAGCCCGCCGATCAGCCACAGGATCCAGGTCCACTGGATCGTTCTGACGATCAGGCGTTCGGCAGCAGTTTGCGGATGATGGGCTGTCTCAGCCATAGCAGCAGAAATCCGATAAGAATAAAGAGTGTGGCGCCCATCGCTCCCGCAATTGCGAACACCGGACTGGGTGCGGACTTCGCGCGGGGCAGTGAAGGCGCCTCGAGAGTTTGGACCAATGGATAGGATGCGAAAGGGTCTGACTTGTTCGTGTCGAGCCGCGCGAGAGCCGAGCTGAAGACTGCCTCTGCAACGCGAAGATCTCTCAGCAGGTCGGCAAGTGTCGCAGCTTGCTCAACCTGAGCGTCAGTGTCCGCCGTTTGTGCGGCGATTTGCCTGCGCAGCTCGGACAGCGCGGCGCCGTGACCCGTACGATCGCTATCGCGCTCTGAAAGGCTCGCGAACAGGCTTTCCCGCGTATTTGAGACAGCCAGATCTGCCAGCTCGATGACCTTTCCACCTTCGAGCCCGGTGAGTTCGCTACCGCGGCTCGCTAAGCTGGTTTGCAGCGCATCTTTTTCAGCTGATAGTTCTTCGATGGTCGCATGAGCTTCGCCCAGCGTTCCAGAGCTTTCGCTATGCTCTGCGCTGATCTTCGCATAGCGGCCAAGCAGTTCCTGAAACTCCGGATCAGCCTTGAGCTGCATCGCACGGCGAGCCTCAGGCAAGGTTACATCAAGCGTGCTGGCAAGACGCGATGCCGCAGCGCCGGTCTCTGACAAGCGAACGCGCCGATCACGCTCATTCGCCTTTAATTGGTCGAGCGCGGTGATGCGGCCAGCGAACTGATCGAGTGAAACAAGACCTGTCCTGCCTTGAAAATCGAGCAGCGCCTGCTGCGCCTCGTCAACCTTACGCTCAAGCTCTTCAATACGGCTTGCGTCTGCTTCTTCACGGGTGCGTGCTTCGTCTTGGCGCAGATCATTAAGCGCGAGACGAAAAGCTTGTTGTAAAGCGGCCATGCGCGTTTGTGCCTGCTCAGGCGAAGCCGCTGGCATGCGCATTTCGATGAGGTTTGTCTGGTCGATCAGCTTAATGCTTGGCTGGGGGAAAGCGTTCTCATCTTCCTCAGCAATACGTGCCGCTTCGCGCAGTACTAGGTCGGACACTAGAAGGCGCTTGTAATTCTCTGTGGGGCTCAGTGAGGGGGAAGAGAATGCCGAGGAAGTACTAGTTGTCGCTTGGCCAATCGATTCCAAATTCATGCTCGCGCCCACACCCGTGCCGGGCAGGATCAACGTCATCTTGCTGTCAAACCGGTCGGGGGCGATCAGCAGATAGCCGAGCGCTAGGCCCCAAACGAGAGCCAGCGGACCAGCCAACGCGACAAGATACCGCCGATATCGGCCAACGGATGGCAGTCCGTCGCGCACAACAACCCACAGGCGCAGCAGGAAACGTGGCGGAGCGGTCCCCGCTATATTGGGTGCGAATGTTTTCACAGCGCGTTGTCCAACAAGATTGCTGGAGTGGCAGTATTTACCGCATCTGTGACCAGTCCGACCGCTTCGCGGAAGTTAGTCCAGCGGCTATCGTAGCATGCGATGGCATCGCCCGGCATAAGGTAGGGGTTGAGCGCATCGCGGTTCGCGTTGCGCACCAGTTTCTCGATATCACGCTCCACAACGATGCTCTGACCATTGATTGGATTGCGCGAGATCAGAACGGCGCGGCGATCTGAACTCATATAACTTCCCCCAACACAGTTGGCCGCAACCAAGCCCTGAAGGAAACGAGTGCCATAAGGCAGCGAAGTGGTCTGTTGGCCAATTGCCGCGCCGGCATTGTTCATCGCGCTGCGAGTCAGGTTCGACATGAATACACGAATGCCTGGTGCGGTAAGTGGTGTTGGCCTGACCAATTCAGCATCAAAGCAGCTTCGGCTGGGAACTAACACACGATCGCCCGTAGCAACGGCGACGTCACGGCTTGCCCAACCGTGAACGAGCCCGGACAGATCGAACTCGGCGTAATTCCCATCTCGGATCACGTAGATTCGTTGGACGTCAGCATCAGGCCGCACGCCGCCCGCTGCGCGGATTGCTCCTGCAATTGTTCGACTGACGTTATCATCGCCGCTGACTGCACCTTCCTTAAGGCCAATCCGGCTCTCTGGGGTGCGCTCGCCGGCCCTCACTGCGCCTGGTTGGAATACGGCCCCTCCAACAGATACCGACGCGCCAGCGTTTTCTATCAATGCCACGCGCACCGCATTTTGCAGCGGGCGCACGATGCTTTGTGTGATCAAATGATTGCGTAGCTCTTCGGTAAGTGCGGCGATCGTCAGGCCACTCGCCCGCACTGGCTCTTGGCCACGCAGCGCGAGCGAGCCGTCGCTTTCAATGACATATGTACCTGTCAGCCGATCTTCGTCGCCCAAAACCATAATTTCCAGCCGGTCACCGGCACCGAGGGGGGCAGTGCGATTGAGAAACGTCGCCGGAGAAACCCGCTGATAGGTGTCGAGTTCTCGCGGCGCTTCCCAACTGCAAGTTGGCGCGCCGCGTTCGACAGGAGCTCGCACGATCCAATCACCCTGCGGCTGCTTGCTACCTTCCCATGCAACCTGGCCCGGAGCGTAGACTGACGTTTCCAAGTTGGTCGGGGCTGGCCCAGCGACGCATGCGGACAAAGTCAGGCTGAGGCCGGCGCAGGTGAGGGCAATTGAGGTAAGCGGACGTGACATTGATTACTCCAAAAAAGGGCATTCGGAGCAAACCAAATCAAAGATCGTGCCAAACTGCGGAACCAACGGTTTTGTGCGGTTTGCAAACGATCAGTTGCCCCAAATTTGCAAAATGCGTCATGTTTCTTTGCGATTTGCAAAGATATTCGCATTATGAGAGGGGTGTGACATCAATATGTGCTCTCAGAACGCGAAAATTCCGGCACGCTATTTGCATTATGCGGAGCAAATCCATTTTCTGGAGATGCGAAAAATGAAGGGTATTATCTACTCGGAGCTGGTCGGCTTTCTCGATGTGAAGGGCGGCCCCAGTTTCACAGAGGAGGTGCTAGCGGGCGCAGAGCTTCCTCATGGCGGCGCGTTCTCTCGTGTTTCTCGATACCCATGGGAGCAGGCTGTGCAGGTTGTGACTTCCGCTTCGAAAATCAGCGGCGCAGATGCGAACGATCTGTGCGAGGAGTTCGGCAAATTTCTGTTCGATCGTTTCACCGTTCTCTACACAGAGATCGTTGAGCGATATCCGACAGCTGAAGGCATGTTGGCGCACGTTGAAGATCATATCCATGAAGAGGTCAGAGTGCTTTATCCAGACGCTGAGCCGCCGCACGTCGCATCATGGAAGGACGATGATGGGTTCGTTGTCGAGTATTCTTCGCATCGCCCATTTGCGCATATCGCCTTTGGCCTGGTGCAGGGATGCATGAAGCATTTCGGGGATCCGCGTTCGATCAATTGGGTCGATCGCGATCCGACCGGCAAAACCGCATATTTCAGGATTCAATGATGCCTTCAGCTAAGGTCCTTATTGTTGAAGACAGCGCCTCATTGGCGCTTGGATACGCCGCGCAACTCGAAGACGCCGGCCACGAGGTGAGCCTTTGCGAAACGCTAAGTGAAGCGCGCCGATCTTTGTCCAGCGAGACCATTGATGTGGTCCTGCTCGATCTCCAACTTCCCGACGGAGACGGCCTAACCTTGTTTGAGGCGTTGCCCACCAGCAAGAGCCAACCATCCGTGATCGTGGTAACCGCAGACGGTTCGCTCAATCGGGCAATCGCGGCCATGCGGCGGGGCGCGTATGATTTCCTGGTTAAGCCCGTTTCCGGAACGCGCTTGCTCAGCACGGTAAGCAATGCTGCGGAACAGACAGGGCGCTTGGAGGTTGACGCAATTCCGCCTTCTGCTGCTGAAGGTGATGAAGAGACCTTTCACGGTTTCATCGGCAAATCCCCTGTAATGAAAGCGGTTTTTCGAACGATCAAAAGTGTCGCAGATTCCAAGGCGACTGTTTTTGTGACTGGAGAAAGCGGAACGGGTAAGGAAGTTACCGCGGAAGCCGTTCATTCAGCCAGTAAACGACGAGGTGGCCCTTTCGTTGCCATTAATTGCGGCGCTATCCCTGAGAACCTGTTGGAATCTGAGTTGTTCGGCCACGTCAAGGGCGCGTTTACGGGTGCGATCGAGAACCGGATTGGTGCTGCTAAGGCCGCCGATGGAGGAACGCTTTTTCTCGATGAAATTTGCGAGATGGACCTCAAGTTGCAGGTAAAGCTCTTGCGCTTTCTACAGACTGGGATGATCCAACGTGTTGGAAGTTCGGCGGCCGAACCAGTTAACGTTCGGATTGTGTGCGCAACAAATCGCAACCCGGAACGCGAAGTGGCCGAAGGTCGTTTTCGCGAAGATCTTTACTACCGACTAAATGTGATTCCGATATCGTTGCCCGCATTGAGAGAGCGCGGCGATGATATCGCGCTCATCGCTTCAAGCTTGGCTCAAAGGATCGCCGATGAAGAAGGCCGCAAGTTCTCTGGCTTCACTAAGGCAAGCGAGACCTATCTGCAGCGTCATGACTGGCCTGGAAACGTACGCGAGCTTCAGAATTCGTTGCGTCGGGCAATCATTACGGGTTCGGGCGGCAAAGTTGAGCTTGCTGGCGCGGCGCAACCGGTAGCAAGAGCGACCTCTGTGTCACATCGAACTGTTGTGACAGCCGACGAAAACTTTTTGCCATCGCCCGTTCATGAGTCGGAGAGTGCCGCAGTCGCGGATTTCACAGGAATGACTCTGGAACAGATTGAGCGTCTGGCGATAGAGCAAGCGATCGCGAGAAGCTCAGGGAATATCGTACAAGCTGCCCGGGATCTGGGCGTCAGTCCATCTACCATTTATCGCAAGCTTGATCGCTGGTCTGCGTAGACCAAGCTCATTTAGCCAATCAAGTGATCGCGGAACAGCGATGCGGTACGCGATCAATCTCTACTCGTGAAAGTGACCCTTGAAAATGCATTCCTGCGAATTTGAAGAAGGATCATTGCGGCACGAATATAAGATTGTCGGTAAATAGAACAGAAACTTATCGCGATTCTTAATCGAATACTAACCTTCTCTATACGTTGCATTACGTAGACGCGATCAACTCTGATTTCGTACGACGGGCATATGCAGTCGATATGGTTTTGGAACAAAGATCTTTGGCTTCGTTGCTGGTTTTTGCTGGCTCGGCGATGGTCGCGCTCACTGGGGTCGCGCAAGCCGTCCTTTTTTCGTCGACCGACGCGTTTGCCGACGGCATTTGGACACAGCTTATCGTAATGTGCGGGACCTCTAGTTGTGCGACGATCTTTGTTCTTGGATTGCTGCACAACGACCTCGACAAATACTATGCCCAAATCTTGGAGCGCCAAGAAGAAGCGCAACGCGAGGCTCGAAGAGATGAACTAACTGGTTTTGGGAACCGAAAGGCCCTGATCGAATGTCTTTCTGATGCCAGATCAGATCTGCCAACTGCTGAGCCGGTTTCGTATCTGGGAATAATGGACCTCGATCACTTCAAAAACATAAATGATACACTCGGCCATGAAGCTGGGGACGCTCTATTGCAGCAGGTTGCAGAGCGCATACAGGCGGTCGCTAAGTCTAAAGCAAAAGTATATCGTCTAGGCGGCGATGAGTTTGCTGTGACCTTTCTATCTTGCAAGTTGAAGGAGGTCTTACGCATTTGTTCTGAAATTCGAAGCCGCATTCTCGACGAATTTTTGATCGGCCAAACGCAAGCGCTCGTAGGTTGTAGCATTGGCATCGCCAAGACTGACAAGCGTTACCAGGAAAGCGAGTGGCTTCGCAGGGCTGACATGGCCATGTACAAGGCAAAGAATGGCGGCGTTGGGATAGCATTCTTCGACAAATCTATGGAGCTTGAAGCCAAGAGGAAGACGGAGCTTTCTCTGCGCCTGACACGTGCATTTGAAGAGAAGGAAAACCTATCTGCGAAGTATCAAGCTATATTCTCTACTGACAAGAGGATCGTGGCGGTTGAGGCACTTTTCAGATGGTTTGATCCAGATTTTGGAATGATCGCTACAGACGAAGCGATTAAGATTGCTCGCCAAAATCGATTGCTTGACCAGATTAGTCTTTTCGTTGCTGAAAAGGCTGCAGCGACCGTATCAGAAGCTGAGGACCTAGCTTTGTGCGTCAATGTCGAAGCTATCCAGCTTCTCGACGAGAATTTCACCAGGCAACTTTATGCTTGTTTACTCGAAAATGGTCTCGATCCGATACGCGTGCAACTTGAAATCGGCGAAGCGGACTTCGTTGAATACGCCGACCAATTGGTATCGCCACTTTCGCGGTTGGTGGAACAGGGTTTTACGATCGCGGTCGATAATTTTGGCTCGAGTAATGCCTCGCTGACGCATCTCAAAAAGATTGGTGTTAAGGCTGTCAAATTCGATCCAAGCATCTTGCAGCATGCCAGGGAATCCGACAATCCAACTGTTCTCAAAGCAAAGACTAACTTGGCTAAGAGCCTCGACATGGTCGTTACTTGTAAAGGGATTTCAGACAAGGTTGACGAAGACTTGGCTATGAGCGCTGGTTGTGAGTGCCTGCAGGGCTTTTACTATGGTCGGCCGGACGCGATATCGTCGTTCACGACCCACATCGAAACGATTAACTCAATGGCTGCCGCGTAAGCGAAGCGTCGATACAAGCAGACGTTCGTAGAGCCTATAGGGTTGATCGTCTCTAAGCAGTCCTCAGTTCGGCTACCGCTACAATCCCCACTAGTTCGGCTATAGTTTTTGCCCCAACCTTTTTCATTAGGTTGGTGCGATGTGTGTCGACCGTTCTCGGGCTAAGCGAGAACCGCTCTGCGATTGTACGGCTTGTTCCACCTTCAGCAACGGCCTGAAGTATTTCGCGCTCTCGATTGGTCAATAGCGCAATCTTAGATCTCATCTCTGCGCTTCGGACTGCAATCTCTGGCTTGGGACCCGCCTCGCCATCATTCAGCAATAATTTTTGGGTCAGGGCATCGGCAGCTATTGGCCATTCGATGTAGTTGCTGACCTGCTTTCGCATTGCGCTTACGACACGATCCACGTCGATATGGTCGCAATAAGCGAATATCGGCATCCAGGATTGCGATTTATCCAAGAATTTTAGCGCCTGATCAATAGCTCCTTCCTCATCGTAAACTAGGAGTTTTGAAGCGCTGGGGGAAAACATTGTGACCTCGTCCATCGCTTCGCAAGGAATTGCTCCGAAGCCTTGGGAGTAAAGCATCCTGCATAAGGAAGCTCTTCTGCTAGCTATTGAGTCAACTACAAAGATCTGAATCCGAGATCCCATATGCATCTCCTGGTCTAGAGAATTTGCAATGAGAGTATGGAAAATTCCGGAGTATTGAATCTCCTATTTGGTCCAATTTGGACTAAATATCACTAGTTTCAATTGAAACCGTCCATTCGAAGAGTTCTATTGGGACGTCAAGAAACCGTCATATATGGCACTATAAGAATTAATTTTTTTCAGCCCGATGAGAACGTTCATTTTTCGCATTTTATACCATCTGATACATAGCTCCTTATAGTTTCCTTCAATCCGTATTTGAACGGAGGGATTTCCCATTAAAATTAGAGTCGATTTCTCGCATTTTGCCACTTTGTAACCGGTCTTGATTTTCTCGCGAATACTTGATTAATGCTTGCATCCATTTTCGGCGTGGGTGGGCGCCGTCGGATCAACCCGAACTCTAAGTGAGCCGGTTCGCATGGGGAGGCGAACGTGAACAAGTTGAATTCACGATCTAGTGTCGATGATCGGGTGGTCGAAAACGATTCCGGCGGCCATGAGAACCTAATCTTGGCCATCCAAGAAATGGAATCTGCCTTGAAGCGGCTAGATTGCGGCGGACATTTGATTTGTGCCGCTGAGCTGAGCCGCGCGATCGAAAGCGCAAAGGCACACGTTCGGTCCGAATAGTTATCTCGGCCAGACAAAAAACTACCCTCATCTCAATGTTGTTGGTCGGTCCAAGAGGTGCATTGGTCGACTGACCCGCATATATTTGTAACTTTATTACAAGAATATGCGCATTTTTGTCGTGTTTCTACAAATCTAGTCGGTACTTGTCGTGTTTGTACAACCGCTTGATCCCTTGCTCTGATATTCTGTCCCTCAAATGGGGGGGTAAGTTTAGCTAAAGTATCAAGATTGGCTCTGATATGACGCAAATGACTTACAGCCAGGGCATTGGCTCTGGGAAAAAAAGCGCTGACACACTCAAACGCGTAAAGCGGCAAATGCTTGGGCGTCAGCAGCGCTATTTGGTTTTCCCGAAATCGATTTTTGGGGAACCTGCTTGGGACATGATCCTTGAGCTCTACGTTTCGAACCAAGAAGATCGTATCTTAACCGTAACCGATCTATGTCGTGCGTCATTTGAAGCGCAATCCACAGCGCTTCGTTGGATCGCGATTTTGGAACAGCATGAGTATCTCTCGAAACTACAAGACTCTTGTGATGGGAGAAGAGTCTTTGTTCATGCCACAAGTAAATTGATTGAAGCCGTTGAGCGTATTTACGAAGCTCGCTGGAAGCCTTGGTCGCGCGATACAGAAGCTGATGCTTCGATGGTTGGTACTCTGCAAATGTTCTACTCAGGGATAGGATTTGTTGAGGCTGGATCGGTCGTCCCTGGAACAAAGTCGATCGGCGCGTTGACCGGCGTAAGACAAATGCAGATCGGACGGAAAAAGCGATATGCCATTTTCCCGAGCTCGTTTCTTGGAGAGCCGGCTTGGGAGATGTTGCTTGAAGCGTATGTATCCAAAATGGAAGGGGACGCGTTGGCGGTGACCGATCTATGTGTTGCCTCTGGTCAACCGCAGAGCACCGCGCTGCGATGGATCACCATTCTAGAGCAGCATGAATATCTTACCAGGTCGCAAGATCCTTACGATAAGAGGAGAACTTTAGTGCATGCGACTGAGAAGGCTCTGGAATCGATCGAGCGATTGTTTGCTATACACAATGCTGAGAACAGAATTCCGGCCGCTTCTGCTTTTCCCAATTTTATGGATTAGAGAATTGGTTAACGAACCCTCAACCCTAACTACGGGTTCACATTGAACTTGCCGTCAATTTCTTACTTTACACTTTGAGCTATTTAGGCACCAAGTCAGGCAGTTAGGGATGAAAAATGGAACGCCGATTGGAGGGCCGGACAGGCAATGTATACCGGCCCGCACTGATCACTAGTGAAAGCGGTCGCGCATTTGTGACCCAAAAAAACGTCTCTGAGAGCGGCGCATGCTTTCGTGGCGATGTTCCTGTTCAAGTGGGCGATACGATTGAATACAGCTTCAATGGCATGGAAAACATTAGAGCGATCGTAAGATGGTGCGAAGGCGATCTGTTTGGCGTTGAACACCTTGAAAGCGCGCAGTTTTGGGATGATGCTTCAGTCTCTCACCCCTTCCGCCCGCTTCGAGTACCGTTAGAACATTTTGCAAAGATCAGTTGTGCGGAGTGGATGGCCTTCTCCTCGGTCAAGAACATATCTCAGTCAGGAGCCTGTCTCACGAAGCCAGCAGAGCTCAATGTAGGAGCATTGATAACCGTTGAATTATTGGGGCTCGTGTTTGAAGCGGCGACGGTCAAGTGGGTCAAAGGAGAACGTTGTGGGATAAAGTTCGCGAGGCGCTTGAGCGCTAGCGAGTTGAATGAGATCCTTATTCGGAAAGCCAATTTGGAATTGCGCACTGGCTTTGAACGAGCAACTTCAAGCTAGTCGCAGGTTGTACTGGGTATCCTAAGTGGATCGATGGCTAGAATTTTCCGAGCAGATTCAGGAATGGGCCATGGCTTGAATAGCTTTGGTCAGAGAGATCGTCCGAGAAGTCGGATAGCGAGTATCCGACGCCTATTTTCACATTATTGTCTATGTGCCTGTAAGCAGCTGCCAATGCCCCAGTCCGCAGATCATCTGCTGCGGTCACCCAAAGGACCCGACCTTCGAGCAGCACATCCCATTTCGTGACAACATTATAGTCAGCTCGAATTACAGCGAGGTGCGCCGTTGAACTGACGAATTGGTTGCTTTCGCGTCCAAGCGAGACCTTACCCGTCCTGTAGCCGTATTTGCCGCCCAAGGTCAGTTTTTGTGAAGCATCGTAGTTGAAGTCGATCACACCGATGTGACTGACCTGCTTCGGGCTTTGTGTCTGGCCACCGCCGGTAATTTGGCCAACCGGACCAAGATCCTCAAAGTAGGAGAAGCGCAGCAAAGCATTGAGCTTTTCATTGTCTACTGGGCGATAGGCAAAGCCCGCGACTGCTTCTGTAAATTCCGCGGCAAGTACTGAGTCCGACGATTTGTCTGCTCGCGCGAGGTTCACGCGGCCAACAAAGCGCCAATCAGGATCGACTGCGTAGTTAAAGTCGTTGCGCAGCAGCCAAACAGTTTGATCAAGTCCAGCTGCGCTGGTCTCACGCCGCATCTCAACTGAGCTGCCTAACCGGAAATCTTCGCGTGCGTAGCCAACGCCGAAGGTGGCCGCAGTGCGGCGGAAGACACCGGTTGTGGCATCGTCAATACGCCCCGCTTCGAAGCTACCAGTGATGGCCAGGTGCTCAATCGGTTCGAAAGTCAGGCCAAAGCTGCGCGTGAGGGACGGCGCAACACCGCCAATACCGACACGATTTTCACCATACACGGAAAGCGCATCCGAGAAGCGCTGGCGCGCACCGAGCACCAATGTGGCTCGGTTGGAGCGCGTAAAGATGTTCTGGCTATCGAGCCCCGTGTCTGTCCGATCAGCGAACAGGCTATAGCCGATATAGGCTTCAGATCCTTCGCTCATTTGACGGTTGAGCTGAATGTCTGCTCCCGCACCGCCGTTGCCTTCGGAAACCTCGCCAGAGATCGATATGCGCTGTGTGATTTGCGCCTTAAGGCCGACACCAGCCCGATTATTGCGTTGACGCGCAACATCGCGGTCGAGAGTTATTTGGCCAAAGCCATATGTCGACCAGTTCTCGCCGCCTGGCGCATAGCCAATTTCAAATGCAAGATCCGTGCGGCTGCCGTCCTGCACACTGTTGAATAGCAGGCCAGGTGTGCGATCCTCATGGCGCAACCCAAGTTTAGAGGTGATCGTACCCGTGCCTGAGGCAAAGGCATTTTCAAGGTCTATAGTGCCCGTCTCACTAGAACCTGTATCGCTTGATGAAAGCGACTCATATCCCGCTGCGATTCGGCCATTCACTAGACGTATTTTGGCAGTGACGCCCCAGCGCTCAGTGTCAGCGGGTGTCAATCGACTGGCGGATGAGAACCCTTGATCTTGATGCTCGAAATAGCCGCCAAGAACAGCCCCTTCGCCAGCGTTGCCGGTGAGCTCATTCACATTGATCGCTGCTTCCGTGCGCCAGGCCTTCGCTGTGACGCCTGCGACACCCGGCGTAACGATATCTGTGAAAGACAGGCCACCATCAACCGAGTTTGACTGGCCAAACCCCGGTCCTTCGCTTTGGGCAATTTCAGCCTTGAAGTAAGTACCAGCGGTCGCCCGTAACAACACGTCAGCGCCTAGGAGAGTTTGTGCGGCTTCTTCAACCGTGTCACGCTGCGCAGAGACACCAAAGCGTACTGCTTCGTTTAACCAGCCAGACGCACGCCCCCCTAACGTGTAGCCGTCAAGGCTGCCTACGGTTGGAGTGTACTCGTAGCGAACCACCAGCACAGGCACGTTACCCGTTGAACTGCCTTCGCGCACAACGCCACTGTTAGCGACAGTCGAAGCTAGCGGCTTGAGCAAAGTGACGCGGCCCTGGAACGGATCAAAGTCATAGTCTTGCTGCGGATAGAGGTCGCGAGTTTCGATTACGATGCCCGTTTCGCGATCGCGTACTTCAATCCGGATGCGTTCAGACCCAATTGAGACGTCCTGGCGTTTCAAGAAGTAAAGCGAGCCACCAGTGCCGCGAAATTCCTCGCGCGCAGGTACTGTGCCAGGATCAGAGGCAAAACCGGTAAGCTGGAATCGGCGTTCTCCGAATTCGGTCGTAGCCTGACTATTGATATCTACCAGCGCCCCAAACAGGCCACGATCAAGTTGCGCTAGCTCTGCGGCGTTGATGGCGGTTGTGAAGTTGCCGACGACGAACTGGTTCGCATCTTTGTTGACGCGCAGATAGAAACTGCCTTGCGTCGGCGCATCTTCGACCAAGGTCGAATCGTCGCCGTAAGTGGGATAGAATTGCTCACTGTTGAGACGGCGCAGCAACTGGCCTGGGTCTTTGCGATCGAGATTGCTGAAAATATCCTTTAGCAACTCTTCTCCGGTGTCGAGCGATGAGGTGATCCGCCAATCATCACCGACCACACCTTTTGCATAGAATGCGCCGCGGCCGATGGCGTAGCTGCCGTCCGGCAGAGTGTCGCCCGAAACATCGCGCGAAGGGCCACTGCCAAAACTCTTGCCTAGCAGCACATCGCCTTGGCCAACCACAAACCAATCGTCGCTTTCGATCGCAAAGCTTTGCTTGGCCTCTTTGGTGACTTGGCCATCGCTCTTGATCACAACGAGCAGTTCGCCGTCGTCGCGTGAGACGATCTGTTGGGCTGCGAACCTGCCATCTTCAGCTAAAGGTACGGTTTGCCCGCCAACGAATACACGCTCTATTTCAGCATCGGCACGCCCGGTGACAGTCGCCATGATACCTTTCAGATCGATTGTTCTGCGTGCTGCTTCGTCAATCTGACCAAACTCAATGCGCGGCTGGGCCGTTTCAGCTCCGATTAGCTCGGGCACTGGCTCATCAAGGAGCGTGAGTTCATGTGCGGCAGTCTCGTCAAACTTCCCTTTGCCGTCGTAGACGCGCAAAACGAAATAGAGCTCACGCGGACTCGCCTCGTCTGCTTGCCAAGTTGCTGTTCCATCTTCCTCGACATCAAGCTTGAAGAGCGGCTCGCTGTCGGGCGAAGCGCCGGCTGAGTGAATACGGACCTCTGCGCGTTCTATGAAGGATGGATAATTGGTGTAGGTCTGGAAGCGCGCGTACTCGCCGCGCACGACTGTTGCGGCGCTATCGACCAAACCAACACTGATAACCGGGCTCACAATCAGAGTATCCGCTCGGAAGCGGATCTCATACCGATCCTCGCCGAAATGTTTTGTTCCGGCTTGCGTAGCTGGAGCGACTTCTTCTTGGCCCTGTGCACTCGCTGGCCCGCTAATCGTTGCAATCGCGATGAGCGCAGATCCAAGACAGAGGTTGGTGTGCAAAGGCTTGAGAGACTTATTCATTATTCGCCTCCCTCTTCGCTAGCATTCATTGTCGTCGCGACATCTCGCTCCTGAGGAGCGACGCCGAAATTGAGTTCACTCATTTTGCCTCGTGTGAGGCGAATAGAGCGTGGATTGTCGGTGGTTGGCTTCCAGCCCAACGGCAGCGTGCGCGGGTCAAGCTTCAGGACGAAATTGGAGCCGATCCGGGCATCAGGCACGGCGGCGCATGTGATGTGGTAGCGCCCAAACTCATCGGTGGTGACCAGAAGGCCGTTGACCGTTGCCAATCGAACGCCTGGAACTCCGGGTTCACCCTTGTCCTGATAGCCATTTCGGTTGGTGTCTTCGTAGACTTTGCCAATCAGCTCAGAGCAATCGAGCACGTTGCTAGGTGCGATCCGGACAGCGGCTGAACTGCGGTTCGAAATCGGTGCGCCGGTTGGGCCGTCCAAAACGAAGCCTGTATTGACTTTGGTTCCTTCGGTGACGCCTGCACCAACACTAAGCACCAAGTTGTATGTGACTGTCGCATTCGCGGGAATGATCTGGTTATGCCATTCCAATTGGCGGCCTGAATTTGCTGCCACTGGCTCATTTGCAATACCGTTTACAGTGGCAGAGCCTAGAACATACTTGAAACCCGCTGGCAGCAGATCGACAACCGTTGCTCCTGCGCGTCGCGCAGTTTCTCTGTTGCGAACGCTGATCTCGTAAGGGACTAAATCACCCGTGCTCACATTTCGTTTGGTGCTGGTTTTTGTTACCATCAATGGATCGCGCGATATGAACGGATCAATTGGAATGTGATTGAAGATCACGTCCGGATCGCCCGCTTCAAGAAGGAACCTTAGGTAGTAGGTTGGATCTTCAGCCTGCGGCGCGTTCGGAGTGGGTGATATCAAAACAGGGCTATCTTGACCTGTTGGATCAAATGCCTCGTCATTCGGCAATAGAACTGAAGACTCAAAGCTGTAGCCGCCAGGCGGTGTGATCTCGATCCGATACTCTGTTTCGGCTACTGGGCATTCAGTGGAGTTCCCAAGAACAAGGTCGAACTGGTATGCGCCCGAAGCGTCGGTGACTTGGCCTTGTTGTGACGTGTCGAGAAAGCAATCCCCCGGGAGCGCTATCCCATTTGCGCCAACTAGAGTCGCAAAGGCGCCGGCAATCGGCTCGCGAGTAATGCTATTGTAAACGATGCCTGATGGATCAATTGGCCCATCTTGATCCGATTTCGTCAAGTTAGGTTCCAATGAAGCATTCTCGATTGTGCCGTAAACAACCGAGTTTTCCGGGTTCACAAATCGAATCGAATAACCATCACCTGCAGGCAAATTGCCAAACCGGTAGTCACCGCTTTGCTCAGTGCGCGACGATCTGATGGTTTGTCCGTGGCGGCGGAGCTCAACTATCCAACCAACTTGAGGTCGCTCACCAATATCGTAATTTTGATCACCGTTCTCATCGAGAAAAACGGTACCTTCTACTGAGCTGGTCGGAGCTATTACTGCGAAAGAAAGGGATGCGGTTGCACAGTTTGTAGGATTCAATATTTCGCAGATCTGATACCCAAGGGTGTAGGTGCCTTCCGGCACATCCGAGCTAACCGAGATGGCCCCGGTCACTCGGTCCAAGACGACACCCGGATGACCTACTGGCCCCGTAACAGTCAGGGCGATTTTGGCTGGGTCAATCGGGTCACCATTCAATGTGTCATTCTCAAGCACATTGACGATGTCATCACTGCCAGTACCTGCCGGTACGTCGATGCCTGTATCGTCGTTGGCAACGATTTCAGGCGCTTCTACGTTGATTTCGACGATGGCCGTCGCACAATTGGTTGGGTTCAGGGTTTCGCAAATTTCGTAGGCGATTGCGTAGGTGCCAGCCGGTGTGCCTGCAGGTACTTCGATAAGACCAGTTGCCGGATCAAGCACGGGCAATGGATCGCCCGGTTTCGCTGGCGTTGCAGGACTAGACACAGAAGCGATGACATCGTCGAGCGATATTGCTGTTCCGTTCAATGTGTCATTGTCGAACACATTGATGGCAGCAACGGCACCATCAAAACCATTCACCGCGGAAGCGGTGTCGTCTTCGGCTACGATCACAGCAAAAACACTATCGCTATCAATGGCAATATTGTCTTCGGTATTGGGATCGGTCGCAGTTGAAGGTGCGCTGATGGTAACTGTGTTGGTTGCTACGCCAGCAATCAATGCTGCTGGCGTAGCAACCGCAACAAATGGGAGGATGCTGGTCAGCATCCGCGCAAGCGGTAGGCTTGAAGGTCCTTTATGATCGAAAGGATCTGTCATGAGATTACCGCTCGCGCCGCCCCCTCAGCTTCAGTCGACAGTACAGTCGTAGGTGACGGTCAACGAACCACCGTTCGGGATCGTACCGAGCGTTATGCCGCTCGTGAGACTACCGAATGTGAAGGATCCGGTTGGGATGCCGTCGCCGCCGAATGTCAGCGGGTTGGTTGTTGGACAGGTGAGACCTGCGCCTGGCGTATCGGTAAGGACAGCGCCCGTTGCGGCATCAGGTCCAGCATTGCTGACTGTGATCGTGTAGGTTACCGTGTCACCTGAAGTTACTGTAGTGACACCGTTATCCTTAGTCACAGACAGGTCCACGACAGCGCCAACGACAATTGTCACGGTTGCTGTATCGCAGTTGTCTGTGTCGGCAGCTTCGCAGATCTGGTAGGTAACCGAGTAGCTGCCTGGTGTTACGCCGCTTGGCACATCGATCGTACCATCGGCATTGATCGTGACGCCAGTCAGACCGCCATCATTGGTGATGCTTGCAACCACATCGGTGTTAGCAAAGCCCGCACCGTTGAGCGTGTCATTGCCGAACACAGAAGCGGTTGTTCCGCCGGTTGATGGGATCGACGCCGATGAGAAATCATTGTCGTTCGCAACGATCGTATTGATCACAGTGACGGCTTCGTTGAGATCATCGCCTGTAGTGCCAGGGTCGGTCTGATCGCTAGTCGCAGCCGTCGTGGTGTTGGTGATCGTGCTACCCTCAGTGCCAGCGTTCACCGTACCTTCGATGGTCAGCGTAGCGCTTGCACCATCAGCCAGGCTCGGGATCGTCCAGACGCCCGTTCCTGCGACGTAAGAACCAGCTGTGACAAAGCCATTGTTGCCTGTCGCAGTGAGACCAGCAGGCAGGCTGTCGGTCAGCGTAACATTGGTCGCGGTGTCACCGCCGTTGTTGGTCACAACAATCTGGAAGGTGACTGTATCGCCAACTCCTGGCTCCGATGTGCTCGAAACAAGCGTCTTGACTGTTTGAAGATCAGCGACGCCACCAATTGTCACTTGGACATTTGCAGTATCGCAATTGTCTGGATCTGCAGTTTCACAAATCTCGTATGTGATTGTGTAGCTGCCTGGGGTAGCGCCGGATGGAATGGTTAGCGTACCATCGGCATTGATCGTGACGCCAGTCAGGCCCCCATCATTGGTGATGTTCGCCGAGACATCTCCGTTGGCGAAAGCGACACCGTTGATCGTATCATCGCTGAAGACGCTCGCCGTATTACCACCTGTCGATGGAACCGAAGTAGCCGAGAAGTCATCGTCTCCAGCCACGATCGTATTGATCACAGTGACGGCTTCGTTGAGATCATCGCCTGTAGTGCCAGGGTCGGTCTGATCGCTAGTCGCAGCCGTCGTGGTGTTGGTGATCGTGCTACCCTCAGTGCCAGCGTTCACCGTACCTTCGATGGTCAGCGTAGCGCTTGCACCATCAGCCAGGCTCGGGATCGTCCAGACGCCCGTTCCTGCGACGTAAGAACCAGCTGTGACAAAGCCATTGTTGCCTGTCGCAGTGAGACCAGCAGGCAGGCTGTCGGTCAGCGTAACATTGGTCGCGGTGTCACCGCCGTTGTTGGTCACAACAATCTGGAAGGTGACTGTATCGCCAACTCCTGGCTCCGATGTGCTCGAAACAAGCGTCTTGACTGTTTGAAGATCAGCGACGCCGGCTACGAGAACCGTCGCAGTTGCTGTCGTGCAGTTCGTCGGGTTGGCTGCCTCACAGATCTGATAGGTAATGCTGTAGCTGCCTGGGGCGGTATCTGCCGGCACTGTCAGGGTGCCATTGGCGGCGATCGAAACGCCCGTTAGACCGCCATCGTTCGTTACTGTTGCAACGACATCGGTATTTGCGAAGCCTGCACCGTTCAAAGTGTCATTGGTGAAGACAGTCGCGGTCGATCCACCGCTAGAAAGGATGGGCGAACCTGAGAAATCATCATTTGTCGCAACAAGAGCTGCAAACACCGTATCGGTGTCTGTCGCGCTGTTGTTCGCTGAATTTGAATCGGTTGCACCGGCAGGGACGCCAATGGTCGCCGTGTTGACTGCTTGCTGTGCGAAGGCGGTACTCGGCACAGCCAGCGCGGCAAGTGGAATTGCCGTGCCAAGCAGCATAGACAGGCGAACCTTTGTCGCCTTTGAAGCATAATTTTCCATAACGTTTTCCATGGCTTAAAGTCCCGATTAGCTCACTAGGCATGAGTAGGTGAGTGTGGCCGATTGGCCGGTTGCAAGTATTCCGAGCGGGATCCCGCTCCCTAGGAGATCTGCGAAGGTGTAAGAGCCGGCGGGCACCCCATCGCCCGTGATGGTCACGGGTTGAGTGGCTTCGCAGGTGATGCCTGCGCCGGGCGTGTCGGTCACAACCGCGCCAGCAATTGGGTCAGGCCCGTTGTTGGTCACAGTCGTTGAGTAAGTTGTTGTGGTCCCAAACAGGACCTGAGTGGTCCCATTGGTCTTGGTGATCGCAAGGTCGACGTCAGCAGCGACTATCGTCACTGTGGCGGTGGCGACATCGCAGTCAGTCGGATCGGCGACGCTGCAAGTCTGGTAGTCAAAACTGTAGGTGCCTGGCAGTCCAAGCGATGTGATGCCTACATCCCCTGTAGCTGTATCAAAGCTCAGCTCTGCTGGCAGCGAAGACGACGATGCGACGGAGAGAGTAGTAGTGCTTGGTGTGGTTTGTGACCCGTCCAGCGAGTCGTTGTCATGAACATTCAGCACCGCAGGAATATCGAAATTCTGGTAAGTGACCGTGGAACTGTCGTTGTTGGCGGCAAGTCCTGTGATGTTTATCGTGACTGTCGAGGTGTAACTTGAACAGTCGGTCCCCGTGGCAGCGTATGTGAACGTATCAATGCCCGTGTAATCGCCGTCTGGGATGTAGGTGATTGTACCTCCTACATTGATTGTTGCCGTTCCATGCGACGGCGGACTTGTAATGATTGCAGTGGACCAATCGATCCGACTGCTGTCGTTCGCGTACGCGTCCACATTCACTGCGACATCAACGTCGGTTGCATCGTTGTCGCTCGATGTGAATGCTTGTCCGATCGCGAGCAGCGTATCTTTGGGATTGGAGGCTGCGCTGGAACTCGGGATGGTAGTGACGTTCAAGAACTCGACGTCGGTAATCGAAACGCCGGCGTCCGCAGCAATAGCGGAAAGATCTAAATTTAGATCGATACTGGTGTCATCTCCGCCATCGAACGGATTAATTGCAATGGAGGTGCCCGAACTTGATGTGCCAATTCCTAAGGAAGTTCTGGGTCCCGTAATCTTGGTAGGAGACGTATCGTTCTTCCCTCGTTGGAGGTCGATCGCACCGACTGTGAATGGATCGCCTTGCAGGGTGATCACATAGGAGTAGTTTGCGAAACCATCATCGTCAGTGTCGAACAAGATCGAGATGTCAGACGAATTGCCTCCAGGATTCGAAACTGGGTCCAGTTGGACCGACAGAGGCAGATCTGTGATTGAATTGGCTGAGCATGAGATCTCGATAGCGGTTAGGTCAGACTGTTCCTGCTCATCATTGGGCCCGTCTCCATCTGAAGCGCCCACACTGCTACTCTGTGCCAACGCCATACTGGGGATCAGGGAGGTGCCCATAAGCATGCACGCTGCGAGCCTCGCAGTTGCATTCATCACCCTTCTTTTCCGCAAGATGGAAAATCCCGACACCGTTAATTCCCATAGTTAATCACTACGGGCGATTTCGTAGATCGAGGTAAATAGGTGGTTAAGAAGTCCTACTTCTTTGGGTGACCAAGTTTAAGAAATCTGATCGAAAACCATCCCAGAAGGCAAAAATACATAATAAAACCAGTATGATAAGGTCTATTCAGCATCTAACTTGGCGTTAACCATGACTTTCGCCATTGGTAAAGGTTCGGTCATGAAATGCCTCGACCTTCACAAGCTTTTAACCTTCGTTGGAGGTGATTTAGGCCGAATTCTGCAAAGTTGATGGTGGTAAAACTTGGCTCGCTGTTTCACCAACTGGTAACCTGCAATCCGGACGAGAAACACTTGTCACTTAGGCTGCGAAGCGGCATGCGAGCTATGTGAGAGGAGTCGTAGTTTATGTCGCTATCAAATGGTCCATTAACCGGTCTTAGAGTTGTTGAGTTCGTAGGGATCGGGCCTGGCCCCCATGTGGCGATGTTGCTGGCCGATCTGGGCGCAGAAGTTGTCAGGATCGAGCGCCAGGGCGGTCAAATCATGAACCCGGTGGTTGAACGCGCGCGGCATCGGGTCGCGGTCGATGTGAAATCAGACGAAGGCAAGAAATTCTGCCGCGACGCGGTGGCTAAGGCCGATGTCCTGCTGGAAGGGTTTCGCCCGGGCGTCATGGAGCGCCTTGGCATGGGTCCAGATGAGATGCTCTCGATCAATGAGCGACTGGTCTATGCCCGCATGACTGGCTGGGGTCAGGAAGGCCCGATGGCGCAGGCTGCCGGTCACGATATCAACTACATCGCAATCACCGGTGCGCTTTCTGCTGTCGGTAAGGCCGGTGGAACAGCGACCCCGCCGCAAAACCTTGTCGGCGATTTTGGCGGGGGCTCAATGTATTGTGCGTTTGGTATTCTTGCAGCGCTTTATGAGCGCGAACGTTCGGGCAAAGGCCAAGTCGTCGACGCGGCCATTGTGGATGGTGCGACAAGTCTGATGAGCTTCTTCTTCGGTGTGCGGTCTCGACCGTATCTCACGACAGAACGTGGGCAAGGCATGCTCAGCGGCGCGGCGCATTTCTATCGGTGTTATGAATGCGCTGACGGGAAGGAAATTTCAGTCGGCGCGATTGAACCCCAGTTCTACGCCGAGCTTCTTGAGAAGGCAGATGCTCCGCCTGAATTGCGCGAAGGGCAAATGGATCCGCGCAATTGGGATGACTATACCGGTAAACTTGCAGCGCTGTTCAAGACCAAGAGCCAGTCTGAATGGAGCGAACTTCTGGAAGGAAGCGACGCTTGTTTTGCACCAGTCCTGTCGCTTGATGAGGCGCGCGACCATCCGCATATGAAAGCGCGCGGGGCATATGAAGAGCGCGATGGCATTTGGCACACCGCACCGGCGCCACGCTTCAGCCGAACTCCCGGCACGATCCGTGATAGCGCTGAGGATGGTGCAGACGTCGTGGCACGCTGGAACAGAGAAGGGTAGAGGCCGTGGCGGGTAGATACTTTGATGAATGGCAAGTCGGTGACCGGATCCAGCATGAGATTCGCCGCACTGTAACTGAGACCGACAATCTGTTGTTCTCGACCATGACTCACAATCCGCAACCGCTCCACTTGGATATCGAAGCGGCCAAGGAGAGCGGTTTCGGGCAGATCTTAGTCAATTCTACCTTCACTTTTTCGCTGCTGGTTGGGCTTTCGGTCGGAGACACGACGCTAGGCACGCTGGTCGCCAATCTTGGCTTCAACAATGTCGTGACGCCCAAGCCGGTTTTCATCGGCGACACATTGCGAGCGTCGAGCGAAGTGAAGGAGTTGCGGGAGAGCAAATCGCGCCCGGAAGCGGGAATCGTTACCTTCATACACGAGATGCACAACCAGCGGGACGAAGTGGTGTGCCGCTGTGAACGCTCTGCCTTGTTGCTGCGCAGCTCAGGCTGACGCTACGGCAAAGGCGGGCTGACCGCCTCTCTCTTGACGCATTCCCCCTGATGCGCGCACACTCCTGCATTGGAGAGGGAGAGAGCGCATGCACAAGCAGGCTGGGCGATATATTCTATTGGGGGCCGTAACGTTCGCACTGGCTGCTTGCAGTCAAGGCGTTGATGATGATCAGACGGGAACCGGTGAAGGAACGATTGATCTCGCAGAGTTTCCCGATCGGCCCTATTGGGGCGACACTCACCTTCACACCGATCAGTCAGTCGATGCATTTGGTTTCGGCGTTCGGTTGGGCCCAGAAGAGGCTCTCCGCTTCGCCAGTGGCGAGGAAGTCACATCGACAAGTGGCATCAAGGCGAAGCTCGAGCGCCCACTCGATTTTCTTGTGATCGCAGACCATAGCGACGGCTTCAATTCAATGCGCGCTTTGTATGATGCGCCGCGCTTGGGTGTAGTTGCATTGCGCGACGAAACGATGCTTCGCTGGTATGACATGATGCACGAAAGCCCACGGCAGTCGCAACTGGCGGCTGGTGAGATTGTGGCTGCAGCCGCAGCTGGTACAATCCCTGAAGCGATGCGCGATCGTATTGGCGACCCGGAGATCATGCGCGACAACTGGACCGCGCATCTGGAAACCCTTGATCGCTACAATAAGCCAGGCAAGTTCACAGCCTTCGCCGGATACGAATGGACATTGATGCCATCTGGCAACAACCTGCACCGAGTGGTGATGTTCCGCGACGGGTTCGATAAGGTAAGCAAGGTCTTACCGTTCCCAGGAGTCGGCGATTGGCCGGTCGAACAATTGTGGGATCATATGGATGGCTACGAACGAGAAACGGGCGGACAAGTACTTGCGATCCCGCATAACTCTAACCTTTCCAATGGATTGATGTTCGAGCTAACGATGCCGGGCGGTGGACCGATGACCGCTGAATATGCGCGACGCCGTGCAAGCCGAGAACCGGTGGTGGAAGCGACGCAGATAAAGGGCGACAGCGAAAGCCATCCCTTTCTCTCACCAAACGACGAATTTGCCGGCTTCGGCGATAAAGGTTGGGACATCGGTAACCTTGATGTGTCACTGCCATCAACTCCCCAGATGCACAGCGGGAGCTACATTCGCGAAGCGCTTAAGCGTGGCTTGACGCTAGAGGATAAGCTTGGCGTGAATCCCTATGCCTTTGGCATGGTGGGTTCGACGGACAGCCATACTGCCTTTGCAACAGGTGATGAGGACAACTTTTTCGGCAAACACACAGGGAACGAGCCGAACGACAAGCACCGCTCTATTAAACAGCAAAACCTCGGGACGCGAGAGGGGCGGTTTGGTTGGCATTATCTGGCCGGCGGTTATGCCGCCGCATGGGCGCGCGGCAACACGCGTGCAGAGATCTTTGACGCGTTCAAGCGGCGCGAAGTCTATGCCACCACCGGCCCGCGCATGATCGTGCGCATGTTTGGCGGGTTTGATTTCTCTGAGGATGACTGGGACGGAGACTGGGTGCGCGCCGGTTATACGCGCGGGGTGCCGATGGGCGGAGAACTGGAGAGTCGAAGCAAGGCACCCACATTCCTGATCTCTGCATTAAAAGATCCCGACGGAGCCAATCTTGATCGCGTGCAGATGGTGAAAGGCTGGATCGATAGCTCGGGTGAACTGCAGGAGCGGGTCTACGATGTCGCTTGGAGCGATATGGAGGAACGTGTCCGCGTGGGCGGCAAAGTGCCTGCGGTTGGCGATACGGTGGATCGTGCGACGGCCACGTATACCAATGATATTGGCGCTGCTGAGTTGAGAGCTACGTGGACCGACCCTGACTTTGCGAGAGGGCAGCGAGCTTTCTATTATCTGAGAGTGATTGAAATCCCGACACCGCGCTGGACATTGTTCGATGCCGTTCGTTTCGGGATTGAACTGCCTGCTGAGGCTATGGCGGATGCAGTAGCGCAAGAACGCGCTTACTCCTCGCCGATCTGGCTGAAGCCAGCACCACCAGCGATAATGGAGGAGCAGTGACGCTTCAAAGCTGGGCGCGCGAGCCTCTCGTCCATTTCCTGATTGGCGGGGTTGTCATATACGCTGTGCTTACGTTGCGCGGCGGTGATGTTGATCCGGCGAGCCGTTCGATTGTCATTGATCGGGACCAGCAGGCGCAGATTGCGCTGGTGTTCGAGCGGACGATGAACCGCCCGCCAACCGATGCAGAGCTTGATGCGCAGATCGAACGCTTTATCCGCGATGAGGTTCTCTATCGTGAGGCCTTGCGGCTGGGACTCGACCAAGGCGACGCGGTGGTGCGCCGCCGGATGGCGCAAAAGATGGATATCCTGGCGAGCTCGCAAGCCGAGACTGTCCAGCCTTCGGAACAGACTTTGCGCACGCATTATGAAGCGAACCCTGAGGCCTTCGCGAACCAAGTCGCTTACACCCTAGATCAGCTCTGGTTTGAAGAAAGACCAGTGGCGCAGAGCATATTGCTACGGATTGACGAGACAGGTGATTGGGAATCTCTCGGGCAAGAGATCAGCCTGCCCACTTCGATTGAGAGTACGGCGCGAGATGAGCTTGCCGCTCGTTTTGGTCAGCAATTTATGCAGGAAATCGATAGACTTGATCTTGGCGAGGGCTGGCAAGGACCGATCAGTTCCGGTTTTGGCTGGCATTTGGTCCGTTTGCGAGCCCGTGATGCCTCTGAAATACCGGAATTCGATGACGTGCGGCAAGAGGTCGAAAGCCACTGGCGCACGCAAACCATCGCGCAGCGAAAGGCCGATGCTTACCAGCTGTTGCGCGATGCCTATAGCGTGACGATCGAAAATTGAGATTTCTGCTGCTTTTAATCGCTGCTTTCTTCGCTGCGACCCCAGCGGTTGCAGACGAAATCCGACCTTTCTCCGTCGAGTTTTCCGAACAGAGTGACAGCTATTGGACACTAGATTGGAAGCAGCCAGTCTCGGCGCTCAATGGGACAGAAATCATACTACCGGAACTGCCGAAGAGCTGTGCGGTCGAAGGCGATCCCGTGGTGAGAACTGTCAACCTTGCCTACATCGGGCATGCAAAGGTCTTGTGCGAGGGAGACATTGCTGGAGAGACAATCGCACTTCCGCAGTTGTTAGGTGGCGCAGATGCATTGGTGCGCGTGTTGCCGCTTGAAGAACCCGTGCAAACCTATCGGCTCACTGCAAGTGAATCATCGGCAAGAATAGTTGCTCAGCCTGGCACTATGCAGGTGTTCTGGACGTATCTCATGATTGGCGCAGAACACATTCTGTTGGGCTGGGATCATTTGCTCTTCGTCATCGCGCTAGTACTATTGGTACAAAGGGGGTGGGCGGTGGTCAAAGCCGCGACCGCTTTTACCGTCGCGCATTCGATTACTTTGGTTGCATCCACACTTGGCTATGCCGGCCTACCGCAAGGACCGGTGGAAGCGCTGATTGCGCTGTCGATCATCTTCCTTGCAGTTGAACTCACCAAAGCAGGCAGCGAGACATGGACGCGGCGTTGGCCGTGGATCGTAGCTTTTGCATTTGGGCTGCTTCACGGATTTGGCTTTGCCGGAGCCTTGCGGGAGATTGGCTTACCAGAAGGCGAAGTTCCTGCCGCGCTGTTAGCATTCAACCTCGGCGTTGAGGCAGGCCAATTGCTGGTTATCGCGGCCGTGCTTGTTTTGCTCGCAGCCATTCAAAGGCTGGTGCCAAAGGCTGAAGCACCCGCGCTGAAATTCACGACCTATGCGATAGGAATAACCGCGGCCTACTGGCTGGTGGACCGTGTCGTTTCGTGACTGTCTCCGCCCAGCGCGAGCCATAGCTGTACGCGTGCCCGGTTGGCTTGGCCAACTGTGATGGCAAGCCGCTCTCCACTGGCGTCAGCAGCTCGGCGCGCCTCCAGAACGGTAAGGAAATCAGCCAGACCCGCGCGATAACGTGTCTCTGCTAGCACGAAGGCTCTCTCGAGCTCCGCATTTTCGCGCGAAGCTGCGTCTACTTGAGCATCGCTTCCTGCGACGGCGCCATAGGCGGCTTCGGTCTCGCCCAGGGCATTGAACACTGCACCTCGATAGGCCGCAAATGCGGCGCGCTTGCCCGCAGCGGCGCCATCGATTTGCGCTTCGATGCGTCCGAAATCGAGCAATGGCGCGGTCAGGCTGCCAGCTGCTGTGTAGACATCGCTTCCGTCGTCGAACAGTTTGCTGAAATCGAAGGCTAATAGGCCCAGCGCACCAGACAAGGTCAGACGGGGAAAGCGCAACCTTGCCGCAGCGGCAAGGTCAGCGTCTGCTGCGGCTAGCTCAGCCGCTGCAGCGCGGACATCGGGCCGGTGGGTCAGCAAAAGTGAGGGAAGCGCGGCAGGGGGTGTCGATATCTGATCTGCTTCGGGCTCTTCGAGCAGCTGGCTGCCAACAAGAAGCGGCGACTGGGCAGTCAGTGCCACCAGTCGGCCGAGAATGCGTGCTCTTTCGCCCGACAATGCAGCGATGCGTGAGCGTGACTGACTAGCGGCCGCTTCAGCGCGAACTCTGTCAAAGCCCGGTGCGAGGCCTGCGTCTTCGCGTTTAGCGGCAAGATCAGCCAGTCGTTCAGCTGCGGCAAGATCCTGCGCCAGGGCTCGCATCCGTGCATCGTTCGTGCGCCAATCGATCACGGCACCAGCGATCTCAGCGAGCAAGGTAATCCGAACAGCTTCCGAATTGGCGCTGGCTGCATCAACCCGCGCGAGCGCTGCGCGTTTGCTTGCCTTCAGGCGACCGAAGACATCTATCTCCCAGCTAGCCGTCAGATTGCCTGCATAGGATGTGCGCTCAGTGTCAAACGCCGCGCCTCCGGGCAAATCGACACCGAATTGCGCTGGATTGGTGCGGTTCGCGGTCACCGTTGTGGACGCGCCAACCGACGGGAGACGGGCGGCCCCGGCTCCATTTGCGGCAGCACGGGCGGCATCGACGCGCGCCATAGCTTCCGCCAGACTGGGCGCCTCTTGCAGCGCGAGCTCAGCGAAGGTTTCGAACGCGGGGTCATTCGCTGGCAACAATTGCGCCAAGTTGGCCGCTTCGTCCGTTTCTGGCGAGTAGATGAACTCATCCGGCAGTTCGGGCACCGGGGTCGCGATTTCAGGCGGCGGGCCTGCAACGCAGCCCGCGAGGGCAAGCGAAGCAGCGGCCAGGAGGGGATACGCCCGGCGCATCATTGTTCCTTCGCTTCCACTGCCGGAATGAAGGCATCGACCTGCTGACCGACGCGGAAGACCTCGCGAGCCTCAGCGGGCAAGGCGAATATCATCTGCAGCACCCGAACATCGACGCGTTCAGCCGCTGAATTGGTCAGTGAGCGCTTGGGGACGACAAGTGGCTCGGCTCTTACAAAAGTCGCTTCGAAACTCTGTCCGGCGGCGCCTCTTGGAGAGACGATAGCTGGCTGTCCTTGAGCGACGCGGGTCGCTTCATCCTCGTCGATGTCGATGCGGATGTGCAGCGGGCGGGTTTCGCCCATGCGAATAAAGGGCTCGCTGTTTCCACCCATCGTAGAAACGAACTCGCCTGGACGAATGTTGACCGCCAAGATTTCACCCGCAATCGGCGCGCGCACGGTCAATCGCTCCAGCTCTGTGCGAGCGCTGCCAGCGGCGGCCTGCGCAGCAGCCAAGCGGGCTTGCGAAAGCTGGAGGCGTGACGCGGCGGATGCAGCGGATCCTTCTGCGCGGATCACTTCGGTGCGGCTAACGGCGGCTGGATCTTCGATTGCGGCATAAAGGTCGAGCTGCTGCTGAGCAGTGTCGCGCGCAGTCTTCGCTTCAGCAATAGCAGCCTTCGCTTCAGCAATGGCGGCGTTCGCTTCGCTTAGCCGCGCACGCGCCGCGCGCTGGTCCACGACGAACAAAGGCTCGCCCATGTCGACAAAATCGCCGGGTTCGACACGCAGGTCTGTCACCAGCCCCGATAGTGCGGTGCCGATGTCGATAATCTCGCTCGAAGGTTCGACGATGCCTGCACCCGCAACACGCGGCCCCTTTGCGAGCTCGCCTGTCGCAGTGAGGGGGGTTTGTTCCGGCTCTGTCAGTTCGCGATCAGGCAGATCTCTGAAGATGAAATAGGCAGCGACGAGCACTCCGATCAGCGCAATGATCGGCAGACCCATTCGAGAGAAACTGAAGTTTTCAGGGAGAAAAGACATCACAAAAGTCCTGACATTTAGTGGTCTTGCGGCATTTCTGTGCCGTCATGTGTTACGCGACCGTCTTCCAATACGAGGATACGGTCAGCGAGATCGAAAATTCGGTTATCATGGGTAACGATGACACAAGCCCGGTCCTTGGCGACCGCGACCTCGTGCAAGAGGTCCATAACGCGGCGCCCTGACTTCGCATCAAGGGCAGCAGTCGGTTCGTCACAAACCACCAACCTGGGCTCGTGAACCAACGCGCGCGCAATCGCGACGCGTTGCTGTTGTCCGCCGGACAGTTGATTGGGCAGCTTGTCAGCTTGGTCAGCTATATTGAGTTTCTCAAGCATACTGACGGCGCGTTCTCTTGCTTCAAGCCGGTCAACACCTTGCGCGATCAATGGCACTGCAGCGTTTGATGCAGCGTCGATTGAGGGGATCAGATTGTACTGCTGGAAGATAAACCCGATGTTCTGGAGCCGGAAATTGACTAACTCGTCATCGGACAAGGCGTAGATATCAGTTCCGAAGACGCGCACATCACCATCTGTCGGCCACAGGATGCCGCACATGATCGAAATCAATGTTGTCTTGCCAGAGCCGGACTCGCCGACAATGTAAGTCATCTCTCCCGGCAGGATATCAGAGTCGATCCCGTGAAGGACGCGCATCGTTTCCTGGCCAGCGGGAAAATCACGAATAATCCCGCGCGCGCAAATTGCGCTGTCTGGCGAGCAACCGCCGATCGCTGTTGTATCCATCATCATCTGAACACCGCCGCTGGTTCTGTGCGCAGCACATTGCGCAGGGCGATCCATCCCGTGAATGCAAGAATGATGACTACAGACACTAGGCTGACAACCGGGATCTGCCAGGGGATGTAGAAGCCCTTGAAGAACGGATTTGAAGAGAAGGCATAAATCGAAACGACGGTGCCCAGCACGCCAAACCCGTATCCGATCATGCCAACCATGCCCGCTTGCACAGCTACCATTTTGCGGATCACGCTGTTCTTCACTCCAATGGCCTTGAGCGCACCGAATTGTTTGATGTTATCGCGGATGAACAGGCTGAAAGTCAGGCCGACAATCGCGACACCCACAATGAAGCCCAATACCACAGTGATCCCGAAATTGATCGGGATGCCGGTGTTCTCCATGATGAAGTCGACCCCAGCCTGAGCAAACTCATCGCGGGTTTCTGCCTTCAAGCCGGTTTGTGCTTCGATGCGGTCTGCAAGCTCTGCAGGCGAAACGTCATCTGCTGAACCGACCAACACAAAGCTCATTCGGTTCCGTGTTCCGGGCACGAAATTCAGAGCGTTGGCATAGCGGGTGTAGAGCGTAACAGTGCTGGTAAAGCTGGGTACCGAGTCCGCTATCCCCAAGATGACCGCACGCTGATCGTTTAGCTCAAGCCGCTCACCTATCGGAGATTGCCCGGGTGGGAAGAACCGGCGCGCCCCCACGTCATCAATGAACACTGAATCCGGTGCAGCCAGCAACGTCTTGTCGCCTTCAACCATGTTTTTAGGCAGACCAATCAGTGTAGAATCGTCGACCCCGATCACAGCCACGCCCTCAAGATCGCCTTCCTTGTTGCGCACGCTTGCCTGGGCGCGCAGCATGGGAACGGCCCATTGGACACCGGGCACGGAGCGCACACGGTCAAGCGCGGTTGCCGGCATAGCGTAACTCACGTCGGTCGTGCGGCTGACTTCGTCCATCACCCAAACTTCAGCGGTAGGCACGTTGTAAACGCCGCTTGCGCCGCGCTCGACCAGATTCACGAAGATCGTCAGCTGTTGCGTGATCAGCAAGGCAGAAAACCCAATGCCAAACACCAGACCATAAAACTTGGTCTTGTCTCCAGTGAGCATACGGATGGCGATCCACAGCATTGGGGGCCTCTGCGGTTGAGTTGCGACTCTGGTGGGGTTGCCGAATCACTTCGACTCGCCCATTAATGAACGGTATCGTTTAATTGAACGGAGGCGTTCAGATTGTCAACTCGCGTATCTCAATCCGGTTCCAGCGATGGTTTGGTCGCTCCGGCCAGGGCGCGCGGGCGACCTATCGACAAGTCAAAACGCGACGCAATTGTTGAGGCAGCTTCTCGCGCTTTTTTCACTATCGGCTACGCCGGATCATCGATTGAGCAGATCGCGGCCGATGCGGGCGTTTCCAAAGTTACTGTCTACAATCACTTCGGTGACAAGCGCGCTTTGTTTGCAGCTTCAGTCGAGCTGGAATGTGAAAAGATGCGCGGGTATTTCCAGATCGGCACGATCACACATGGTCAAACTGTGCGCGAACGATTGACGACGATTGGTCACGCCATGTGTGCCTTCTTGTCCAGGCCAGAAATGGTTCAATTTGAACGACGTATCGCTGCTGAAACCGAGCATGAGCCAACCCTGGGCCGGGCGTTTCTCGAAGCGGGCCCGTGGCGGATGAAGGCCGCGTTCTCTGCCTTTCTCGCTAACTGCGCAGAGCGCGGAGAATTGACGATAGAGGACTCCGGTCTGGCTGCTGAGCAGTTCGTGTCCATGTGTAAGGGAATGGGCGATCTTGAGCGGCGCTTTGGCGAGCCAGCCGATCCAGAGATGAGAGATGAACGCATTGAGAGCGCCGTCGAAGTTTTCTTGCGCGCCTATGCAACCAAATCTGACCTAAATGCGTAATTCCTCATATGGCAGGCATTATCTTGCCATTCGCCCCTGCAATCCTACATTGAGGGGCTAGAAAGGACATTTCTCATCATGAGTGACCAACACGATCCGCGCGATCCGAACGGACAGCCAGGTGGCCAAGGCCCGGAGGGTCCCAATCCGATGATCAAGACTTTGATGATCTGGGGCGGCATCTTCATGGCGTTGCTGCTGACAGTTTCGATGTTCAACGGCGGTTCGCAGACCCCCAGCACCCAAATCCCGTATTCCGATTTCCGGGATAAAGTCGCCGAAGGTTCGGTCGAGAAAGTCCAGGTCGCGCCAGACAGAATTTCTGGCGTGATGAAGAACAGCGAAACTTTCACTACTGTTCCTGTCGCCAACGATACCAGCCTGACCAAACTGCTGGATGACAATGGCGTGGAGTACTCAGGTCAAGCAGCTGAAGAGCCTAATGTACTGCTTTATATTCTGATCCAGTCGCTGCCATTCCTCTTGATCCTCGGCATCGCATTCTTTGCCTTGCGCCAGGTGCAAAAGGGCGGCGGAGGCGGCGCGATGGGCTTTGGCAAATCCAAGGCCAAGTTGCTGACCGAGCGTCAGGGTCGCGTTACCTTCGAGGACGTAGCGGGTATCGATGAGGCGCGCGAAGAGCTGGAAGAAATTGTCGAATTCCTGAAAGATCCCCACCGCTTCTCAAAGCTGGGCGGGCAGATTCCGAAGGGCGCGCTGCTGGTCGGTTCGCCGGGTACTGGTAAAACGCTCCTTGCGCGCGCGATCGCGGGCGAAGCTGGCGTACCATTCTTTACTATTTCAGGTTCTGACTTTGTTGAGATGTTTGTCGGTGTCGGCGCGAGCCGTGTGCGCGACATGTTTGAACAGGCGAAGAAGAACGCGCCCTGCATTCTGTTCATTGACGAGATCGATGCTGTGGGGCGGTCCCGCGGACATGGTCTTGGCAATTCGAACGATGAGCGCGAGCAAACGTTGAACCAACTGCTGGTTGAAATGGACGGCTTTGAAGCCAATGAAGGCATCATCATCATTGCGGCCACTAACCGTCCGGATGTTCTGGACCCTGCATTGCTGCGCCCGGGTCGTTTTGACCGTCAGGTTGTGGTTCCCGTTCCCGATATCGACGGACGGGAGAAAATTCTTGGCGTCCACATGAAAAAGGTGCCGCTGGCACCGGACGTGAACCCGCGCACAATTGCGCGCGGCACACCGGGTTTCTCTGGCGCAGATCTGGCCAACCTCGTGAACGAGGCTGCTTTACTGGCAGCGCGCCGGAACAAACGGCTGGTCGCCATGCAGGAATTCGAAGACGCCAAAGACAAGGTGATGATGGGCAGCGAACGCCGCTCTATGGTCATGACTGACGATGAAAAGAAGATGACCGCCTATCATGAAGCGGGCCATGCTCTCGTCAGCATCAATGAACCGGCCTCCGACCCGATTCACAAGGCAACCATTATCCCGCGTGGCCGAGCCTTGGGTATGGTGATGCGACTGCCAGAGCGCGATAACTATTCATATCACCGCGACAAGATGCACGCGAACCTGGCCGTTGCGATGGGTGGCCGTGTGGCGGAGGAGATTATCTTCGGCCATGACAAGGTTTCTTCCGGCGCGTCGGGTGACATCCAGTATGCAACAGATCTTGCACGCAACATGGTCACCAAATGGGGTATGTCGGACAAGCTTGGCCCGCTGCAATACGAGCAGAGCCAGGAAGGCTACCTTGGCATGGGGCAAACAGCGCGTACCATGTCTGGGGCCGAAACAAACAAGCTGATCGATGAAGAAATCAAGCGTTTGGTTGAGGAAGGCCTCAAGCGCGCAACGGATGTTCTAACCGAGCAGGAAGATAAGCTTCACCTGCTCGCTCAGGCGATGCTGGAGTATGAAACGCTTACGGGTGATGAGATCCAGCAATTGATGAAGGATGGAAAGATTGACCGCCCGGACCAGCCTTCTGGTCCAACGCCTGCCGCGCCGACCACGGGTTCGACGGTTCCGAAGGCTGGTAAGAAGTTTGGCGGCGAAGGCGGCGCAGCACCTCAGGGCGCCTGATCAAAATCAACTAGCACATGGACGGCGTCCGGAGCGATCCGGGCGCCGTTTTCTTTGCTCAGAACCCACCGAGAAGCAGCAGGACCTGGAAGAACAGGAGCAATATCACGAGGATAAACACGTGAAGAACAGTCAGCCGCCAAATCGCCCCGAAGCGTGACAGGTCATAGGCATATTTCAGATGTTTGTAGAGGTGGAGTGGCGGCAAGATCGCCAGAGCCAAGAACACCCACCCTCCGCCAATGCCAGCTGCGGCTAGCAAGGATAGCGTGATAAACAGAAGTGATACGAATGTAATAGAATAGGTGACGAATATCGCGTGGTCATAGGCTTTGAAGCGTCGTTTCCAAGCAAACAGTAGCCATACGAAAGGTATCGAAAGCGGGATTAGCAGCCAGCTGAATTTATAGGCATTGGCCTGCAACTTGTAGAGCATCAGGCCCGGATTCGTACGCCATTTCTCAAACGCTTCATCGATCCAGTCGACCCCTGACCTATCGATGGTCATGCGAGCTGTTCCGTCGTCATTTAGCGGTACTGAAGTGTCCCCATCTGCCCCGGTTTCAACACTTGCAGGATTCCTGCCCTCAGCGTCGCCATTCTTAGGTCCGAAGATAGTATCGAGGAAAGGAAGCTCTTCCTGTGCTTGCCTAATGCCCTCCAATCGTTGATCAAAGTCGGACACTTGCTTTTGAAGCTCTTCTCGCTCTGCCGCCGAAACCCCCTCTTGTGAAAGCATTTCCAGCGCGTCTTCGCGGTTCTGTTCAAGATCACGGATTTCCGCAGCTGCGAGCGCTCTCATTTGCGCTGCAGTGTCACCTCTAATGTCAGTAGGTGTGCTGATTCCCAGCGCTTGAAACACCGCGAACATCAGAAAGACGCTGAACAGGAACAGCGCCATCGGGCTGACGAATGATGTGCGCTCGCCCTCGATATAGCGCCGCGTCAGTTTGCCAGGTTTCAGGATCAGCAATGGCAATGTCCGCCAAACCTTGCCGTCCAGATGCAAGGCGCCATGCAGTAAATCATGCACGAAGGCGCCAATGGTGCGATGCAGGTGGGCTTTCTGCCCGCATTCGTGACAGTGCTTACCGTTCAGCTGTGTGCCGCAGTTAAGGCAGGCGCCTTCGGCAAAGTGCCCCTTTTCAACTGGAGTGCCACCTTTCGACACAGCTTTCGCTAACAAGCCGCCTTCTGCCGCTGTCCCTAGCGCTTCGGTGATGTCGCTCATGGATCCCCCGTCTGCATGTCGAACGCAGGAACGATGATAGGCAGATTTCGCGCAAACAAAAAGGCCGCCCTTTCAGGCGGCCTCTTTTCAACTCTCGATGTCTGTAAAATCAGCCGGCGTCGAAATCGGTCGCGATCGACGTTGTGCGGGTTGGCGCAGATGCGGTGATACGCAGCGCTTCGGCCGACTGGCTGAGCGAACCGATTTCATCGGCATCGTCTTCGTCATCCGGCAGGATCTTCTGCAAGTTGGTGACAACTGCTTCGTGCAGGTCCTTCGGTTTGATGGTCTGCTCAGCAATCTCGCGCAGAGCAACAACCGGGTTTTTGTCACGATCGCGATCAATGGTCATTTCAGCACCACCGGAAATCTCGCGTGCACGCTGGGCAGCCAGCAGAACGAGATCGAAGCGGTTTGGAACCTTGTCTACGCAATCTTCAACGGTAACGCGTGCCATGAAGGCCTCTCAAGCAAATAGGTTTGCGGGAAAGCGCGGCGAATAGGTTGCACAGGCGTTCGAGTCAAGAAATTGCGCAAGTGGCCCGCCATTGATTAAAGTGGATGCGATGACCGAGCCTGACGGAACATTGACCAAGCCTGATCCCGAGGTTGACTACCGCGACCTGCCGGGCTTCGCAGTCCAAGCCGAAGGCCATGATCTGCGCTTCATGCTTTCCGGGCAAGAGCGGCTGGACGGGCTCATGGCCTTGATTGACGGTGCAGAGACTTCTTTGAAACTGTGCTTCTACATGTTTCAGGCGGACCATTCGGGGACGAAGGTACGCGCAGCATTGATCCGTGCCGCCCAGCGCGGTGTGTCCGTTCATCTGATTATCGATGCCTTTGGCAGTGATGCACCGCAAAGTTTCTTGGAACCGATCATTCGCGCCGGCGGAAAGGTAAGCGTCTTCCAGCCGCGTTGGAATGTGCGTTATCTTATTCGCAATCATCAGAAATTTGTCGTCGCTGATGACGAGAGCGTGATCACCGGTGGTTTCAATGTCTCTGACCATTACTTTGCTACACCCCAGGAGAACGGTTGGTGCGATCTGGGTGTCGGGATCACCGGCAAGGTGGTTGAAAGGTTTGTCGAATGGTTCGTCGAATTGGAAAAGTGGGTCGGTAATGGCGATTCACAATTCTTCGCCATCCGCCGCATGGTCCGCGATTGGAATGAAGGCGGGGATGACGTTCAGCTCCTGCTTGGAGGGCCATCCAAGATTACCAGTGCATGGGCGAGGATAGTCAAGCGGGACCTGGCTCAGGCGGAGCGGCTTGATCTGGTTATGGCGTATTTCTCCCCTCCGCGCAGTATCAGGCGTTTGATCCGCATGGTGTCGCGCAAGGGAAGGGCGCGGCTGATCACCGCAGGCAAGTCAGACAATACCACAACGATAGGGGCTTCGCGCGCGCTGTACGGAGCGCTGCTGGGCGATGATGTTGAGATCTATGAGTTCGACGCCAGCAAGCTGCACATGAAACTGTTGGTGATTGACGATGTGACTTATTTCGGAAGTGCAAATTTTGACTTGCGATCTATCCGTCTCAATCTTGAGTTGATGGTGCGGGTGAAAGATGCGCAGCTTGCCGAGAGGATGCGTGAGGTGGTTACGCATATGACCAAGGGTTCAAATTCGATCACGCGCGAATGGCATCGCAAGCGCGGCGGCTGGATCAATCGGATCCGCTGGAGGATGTCATGGTTTCTGGTCTCCGTGCTTGATTACACGGTGGCGCGCAGGCTCAATCTGGGCCTCTAACCTTCACCCCAATCCGAATAGTCGCGGATATTGGGCGAGGTGAACTTCGTAATCTCGCTTTGGAAATGCAGCGGCACATTACCGGTTGAGCCGTGGCGTTGTTTGGCGACGATTAGCGTCGCTTTGTTTTTGAGCTCAAGGAAGCGCTCTTCCCAGATACGGTACTTCTCGGTGTCTTCCGCCGAGGTGGTTTCGGTTGGCATGTCTGGCCGCGTGTTTTCGTGATAGTAGTCCGCGCGGTAGATGAACCACACCATATCGGCGTCCTGCTCGATCGAGCCCGATTCGCGCAGGTCGGACAATTGCGGGCGCTTGTCCTCGCGCTGTTCAACCGCACGGCTGAGCTGCGACAAAGCGATCACCGGCACGCTCAACTCTTTCGCAAGTGTTTTCAGGCCACGGCTGATTTCCGATATTTCGTTGACACGATTATCGTTGGCGCGGCCAGAGCCCTGCAAAAGTTGAAGATAGTCAACCACGACCAAGCCAATGTCGTGCCGTCGTTTCAGGCGCCGCGCACGTGTACGCAATGCCGCAATCGTCAGCGCTGGCGTATCGTCAATATAGAGCGGAAGGTCAGCCAGCTTCTGACTGGCAAAAGACAGCTTCTGGAATTCCTCGCGGGTCAGTTTACCGCTGCGTAGAGATTCAGAGCTGATCTCTGCCTGCTCTGCCAGAATACGTGTAGCAAGCTGATCGGCGCTCATTTCCAAGCTGAAAAAAGCCACTGGCGCGCCGTAGTTGAACTCGCCACCATCGCGTTGCCAGTTCAGATGCTCTTCCGCGCAGTTGAAGGCGATGTTGGTTGCAAGCGAGGTCTTACCCATACCGGGGCGGCCAGCCAGAATGACCAGGTCCGAGTTGTGCAGACCTGATGTCTTGCGGTCGATTACTTCAAGGCCTGTCGTCTTGCCCGACAGGCCGCCACCTGAATTCATCGCGGCTTGCGCCATCTCAATCGCGGTCAACGCTGCGTCTTTGAAGCTTGAGGCTTCGCTGCCAGTCGCGGCGCCTTCTGCCACGTGATAAAGCCGGGCTTCGGCTTCCGCGACGCGGTCCATCGGGTCCACTTCATCGCTAGTGTCGAGCGCATCTTCGACCAGTCCACGTCCAACGCTGACCAGCTCACGCAGCAGCGCCAGATCGTAGATCTGTTGCGCCAGCTCGCCAGCCGCCAGCAGACCAAGCCCGTCCTGTGTCAGTTCGGCCAGATAAGTCGTGCCGCCCAATTCCTTTAGCGCTTCATCAGATTCGAAATAGGGCTTCAGCGTGACCGGGCTGGCAGTTGCATTGCGCTCCAGCAGCTTCAGGATGCGATCATAGATCCGCCCGTGCAGCGGCTCAAAGAAATGATCCGCGCGCAGCGGGGTGCGTAATTCTTCGATCACGCGATTGTCGATCAGAACCGCGCCCAGAAACGCCGCCTCGGCTTCCAGATTAGATGGCAGGCGGCTCGCGCCCTTTGCGTTGTCGGCTTCGGGCCGCTCGAGGAGATCGCTTGTTGACATGAGCCCTCCTATTGCGCGTCGAAGCGCCTGCAACGCAAGACCCAATAATGGCAAATTTGACGCAGCAGCTTGTGGATAGCGGGGATGGTTGTTCGAAAAGCTTGAAACCTGTGCGCTGCATCTGCGAAGGCGGCTTTGTCATGAATGGCAAAGCAACCGATTCTTCTGTCGATTATCGCATCGCGCATATCGCTCTCGACGAAGAGACGATTATCTGGCGCAATGCCGATATCGAGCAAGAGCGAAGGGTGGCGATTTATGATTTGATTGAAGAGAACAGCTTCAAGCCCGTGCGCAGCGCGGAACGCGGCGCAAATGGGCCCTATCGGCTTAGCTTGTCGGTACAGGATGGCCGACTGTTGCTGGAAATTCGCGACGAGGATGAGCAACTGCTCGAAACGCTGCTCTTGGGTTTGGCCCGATTTCGCCGCCCTATTCGCGAATATTTCGCGATTTGCGACAGCTATTATCAGGCCATCCGCAAAGCCACCCCCAGCGAAATCGAGACCATCGATATGGCGCGGCGCGGCATACATGATCAGGCGGCTGAGCTGCTGCTTGAGCGTTTGCAGGGCAAGGTCGAGACTGATTTTCCAACTGCGCGGCGGCTGTTCACATTGATCTGTGTGCTGCACATCAAGGGCTGATCGGAAACTGTGGCTCGCAAGCGCAAACCGATAAGGCAGCGATGGTGGATGCGGTTGTTCGCCATGGCTCTGCTTGCGGCAGCCGGATCAGCGATCTGGTATTGGTGGGATATTCAGCACTATGCGCCCGATGCCGCAGTTTACCCTGAGCAAGGTATTGCCGTTGACGATCAAAATGGCCGCGTGGGTTTCGACACCGCGCGGGCTCTGGGCGCCAGCTTCGTCTATATAGAAGCTAGTGCCGGGGCCGGGATACAAGCCAGCCAGTTCGGGCAGAATCTGGCGAATGCGCGCCGGGCCGGGTTACTAGCTGGCGCCATCCATCGGTTTGACCCTTGCACCAGAGCTGATGCGCAATCCGCGAATTTCGTGACTATAGTGCCGCGTGAAGAGTCGCTCTTGCCGCCTGCAATCGCGCTCGAATGGACAGCGGATGATTGCGAGACAAAAGTCAGCGATGCTGCGCTGGAAAGCGAGTTGCTGACCTTGATCAATCAGGTCGAGATGCATTCGGGTAGGCCTGCCATCATTCGCATTTCTGAGGAATTCGAAGCGCGCTATGGGTTGGCTGGAACGATTGATCGTGATCTTTGGCTAATACGCGATCGCTTTATTCCGCGTTATGCCGGTCGGCCGTGGCTACTCTGGACAGCCAATGGCGCGCGGCGTAGCGAGATTGCAGAGACACCTGTTGAATGGGTGGTGATACAACCGTGAAGGAGCGCGCGCGATGAGCGAAGACAATAAACGCAACAGCCTGATTGCATGCGCCAAACACGCGATGGAAAACTCCTATTCGCCCTATTCGAAGTTTCGCGTGGGCGCTGCGCTGCGTTTTGCAGATGGAACAGTCGTAACAGGAACCAATATTGAGAACGCGAGCTACGGTCTGACGCTGTGTGCGGAAACGGTCGCCATCGCCAAGGCCATGGATGATGGCCATCGCGGAGGCCTGGAAGAAGTTGCGGTTATCGGCGACACCGAGACGCCAGTCACGCCGTGCGGGCGGTGCAGGCAGGTATTGAACGAAATGGCCGAGTTGGGTGAAACCGATCCCATTGTTTATTGCGCAGGTTCAGATGATGTGGTCGAAACTCGACTATCCGAGCTGCTTCCGCGTGCATTTGGCCCGGCAAGCCTCGCCTGACGATCAGAACAGATCGCCGAGCACCTTGCCCACGCCATCCAGCGGGTTGTCGCGAAACTTGAGCTCTTCGCGGCCCATATAGGCGAATATTCCATCAAGGGCCTGATCGGTAACGCTCTTGTTGATGCTCTCCCGATTGAGTCCTGCATCGCGGATGAAGCTGTGCTGCTCCGCCAGCCCGTCAAATTGCTCATAAACCCCGATCTCGCTGAGGGCCGTGTCGACAAGCGGGCTGACCATGGTGTGCAGTTCATCATTTGCGCTGGATCGCAGATATTTGCTGCCGCCTTCCTTGTCGCGGACGATGCCGGGAACATCACTGAAGGATAGATCATCAATCGCCGCGCGGAATATCGGCTTGGCTTCGCCAGCCGCAGCGCCCGCTGCATCGTTGATCTTGCGGGTAATCCCTTCGAGTATCCCTAGCGTTCTTCCCGCATTGAACAGCGAACCAAGCAGGCCGCCACGCGGGTTGCCCACGATCGGCAATCCGATACGTACATCCTCGTCATTATAGAACGCGCCGGGTTGGGCCAGCTGATCGAGCGCGCTGTCTGACGCTTTACCAAGAATACTGCCTATCCCTAGTCCTTGAGCATAAGCTCTTGCAGGAACCAGTGAGGATGCGGCAACGGCGCTCGCCCCGATCAAGGCCTTCCGCCGGGTGAACAGAAACTGATCTCGCATCGCTAATCTCCCGCTAAACTGGCAGGATAGCACATATTTTCAGAAAGTTGCAGTGAAGCGCGGTATTCAGCGATCAAGCCATTCAAGCAGCGCAGCGAGGCAATCGCGGCCCAGCAATTTGCAGCGCTCTGGGCTCCAGCCTTGTTCGGGCTCAGGCGTGTCGAACAAGTCCTTATAAGGCATCTCCAGCGTCATCGCAGTGGCTTTGTATCGATGCGCGACCTGTGTGGTACACATGCTGAGGTTGGCCTTGCCGGCTGCTGCTTTGGGATAACCCAGCTTGGTTTGAAAATCGGGCGTACGGCGATCCAGGATCGCTTGATAGCTGTTGTATCCTTCCAGATGATCCTCGGTCAGGTCAGGTATGCCCTCATAGCCCGCCAAGAATACCGCCGGAATTGCCTCGTCGCCGTGCACATCCATTGCGAAGTCAACACCAGTCGAATCCATGTGATTGCGGATTGCGAGCACTTCTGGAGAGCTTTGCGCGGTCGGCTCATGCCATTCCCGGTTGAGGTTCACGCCCAGCGCATTGGTGCGCAAGTGACCGCGGCGTGAACCGTCAGGATTGCAGTTTGGCACAATGTGGAACCGGCAGCGCTTGCGCAGCGCCAATGCGACCGGATCGGTTGGATCGGTCAGGCATTCCAGCGCACCTTCCATCCACCATTCGGCCTGCGTTTCGCCCGGATGTTGGCGGGCAGTAAGCCAGACTTCTGTTTCCCCTTCACCCATCGTCAGGCAATCGATAGGCTGGCCATCGTGTGTTGTGCCAAGGCGCAAATATTCGACACCCTCGCAAGCCGCTGCTTCTGACACCAGATCATGATGGCGTTCCATCGAATAGGGCGCGAAGTAAGCAAACCAAGCGAGATTGCTGGCAGGCGTGTATCTGATCGTCAGTGTGCCGTTATCTTCGTCCTTGTCGAAGCTGCTTGCCGCGCGCGCCCAATATTCGCGGTCTTCGGACACGCAAGCATCGTAGCCCGGCCAACCACCGGTGTAAGCGGAATCATTCAAATTGGCGATTTTGAACGTCAGTTCCTCACCTGCCGCGCCTGACACACGAAAGTGAAACCACTGTGCGAACTCGCTCATATTGTCCTTGCGCAGTGCGAGCTTTGCTACCGCGCCGTCTACAGACAGAACTTCGATATTCCCGCTGTCGAACGCAGCGTCGATTGCAATGTGGGTCACTCAGGTACCTTTACTTCGATGGTTTCGCCGTTGTTGCCCGGATATTCGCTGAATAGGGCTTCAGCCAGCACTGCTGCGCTGTGGGCCGGACTGGCAAATTCTGATTTGGGAGAAGCGGTGAATTGTGCGCGGCCTTCCCAGATGGTTTGATTTGTCTCCGCCTTGCGGATCATGACGCGCATTTCATGGCCAACGCGTTCGCGCGAACCTCCACCGCCGAGGTTGATACCGATGCCCAGGCCAACGCCTGAACCATAAGAACCGGTCGAGCCGCCCATACCAACGCTAACCGGACCACGCTTGCCGCCATCTTCGCCAATTCGAAAGCTGTCCGCACTGACCTGTGCGGTATAGGTTGCATCGCTTGCGCCAGCTTCGCTGAATCCAAGTCGCGCCATTTCGCGCGCAACGGCAGCCTTATAGGGTGCCAGCTCAAGCGAGGAGTCTTCGCTTCCCGGAGCATTGGCGACGAAGACAGTGCCTGCCTCGGCTGCGCTGATCGCTGCCACATCGTGAAAGCGAGTGACCTCGACCGGGCTTGGGCCGGGTACAGTCGCACAGCCAGCCAGACCGCCAATGACCGCGAATGTTTTCAAATTGCGAACCCAATGCGCCATAGCGCTCTCCTTTGCGACACGCCCTTAGCGGCACAGCCAGTCTGATGCCAGCTTTGTGCGCCGCCTCTAGGCGTACAATCTGACCGCTGAGTTAATTTTTTAGCACTTTCGCCGCGTATCTTGCTAACGGTGCGGCATGAGTAATGACAACAAGGTTCCTGTCCTGGTCACCGGCGGCGCCGGATATATCGGCAGTCATGCAGTTTTGGCGCTCAAGGATGCTGGCTGGCCAGTCGCGGTGATCGACAATCTTTCGACCGGCTTCCGTTTTGCAGTGCCAGATGATGTGACGCTTTATGAAGGTGATATCGCCGACGCGGATTTGCTCGCGCGCATTTTCGCGGAGCAAGGTACGCAGGCGATCATGCATTTCGCCGGATCGATCATCGTGCCTGAGTCAGTCGAGAACCCGCTCAAATATTATGACAACAACACCGCCAAGAGCCGCACGCTGATCGAGTGCGCGCTTGAGGGCGGTGTTAAGCATATGATCTTTTCGTCCACTGCCACAGTTTACGGCGAGCCTGAGGTTAAACCGCTGACCGAAGATGATCCGCTTCAACCGGTTAATCCGTATGGGATGAGCAAGTTGATGACGGAACGTATTCTGGCCGATGTCAGCAGGGCGCATCCGCTCAACCATTGCGTGCTGCGCTATTTCAACGTGTGCGGGGCTGACCCTGATGGACGCAGCGGGCAATCGACCGAAGGCGCGACGCATCTGATCAAGGTTGCGGTAGAGACCGTGCTGAGCAAGCGCGATCATGTCGCGGTGTTCGGTGATGACTACCCGACGCCCGATGGCACGGGGATCCGCGATTATATCCATGTCAGCGATCTGGCCTCCGCACATGTGCATGCACTCGAGGCGCTGATTGCAGAGCCGGAGCGCTCGCTGACGATGAATGTCGGCTATGGTCGCGGGTTCTCGGTGCTCGAAGTGCTTGATGCAGTCGATCGCGTCACCAACCAGCCGATCGAGCGGCGGCAGATGCCGCGCAGGGCCGGGGATGTTGCTTCGTTGGTTTCCGATCCTTCGCTTGTAAGGGCCACCATTCCATGGGAACCCAGGTTTGATGATCTGGATACCATCATCACCCATGCGCTGCAGTGGGAGCGAAAACTCTCTGAATTCCGCGGTGATGCTTGACCCGAATCTTATCCCGCGCTAACGGGCCGCAACGAATTGGCCGCGTCGGGGGCATCTCCGGCGCGTTTACTTTTGGAAGTTAGAACCATGAAGATCCGCAACAGCCTCAAGTCGCTGAAGAACCGTCACCGCGATTGCCGCGTAATTCGCCGCCGCGGACGGACGTATGTCATCAACAAGACCAACCGTCGCTTCAAGGCTCGTCAGGGCTAATTGCTGCGTTTGGCCGGTCACGATTTGTGACCGCGCAACATCACCGGCCCGCCTCCAGACAGGAGTGCGGGCCGTTGCTGTTTGAGGAGCAAATGAATTGAGCAAGCCGCTAGAAGCAGTCGTGTTCGATGTTGGGCGCGTGATCGTCCAGTGGGACTTGCGGCATCTGTTTGCACAGTTGATCGACGATCCAGCGGAGCTCGATTGGTTCTGTGCCAATGTTGTGACTGAAGAATGGCATTTCGAACACGATGCCGGGCGCCCATTGGCAGAGATGGTCCCAGAGCGAAAAGCGCAATTTCCCGGTCATGCGCATTTGATCGATGCCTATGCCAATCGTTTTCTCGATACGATTCCCGGACCTGTGCCGGGAACTGCTGCGTTGATTCAGCGGCTGGCGAGGCGGGAGGTCCCGCTGTTTGCGATTACTAATTTCGGCGCGGAGTTCTGGCAGCAATTCCGTCCGACGGAGGCTGTGCTTGACCACTTTCGCGACATCGTCGTGTCGGGGGAAGAGAGGTTGGTCAAACCCGATCCGGCGATTTTTCGTTTAGCTGAGCGACGGTTTGGTGTTGAGGCAGGCGCGATGCTGTTCATTGATGACAACCCGGACAATATTGCTGCGGCGCATGCGCTGGGCTGGCAAACGCATCAGTTCTTCGATGCGAAAGCACTGGAGGAAGATCTGGCCGGTCGAGGGCTGATCTAAAGGGCAAATAGAAACCCCCGGCCTTTTGGGGGAGGCCGGGGGCTTGGGGAATGCCGGCTAATGGAGAGGGGCCGGCGGGGGATAGTTAGCTGTTTACTCGCCGTTGCAACGCGCCAGCTTGTCTTCAGCCAGCGATTCGCCTTTGGCGGTAAAGCTTACGACATTGCCGAATTCGCGCTGCAAGCTGCGGCAGATGCGCAAGGGGCGCGAGTTGCCTTTGGCGGCGCGACAGGTCGTGCCTTCGCAGAACCAGGCGACGCCGCCCGCAACGGTGCGACTTTCGCTGGCAGGCGCTGCCAGTTCGGCCACATAGTAGGGACCGCTTTGAGCTGCCAATGCCGGGGCTGGTGCAGTCAATGCGCCAAAGGTTACGCCTGTATAGGCCAGAGCAAGTGCGAGAACGCCGAGACGATTTGCACGGGGGATGGAGAGGGTCATCGTCGCTTCCTTTATTATTGTTCAATTGCTGCGATCAGGTTTCGAATCAAAACCAGTTGCGAATCACTACCTATGTGATTAGGTTTCAGGTTGCAACTAAAAACTGAAATCTTTTTTGCGGGTGATCCAAAAGCGCGCTAGATAGGTTTCGGGAAGAGGACTTATCTATGGGTGAATTGAGAGAACCACTTAGCGAACTGCTCAAATGCGGATTGCCGCAAGCGCTTGAAGTTATGGGTGAACGCTGGTCATTTATGATCTTGCGTGCCAGTTTCAACGGGCTGCATCATTTCGAAGAGTTCCTGAGTGAACTTGGCATTGCCCGCAACATTCTCTCGAATCGACTGGCCAAACTGGTTGAGCACGGAATTCTGAAACGCGAACCGTGCGCTGATGACCGCCGCAAGATCGAGTATCGCTTGACCGAGAAGGGATTTGACCTGCTTCCGGCAATGCTTGCTCTGCGTCAATGGGGCCAAAAGTACGGTGCCGAGTTTGAAGAAAACCCGGTTCTGGTCGATGAGCGTGACCGGATGCCGATCGGCCCGGTGTCGATCTTGGCGCATGACGGACGGATTCTCTCGCATGAGGATCTATGGATGACGATGCGCGAAAATGTCGGCAAACGTCCCGATCATCCCGAATTTATTCCGCTTGAAGCCAGATCTGCTGGTTCGGCAACCGATCTGGTAGAAGCGAGGAAGCGCGCAGCCAGCTGATCGCGCGATCACCACTGCGCCGGGTCAAGCGCCAGTAGCTGTGCCAGTTGGGCGTAGAGCGCTGGCTCCTCACAGCGCATCGCCCGGGGTTTCTCGAAGAAGGTAACGATCGCTTCAGCGAAGAACTCTTGGTGATTGGTCGCTCCATATGGATCGATCAGAGTATGATACCCGTTCTCGACCCTTTCAACATGATCGTGAAAAGCGTCCAGCATTGCCGCTTCCCAGCTGTGATAGGCCTGTCCTTTGCGCAAGATCGGGATGCCGTTGGTGTGGCCTGTCAAACTGTCCAACTGGTGGGCAAACTCGTGGATCACGACGTTTTGGCCGTCGTCTGCATTAAGGCCGCCATGTAGCGCATCGTCCCATGACAAAACGACTGGGCCGTGGGCCCAGCTTTCACCTAACATGCCATGGTTACTTTCATGGACTACAAATCCATCATGGGTTGCGCGCCGGGCCCGGAAAGCTGAGGGGTAGATCAGAACATTTCTCAGCGTATCGTACCAGACAGTGCTGTTGACGATCAGAAGGCAGGCCTGCGCTGCGATAGCAAGCCTCATGTCATCATTCACCTCCAGTCCCCTGTTGCCGCGGAACGTCACCTGATCAAGGAAGAGGTTGATTTTGCCCTCAAGCTTGGGGCGCAATGGCTCAGGTAATCGCGCGACAATTGGCACGAGCCGCTCCAACAACTCGCGTTGCTGGAGGCTCAGCGGTGTCGCCAGAAGTTTCTTCCGCTTCTGCTGCCGCATTCTGTGCCGATACAGGAAAGCCGCGAGCACTAGCAGGGCAACAACAAGAATATGCCATATCGTCATATTCCATAGATAAGAAGAGCCCCCACCATTTGCCATGTCGCGCCGATGATGCTGCGTTGCCGCATATATCTTGACTCATCGTGACCCTTCGCCTACCCGCGCGCTCTGAATTTCGGTCGCCCGCATTTCGGCGGCTTTTTTTGATGGCGTACTATGCAAGCGCCGGATTTGATTTCGAGGACGATATGAAGCGGACTTTTCAGCCTAGCAATCTCGTGCGTGCCCGCCGTCACGGCTTTTTCGCACGCAAGGCAACTACCGGTGGCCGCAAGGTCCTGCGCGCACGCCGCAAGCGTGGCCGCAAGAACCTTTGTGCGTAAGTCGCACGGCTGAGCCACAATCCATCGCGGTGATGCGTCGCCGCGCTGATTTTCTTTCTGCGAACCGGGGTCTGCGCGTAGCACGCCCCGGTTTCGTGCTTTTGGCGCAGCCCAATGGCGGCAAGGGCAAACGTTATGGTATCACGGTGACCAAGAAGGTTGGCAATGCTGTGGTCCGTAACCGGATCAAACGTCGATTTCGTGAATTGCTGCGTTTTGCTTTGCCTGACAAGGGACTGCCCGATCATGATCATGTGCTGATCGCTAGAGATGGCGCAATTGAGCGCGATTTCGCGAAAATGGCGGCCGAACTGGATGATGCTTTGACGCGGGCTGCTGAGGGTAAGGGCGATCCGCCGCGCCGCAGGCCGCGCAAAGGGAATCGAGGTCGCAAATGAAGCATATTTTCATCTTGATGGCTCGCCTATGGCAATGGGGACCAAGCCGCATTTTGCCACCAACGTGTCGTTATGCGCCGTCTTGCAGCGAATATGCAATCGAGGCATTGAACAAGCATGGTGCGATCAAGGGTGGATGGCTGGCGACAAAGCGGCTAATGCGCTGCCACCCGTGGGGCGGGCATGGGTATGATCCGGTACCCTAGCGCGCCGCACTGTAATACCTATATAAGACACTCTTGAGTTTCAGACGCACGGACTTTCATCTTGGACAATCAGCGTAATCTACTGCTCGCCGTAGCACTCTCGGGCCTGCTCATCCTCGGTTGGGACATGGGCATGCGGTACTTTTATCCGCAAGCCTCGCTGACCGGGCAAGCCGAAGAAGTTGTCACCGCAGGCGAGACGCCTCCAACTGCGACAGCTACGGCGCCCGGGGTCATTGATGCTGATTCATCGCCCGCCGCTCCGATTGACCTGGCCACGGCTCTCGCTGCCCCGGAACGCGTGCGCATCGATGCCCCCCGCGTCGAAGGATCGATCAATCTGGTAGGTGCAAAGATAGACGATATCGAGCTGAAGGATCACCGCGCTACTGTAGATGAAGAAAGCGGCCCGGTTCAGCTGTTCGCACCGCAAGGCACCGATGGACAGTATTTCGCGCAGTTTGGCTGGGTCGGCCAAGGTGTTGCACTGCCGACGGCAAACACACTGTGGCAGGCATCCGGGGATACTTTGACTACGGGTGCGCCCGTCACTCTGACGCATGACAACGGGGAAGGGCAGACCTTCACGATCACGCTGTCGATTGATGACAATTACATGATCACCGCTGAGCAGACTGTGACGAACAATGGCGCCGGCCCTATCGTGGTCCGTCCATTTGGTTTGCTCAATCGGACATCAGCAACCGCTAGTGCGAGCACGTTCATTGCACATGCCGGCCCGATGGGCGGATTTGGCGATACGATCGAGTACGGCCCTGACTATGCGGATCTCATCGACGATGGTGCACATACTCCTGAAGGAGGGGCGCCGGACTGGCTTGGATTCTCCGACATCTATTGGCTTGGGGCTTTGATCCCCGGTGCCAGCGGAGAAGCCACTGCCGGCTTCCGCTCTCTGGGCGAGAACATTTTCCGTGCTGATCTGATCTACGCGCCGGTCACGGTACCCGCTGGGGAAAGTGTTACGAGCTCGTCAATGCTATTCGCGGGCGCCAAGGAAAGCGCGCTGCTCGATACATATCGCGATGATTTGGGTATCCAGAATTTTGGTAAGGCGATCGATTGGGGCTGGTTCGAATGGTTCGTGAAACCGATGGTCTGGTTGCTTCGCACTCTGTATGATTTTCTTGGCAACTTCGGTTTGGCGATCATCGGTCTGACCATACTGATCCGCGGTCTGCTGTTCCCGATTGCGCAGAAACAATTCGCCAGCATGGCGGCAATGAAGGCGGTCCAGCCCAAGATGAAGGCGATCCAGGAACGCTACAAGGACGACAAGCAGAAGCAGCAGCAAGAGATCATGAAGCTGTATAAGGATGAGGGGGTAAACCCCCTTGCCGGATGTTTGCCTTTACTCATTCAGATTCCGATCTTCTTTGCGCTATACAAGGCGCTGATTCTGGCCATCGAAATGCGTCACAAGCCGTTCGTATTGTGGATCGAAGATTTGTCCGCGCCCGATCCTGCCAAGATTCTGAACCTTTTCGGCTTGCTGCCCTTTGACCCGCCGGGCTTTCTGGGCATCGGCGTTCTCGCAGTTCTGCTGGGCATAACGATGTGGGCAACTTTCAAGTTGAATCCTTCAGCGATGGACCCGGTGCAGCAGCAGATCTTCAACTTCATGCCTTGGATCCTGATGTTCGTGATGGCGCCGTTTGCCGCTGGCCTGTTGCTCTACTGGGTCACCTCAAACATCCTGACGCTGGCACAACAAAGTTATCTCTATTCGAAGCATCCGCAATTGCGTGCACAGGCAGAGAAAGACAAAGCCGATCAGGATCGCGCGAACTCTCTCAGAGGCAAGTAGTCCGTGACGCCTGAGCAGCAGAAGGAGCAGGAATACCGCGAACGGGCAGCGTCAAAGCTGTTTTCCGGTCGCGTAGACTTTCTGCTGTCTGCCCCGCAGCTCAAGTTCCTGCCTGACCCGACCGTGCCGGAGATCGCCTTTTGCGGACGTTCAAACGTTGGCAAAAGCTCGCTTCTGAACGCGTTGACGGGGCGTAAGGCAATCGCGCGTGCATCAGTTACGCCGGGTCGAACACAAGAATTGAACTTCTTTGAAGTTGGGGAGCCCACACTTTTCCGGCTGGTCGACATGCCCGGCTATGGCTTTGCCAAGGCCCCGCCCAAAGTGGTTGAGAAATGGAAGCGGCTCGTGCGCGATTACCTGCGCGGGCGGCAAGTGCTTCAGCGCAACCTTGTGCTGGTCGATAGCCGCCATGGCCTGAAAGATGTCGATCGCGATATGATGAAAATGCTCGATGAGGCAGCAGTTGGCTATCGCGTGGTTCTGACGAAGGCGGACAAGGTCAAAAAATCAGAGCTCGACAAGACAGTCGAGAAAGTGGCTGCCGAAGCGAAGAAGCACGTCGCGGCCTATCCTGAAATCCACGTCACCAGCAGCGAGAAGGGGATGGGAATCGCCGCGCTTCGGGCTGCGGTGATTGAAGACGCACTGGGCGCCGATTGGGCCAACAGCTAGGTCGCGAACAACATAGCATCATCCGCAAAGGCTTTAAACTCCAGCGCGTTGCCTGCTGGATCACGAAAGAACATCGTCGCTTGTTCGCCCGACTGACCCTTGAAGCGGATCGTTGGCTCAATCACAAACTCGGTTCCCGCCGCGCGCAAACGATCCGCCAGCGCCTGCCAGTCCTCCATGGTCAGAACGATCCCGAAATGAGGCACGGGTACACCATGTCCGTCGACGTGATTGCTGGCTCGGTCGCCCGAGCCGCCGGGCGCGAGATGTGTCACGATCTGATGCCCGTAAAAGTCGAAATCGATCCACTCATCTGAAGCTCGTCCCTCTGCACACCCCATTACTCCACCGTAGAACGCGCGGGTTGAGGCAAGGTCATCGACCGGGAAAGCAAGATGAAACGGGCGAAGTGACACGGCTGAGCGCTCCTTTTTACGGTGTCGGACCCGTTCAGGCTCGACAGCGATTAAATGAATTCCTAGGGCGGAATAACATGGAAACGCAAGGTGGAGCTTTCTTCGATGAAGCTGATTATCGGCAATAAGAACTATTCGAGCTGGTCGCTGCGAGGCTGGCTCGCTGCCAAACAATCCGGCTTGCATTTCGAAGAGATCATCGTGCCGATGTTCGGCGAGGAGTGGCAGCATAAGCGCCAAAGCGAAGACAGTGGCATGATGCCATCACATGGCCGCGTTCCAATCCTGTGGGATGGCGACAATGTCGTCTGGGACAGCTTGGCGATTCTCGAGTATCTCAGCGACAAGGTTGGCCGTGATCGGTTCTGGCCCAAGGACGAAAGCGCGCGCGGGATGGCGCGCGCCATGGTGGCAGAGATGCACAGCTCCTTTCCCTCGTTGCGGCGCGAGTTACCAATGAACGTGCGCCGTCGTATTCAGTTGGAATCGGTCACCGAAGATACCAAGCAAGATGTTGTTCGGGTCCTGCAATTATGGGCGGAGGCGCGCTCTCGCCACGGGAACGGCGGCCCGTTCCTGTTCGGTACCTATGGCGCAGCGGATATTTTCTATGCGCCGGTCGTTTCTCGCTTCATAACCTATGGCATCGCCGTGCCAGGGTTCGCGCAAGCATATATGGAAGCGATCTGGGAACATGAGTGGACGCAGGAATGGATTGCCGCTTCGGAGAACGAAGAATGGGTGATCGAGCAATACGAGACAGTCGGCGCATGAAGCAGCGCGCAATCGGTCGATGGGTAGCAGCGCTGGCTCTGTTGTTGGCCCCTGTACAGGCCGGTGCATGGGGGTTCTACGCGCATGGTGTGACGGCTGACATCGCCTACGCGAATGTCAGCCTGCAAACGCGTGCAAAGATCACCGAACTCTTACGGCAGGAAGCGATGCTGGGCACGCCTGAATGCCGAATTCGCAACATTGCTGAGGCTTCGGTCTGGCCAGATTGTGTTAGGCGTACGTTCTGGCGTTGGGGCTACACTGCTGCGTGGCATTATCGCACAACGCCAATTTGTGAGGCTTATAATCCGCGTGCCAATTGTTCTGGGGGCAACTGTGTGACCGCGCAGATTGAGCGAAGCCACCGGATCCTCGCCGATGAAAGCCTGCCCGCCCATGTTCGCTTGGAAGCGCTCGCATTCATGGTTCACTTCGCAGGCGACATTCACATGCCGCTGCATTCCGGAGATAAGGATGATCGCGGCGGCAATGATCGTGTTACCGACTACGGAATTGTGCCGGACCGCAACTTGCATTCGATCTGGGATGGCCCACTGGCAGAACGCGCCATCACTACCGGGCCAGACAAGGTTTTGCGGCGTTACTCGGCTGAGGAACGCACCGCGCTAGGCGGGGGAACGCCAGCGGACTGGGGGCGCGAAAGCTGGCAGATTTCCCGCGATATCGTCTACCCTAATGCATTCGATGTGGATGACCCCTGTGCGAGCGATTTGCCCGGGGAAACCGCGCTGACACAAAAAGACATTGTCGAAGCTGTGCCTGTCGCGCGCCGCCGCGTGCAGCAAGCGGGTATCCGGATCGCGGAACTACTTGAAAGTGCCTTTGCACCAGGACCATTGCCTGTCGAGGATCGCCAATGAGTGCCGCGCTGGAGAATGCAAAACGATTGATTGCGGCTGAAAGCGTTACGCCCGCGACAGGCGAGGTTTTCGATGTGCTTGAGGCGCAACTCACTCCCCTTGGCTTTGAGGTTCAGCGCTTCACGTGCGGAGAGGGCGATGAGGGGTCAGACGACGCCCCGGTCGAGAACCTCTTCGCAATTCGGACTGGACCTGAAGGATCGAAGCACTTCTCCTTTGCGGGGCATCTGGACGTAGTGCCGCCTGGTGAAGGCTGGAGCAGCGCACCGTTCGATCCAGAAATTCGGGGTGATCTGCTTCACGGGCGCGGCGCGGTAGATATGAAGGGAGCGATCGCCGCGATGGTGGCCGCCGTTGCCGATGTACCTGCAGAAACGGGTACGATCAGCTTCATCATTACGGGCGACGAGGAAGGCCCTGCACTGCATGGCACGCGCGCCTTGATCGATTACATGAACGCTGAAGGCATCCAGCCTGAGCTGTGCCTGGTGGGAGAGCCCACCAGCGTCAACAGATTGGGCGACATGATGAAGATCGGGCGGCGCGGCTCAGTCAACATCTGGCTGGAAGTTGACGGCACGCAAGGCCACGTTGCCTATCCGCACTTGGCGGACAATCCGTTGCCGCGCATGGTTTCGATGCTGTCAGAGCTCAACAATCTGCATTTGGATGATGGCACAGACTGGTTTCAACCGAGCAATCTTGAAATAACCGAGATCGATATTCCTAACCGCGCGCATAATGTCATTCCGGCCAAGGCCAAGGCGCGCGTTTCGATCCGCTTCAATGATCAGCACTCGGGTGCATCGCTGGCCAAGCAGGTTATTGAAATTGCAGAGAAGCACGGCGGGACTGCCAAGCCTGTCATCTCCGGTGAGCCATTTCTCACGCCGCCTGGGGAGTTTTCGCAGATCATCTCCGATGCGGTCGAGGCCGAGACAGGTTTGAAGCCGGAGGCTTCGACAACCGGTGGCACATCCGATGCGCGTTTCCTGCGCGCGGTTTGCCCGGTCATCGAATTCGGTCTTTGCAACGCCACGATGCACAAGCGCGATGAAGCGGTTGCAGTGGCAGACTTGGACACGCTAAGCCGCATTTACGCACGCATCGCGCAAGCCGCGCTGGCATAAAACACAACGAGAGGGGCGCTCATGAAAGCCTGGTTTGCAATTCCACTCTGGCAGCGCGTGATTGGCGCGTTGATCCTCGGCATCCTGACCGGCTGGTTCTGGGGGGCGGGCGCAGAAAGCATCAAGTTCATCGGCGATATCTTTGTCGCCTTTATCAAGATGCTGGTGGTTCCGTTGATCTTCTTCAGCCTGGTCGCAGGCGTTGCCAGTATTGGCGATTTGCGCAAGCTGGGCAGTGTCGGCTGGCGCGCGTTGCTGCTGTTCGTGGTCAGCGGGCAGATCGCGGTTTGGCTGGGGCTGGGCCTTGGCACTTTCGTGATGCCCGGCGCAGGGGTGGATACCTCTGCCATTGAGATGGGAGCGGTGCCCGCTCCCAACGAGACGACGTGGCGTGAAATGCTTTTGGGCATGGTCCCGCAAAGCCCGGTACAGGTCATGGCAGACGTTAATGTGCTGCCGTTGATCATATTCTCGCTATTGCTTGGCATCGGCATTTTAATGGCGAAGGAAGATGGCGCACCGGTTCAGCGTATCTTCGATTCCGGCGCGGTCATCATGCAGAAAGTCACGATGATTGTTATGGAACTCACGCCATTCGGTGTCTTCGCCTTGATGGCGTGGGTGGCAGGAACGCTGGGGCTCGACGCGCTCGGTGCGCTCGGCAAGCTGGTGTTCCTGAACTATCTCGGTTGCTTGCTGATAATCGGCATCATCTATGGGGGGATGATCAAATTCATCGCCAAGCTGCCTGTCATCGACTTCTTCCGCGGGATTATCGATGCAATTGCCGTCAGCTATTCGACCGCCAGCTCCAACGCGACGCTGCCCGTGACGCTGCGCTGCGCGGAGCGCAATCTTGGGATCAGCAACTCCGTTGCCAGTTTCGTGATCTCGCTGGGCGCGACGATCAACATGAACGGCACGGCGATGTATCTGGGCCTAGCGACACTGTTTGGAGCGCAGATTTTCGGTGTCGACTTGAGCTGGGGGGATTACTTCCTGATCTCTATCCTTGGCACGCTCGGCGCCATCGGGGCGGCAGGTATTCCAGGCGCAGGCCTAATCATGATGGCGCTGGTATTCGGCGCTGTGGGCGTACCGTTGGAAACCATCGCATTCGTGGCGGGTGTAGACCGTATCATGGACATGATGCGCACGACCACCAATGTCAGCGGTGACGCAGCGGTGGCAACAACCGTAGCCAGCCTGACGAATGAGATCGACCGTGCCGAAATGATCAGCGCGGATGACGTCTAGCGCTTAGTCGGGCTTTGAGGCCTCAGCCTCAAGGCGTGTCGCTTCGGTTTCTTCAGCTTCGACCAACGGAGCGTCGTTGTTGGATGGCAAAGGCTCATCTTCCTTGGCTCCGCCTTTGAGGCAGTTGAGTTTGCATTTTGCAGAGGCGGAGTTGCGCATGCCGCCGCTTACGCGGATCGTTGCGCCATTGCTCAACTGATAGGCGGGCGCATTAGTGTTTTCGAGCGGGTCGGAATCAGCGGCAAGCGGACCATCGACTACAACACCGCCACGGGAACGTCGCGGAGAACCACGAGGTGCGGCCCTTGGAATGGTGCTGATAGCTCTGGTTGCGCCACGAATACTGCCCCCGACTGCGTTGCCCAAGTCGCGAGAGGCACGGCTTGTACCGGCGCTTGTGCCGGACAGAACGACGGCTTCTTCGGCCGCGGCCTGAGCGCGGGCTTCGCTGGCTGCTGTGCCGGACACGGTCAATGCCGCAGCTAAAGCAAGAATACGCAATTGCATGGTTCTGCCTCCCTCACGCTGCTAAACATTGTGAACCTCAAGTAAGAGTTTGGCAAATCGGGTGCTATCTAACGCCCTTTCGGTTTCTCCAGTACTTTCTTCCTGTAGCTACAAAGATCTGTGAGCTGACAGCGCCAGCACTCGGGCGTTCGTGCCTTGCAAGTATATCGCCCATGCAGGATCAGCCAATGATGCGCATGCAGGCGGAACGGCTGAGGCACGCGCTTTTCTAGTTTCGCTTCTACGTGCTCCGGAGTCTTTCCTTTTGCGAGGCCTGTCCGGTTGCCGACTCGCAGGATGTGGGTGTCGACCGCAAAGGTTTCCTGTTTGAACCAGCAATTTAGCACCACATTGGCAGTCTTTCTTCCAACGCCGGGAAGCCGGACCAGATCTTCGCGTGTATCCGGCACTTCGCCGTCATAATCGTCGATCAGCAGCTGGCTCAGCGCGATCACGTTCTTCGCCTTGGAATTGAACAGTCCAATCGTCTTTATGTGCTCGATCAACCCATCGAGCCCAAGGTCGAGCATCTGCTGCGGAGTCTTCACCTTCTGGAACAACGCGCGTGTTGCTTTGTTCACGCCAACATCAGTTGCCTGTGCCGACAGGGCGACTGCCACAACAAGCTGATAGGCATTGCCATATTCCAGCTCAGTTTCAGGCTCGGGGTTGTCCTCCGCAAGTCGGCGGAAGAATTCAAAAATCTGGTCTTTGGTCATGCTGTCAGATCACAACCCCAGAACTTGCGCCATGGAGTAGCGACCCGGCTCTTTGCCGATCAGCCATTCTGCGCCACGCACTGCGCCGCGCGCGAAAATCATGCGATCCTCTGCGGTGTGAGACAGCGTAATGCGCTCTTCATTGCCGGCAAAGATCACGCTGTGCTCGCCGGCTACAGTCCCGCCGCGCAAGGTGGCAAAGCCTATGGCGCCCTCGCGCCGCGCGCCGGTTTGCCCATGCCGTCCGCTATCCATCGCATCTGATAATGCGACGCCTCGCGCTTCGGCGGCCGCTTCGCCTAAAAGTTTGGCTGTGCCAGAAGGCGCGTCGACTTTGGTTCGGTGATGCATTTCCAGGATTTCGATATCCCAGTCCGGGCCGAGCCTTGAGGCAGCTTCGCGGACCAGATGTTCCATCAGCGCCACACCCAAGGACGTGTTCCCTGTCTGCAAAACCGGGATCGCCTGCGCCGCATCGGCGAGCAAAACGAAGTGCTCCTGTGCAAGGCCGGTTGTTCCGACGAGAATGGGAATGCCGGCATGTTTCGCAGCGTTTAGATTGCCTTCGAGCGCGTCAGGAGCTGAAAAATCGACCATCACGTCGCATTGCGCGGCAAGCGGGCCGGGATCGCCACCTGCATCGATGCCCACTCGCATGACATGGCCAGCCTCCTCGATCGCTGTCGTGATCGCGCGACCCATCCGCCCTTTGTGTCCAATGATTCCAAACTGCGCCATTGCGTGAACTCCGTTGCTCGTGCTTCATGGCGTGCATGAGTGACATTCGCAATATCGTGATCCTGACAGGTGCAGGAATTTCTGCCGAAAGCGGGATCGATACATTCCGTGATTCTGGCGGCTTGTGGGAGCAGCACCGGGTCGAGGATGTAGCGACACCAGAGGGTTTCGCACGCGATCCAGACCTTGTGCTGGGCTTTTACGATATGCGTCGCGAGGCACTGTCAAAGGTGCAGCCGAACGCGGCGCATGACGCGTTGGCACGGCTTGATTTGGCTTGGTCCGGAGAGCTTCTGATCGTCACGCAAAACGTCGATGATTTACATGAACGCGGCGGCGCACAACGCGTGCTCCATATGCATGGCGAGTTGAAGAGCGCGCTGTGTCTTTCGTGCGAGATGCGCAGCCCGTGGTATGCGCCAATGTCCGACCGTCCGGCATGCCCGGTCTGCCAAGCGCCCTCGCTGCGGCCCGATGTCGTGTGGTTCGGCGAAATGCCTTACCAGATGGAACGGATTTACGCTGCGATCCGGGATGCTGACCTATTCGTCAGCATCGGCACTTCCGGCGCAGTTTATCCGGCGGCCGGGTTCGTAAGTGATGCGCGCGATTTGGGCGTGCAGACGCTGGAGCTCAATCTGGAACGTAGCGAGGGCTCACATTGGTTCCATGAATCACGCCAGGGACCGGCCGGCGAACTCGTACCCGCTTGGGTTGAAGAGCTGCTCGACACTTGAAGCTGACTATTGGGTCAATTCGCGAACGAACGGGATCAAGCCCGTTTGGCGTGTACGTTTCATCCTCTCGGCATGCAGGATCTCGCGGACTTTGACGAAGCATTCGTCGACGTCGTCATTGATGACCACGTAGTCGTACTCCGCCCAATGGCTGATTTCCGCTTTGGCTCTCTCCATCCGGTTGTCGATCACCTCAGGGCTGTCTTGCGCCCTTGTTTCAAGGCGGTTGCGGAGTTCGGCTAAGCTAGGCGGTAGAATGAAAACAGTCACGACGTCCTGATCATCCTTCTGCTTTAACTGTTGCGTACCCTGCCAATCGATGTCGAAAAGAAAATCACGTCCTTCTTTCAGGCCTTTGCGAATGTAGCCTTTGGGCGTGCCGTAGCGATTGCCGAACACTGTCGCCCATTCGTAAAACTCGTCCTTCTGGACCATCTCTTCAAACTTCTCGGGAGAGACAAAATGATAGTCAACGCCATCGATCTCGCCTTCGCGGCGAGGTCGCGTTGTAGCGGAAATTGATAGGTCAATCTCGTCGTCGGCATTGAGCAGCATGCGCGAGATTGTTGTTTTCCCGGCTCCTGATGGTGAGGAAAGAATGAACAAGAGCCCACGGCGTTGAAGAGTCGATTGGTCAGCCATGTGCGCTGTTGGCGCAATGCGACGGACTAAATCAAGTGGTTGATGACGGAAAACCGCCTATTTCTTGCGTCCGAAGTCGACTGTGACGACGTTGGAGCCGTCGTCAGCTCCTTTGGGCGGATTGCTATCATCACCATCGGTGGAGCCATCGTTCTCTGCGTCTTCATGCTCTTCCGGCGGCAAGTTATCGCTGGTTGCCTGGAACTGAAGGCCGAAGTCAACCGCTGGATCGACAAACGCAGTGATCGCGCTGAAGGGAATATCCAGCTTTGCCGGAACCTGATTGAAGCTGAGACCGACCGAAAAACCGTGATCGGTAACTTCCAGGTCCCAGAATTTATTCTGCAGAACGATCGTCATTTCATCGGGGAAACGCTCGCGCAGATGCGCCGGGATTGAAACCCCCGCGGCCCCCGTCTTGAAGGTGATGTAAAAATGATGCTCGCCAGGTAACTCGCTGCCACCTGCGACAATCTCGCCCAACACACGACCGACCACCGCGCGCAAAGCTTCTTGTACGATCTCATCGTACGGGATCAGACTATCTGGCGTTTCATCACTCATGGCAGTGTGAATCGTGGCGCTGGATCATGCCGCGGTCAAGCCGCAATCGACATCCCTGACATGCTTGTGAACGCTTGCACACAGACGAAGAGCGCTTATAGCGCCCTCATGCGTACTGGCAGGATTGAGCGAAAGACAGCGGAAACAGCGATTCTGGTTGAGGTGAACCTCGACGGTACTGGAAACTATGAAGTTTCCACGGGAATTGGATTTCTCGACCACATGGTCGAGCAGTTTTCGAAGCATTCGCTGATTGACGTGACTATGAAGGTCGACGGCGATCTGCATGTCGATCAACATCACACGACTGAAGACAGCGCGATAGCCTTGGGCCAAGCCATCTCTGATGCGCTAGGCGATAAGGCCGGGATTGGCCGTTATGGCAGCGCCTATTCGCCGATGGATGAGACTTTGGCGCGAGTGGCGCTGGATATTTCAGGTCGCCCGTACTTCGTGTGGAAAGCCGGTTTCACGCAAGAGAAGCTGGGTGAATGGGACACCGAGCTAATCGAGCACTGGTTCCATTCGGTGTCGCAGACGGCCGGCATAACGCTGCATATGGAGCTGCTCTACGGCACTAATAACCACCACATTTGCGAGGCGCTGTACAAGGGGTTCGCGCGCGCGATGCGCATTGCGGTCGAGCAAGACCCGCGCAAAGGCGGGGCAATTCCCAGCACCAAAGGACAGCTAGGTGGCTGAAGCGCTTGCGCTGATTGATTACGGCGCCGGAAATCTGCATTCCGTACACAATGCGCTGAAGGCAGCGGGTGCCGAACATATCGCGGTAACCGCCGACCCTGATTTGGTACGCGGCGCTCGCCGTATCGTTCTGCCCGGTGTCGGCAGCTTCAAGGCTTGCGCCAAGGGGCTTGGTGCGATCCCCGGCATGGTTGGAGCACTTGAGGAGCGCGTGCTTGAAAAAGGCGTGCCGTTTCTTGGGATTTGCGTCGGAATGCAGCTGCTCGCGACACGTGGGCTTGAGCATGGCGAAACGCCCGGGCTTGGCTGGATCGAAGGCGATGTTCGGCTGATTGAGCCATCCGACCCGTCGATCAAAGTTCCACATATGGGTTGGAACGATGTTGCCATGCTTCCGCACGCAAAGCGGCATCCGGTGATCGAGGAGGGCGAGGCGTACTTCCTGCATTCTTACCACTTTGCCGCCAACAACGGATCGGACGTTGCCGCGATGACAGACCACGGCGAAGGACTTGTGGCAGCGGTTGCGCGTGACAATATTCTGGGCGTGCAATTTCACCCCGAGAAGAGCCAAGCCTATGGGCTGGCGATGCTTGAGAGATTTTTGGAGTGGAGACCGTGATGTTCGCGCGGGCGGCATGGCCATCGGAGAAAACTCCATGATCGTATTTCCAGCCATCGATCTGAAAGCTGGCGAAGTCGTGCGGCTGGCAGAAGGCGACATGGATCGCGCGACCGTTTACGGCGATAATCCCGCGGCACAGGCCATGATCTTTGCTGATGCGGGCGCGCAGCACCTGCATGTCGTCGATCTGGACGGCAGTTTTGCGGGCGAGGGGCGCAATGTAGAAGCGGTCAAAGCCATCATTGAACAGTTCCCGGGCTATGTGCAGCTGGGCGGCGGTATTCGCGACGCGAAGGCTGTTGAGGCTTGGTTCAATCTAGGCTTAGCGCGCGTGGTGATGGGCTCGGCCGCGCTGAAGGATCCCGAATTCGTCAAAGACATGGCGAAAGAATGGGAAGGCGGCATCGTTGTCGCGGTTGATGCCAAGGATGGCATGGTCGCAACCGAAGGTTGGGCTGAAGTCTCGGATGTTCCGGTTGTCGATCTTGCCCGCAGGTTTGAGGACGCAGGCGTTGCTTCGCTGCTGTTCACTGACATTGGCCGCGATGGAATGCTGAAAGGATGTAATATCGACGCGACGCTCGATCTGGCGCGGCGCGTGGACATTCCCGTGATCGCCAGCGGCGGGGTGAAAGGGCTGGATGACATTCACGTGCTGTCGCTTAACGCCCATGAAGGGATCGAGGGCGTAATCACTGGCAGGGCACTCTACGAGGGCCGGCTCGATCTGGCTGCAGCAATTGCATTGGCGGGGCGAGAATGACCGTCCGTATCCGCGTCATACCCTGTCTCGACGTTGCCGATGGCCGCGTGGTCAAGGGCGTCAACTTTGTCGACCTGAAGGACGCCGGTGATCCGGTCGAACAGGCCAAGGCCTATGACGAAGCGGGCGCGGACGAGCTGTGCTTCCTTGACATTTCCGCCAGCCATGAAGGGCGCGGGACACTGCTCGATATTGTCCGGCGCACTGCTGAAGTGTGCTTCATGCCGCTGACCGTCGGTGGCGGGGTACGCTCGGTCGAAGACGCGCGCGCGCTGTTGTTGGCAGGGGCGGACAAGGTCGCTGTGAACAGCGCGGCGGTAAAGCGCCCCGAGCTAGTTGCCGAGATTGCTGAAAAGTTTGGCAGCCAGTGCATGGTTGCGAGTGTTGATGCGCGCCGTGTCATTGCCCCAAACGGTGAAGAGGGCCCAAGATGGGAAATCTACACCCACGGCGGGCGCACACCGACCGGGATCGACGCGATAGAATTTGCGAAGAAGGCTGCAGAATTGGGAGCAGGTGAGCTGCTCGTCACATCAATGGACGGCGATGGAACTAAGGCAGGTTACGACCTTGAATTAACCCGTACCATTGCAGATGCGGTCAATGTACCGGTGGTTGCGAGCGGCGGTGTCGGCACGCTGCAGCATTTGGTTGAGGGAGTGACTGAGGGGCATGCCAGCGCGGTGCTGGCGGCCAGCATCTTTCACTTTGGAACCCATTCGATTTCCGAGGCACATGCTGCTCTGCGGGCAGCAGGCTTGCCCGCACGCGGGGTTTGAGCGAGAATATTCTGATGGATACAAATCTTGATATATTGGCGCGTCTTGAGCAGGTGATTGCTGACCGTAAATCCGCTTCGCCCGACAGCAGCTATGTCGCCAGCCTCTATGCCAAGGGTATCGATAAAATCGCGCAGAAACTGGGCGAAGAGGCCACAGAAACTGTGATCGCCGCACTTTCGGGCGGGCGCGAGGAAGTGGTCGGCGAGGCTGCCGACCTAATCTTTCACTTGCTCGTGCTGTTGCAGGCGCGCCGCGTTTCGCTCGACGAAGTTATGGCAGAACTCGATCGCCGCGAAGGCACCTCTGGAATTGAAGAAAAAGCGAGCAGGAGCGAATAGCCATGCCGATCGATGCAACGCAGCCCTATGATGACAACAACATCTTCGCGAAGATCCTGCGCGGCGAAATTCCCTCGACAAAGGTCTATGAAGACGAATGGGCCTATGCGTTTGAGGACATCAATCCGCAGGCCGACATTCACACCCTGGTGATCCCAAAGGGGCGCTATGTCAGTTGGGAAGACTTCTCCGCAAAGGCTACAGCCGAAGAGATTGCGGGATTTGTTCGCGCGGTGGGCGAAGTCGCCCGGGCAAAGGGTCTGGTGGAGCCTGGATATCGCTTGCTCGCCAATATTGGGGGACATGGGCATCAGGAAGTGCCGCATTTGCACGTCCACATTTTTGGCGGTCACCCATTGGGCCCGATGCTGGCACGCTGATCGCTGCTGATCGCACGCCAGACTCGTTTTGCCGTCGTTCAGGTGTGTGAAGCAATTGGGGCCTTTGCAGCGAATCGCCGTTGCTTTAGGTGGCTTTCTTGATGGTTAAACCTGTTCCTCCTGGCGGCGTATTCGACGGTGCTCGGCACCTCTACGCTGTGCGTGTCTATTACGAGGACACAGACCTCTCGGGCATCACCTACCATGCGAACTACCTTCGCTGGTTTGAACGCGCGCGCAGTGACCTCTTGCGAATGCTGAAAATCGATCAACGTGAAGCGATTGAGGGCGAGGAGGGCGCGTATGCGGTATCAGAGGTCAATCTCAAATATCTGCGACCGGCCAAGCTCGATGATGACGTGGTGATTGAGACGACTTGTACAGAGCTGGGCGCGGCCAGTTGCCGCATGCACCAAATTGCCACCCGCGATGGAGAGCCGCTTTGCGAAGCGTCATTGCGCGTTGGCTTCATATCACTTGACGGGCGGCCGCGCCGCCAACCGGCCGAATGGCGCAAGGCATTCAAGGATTTCATGGAAGACAATCTCGCATGAACATTTTTCTGAACTTCGTGGCAGCGGCCCCGACACGGCTCAATCCGCTGGACCTATTCATTCAGGCGGACATTGTTGTTCAAACAGTGATGATCGGACTGATACTTGCCAGTGTCTGGGTGTGGACGATCATCGTTTCTTTCAGCTTGCGCATGGGAAAGATCGAACGTCGTAGCAACGATTTCGAGGCGGATTTCTGGGAATCGGATGATTTCGACGCGCTCACCACTGGCCGTGCGCGGAAGGACTTGCCGCCCGCGCGTGTTGCCGCAGCGGGGGTAAACGAGTGGAAACGCTCGGTTCAGCATCCGCCAGTTGATCGCGAAGGGACGCGCAGCCGACTTGCGGGCATGATGGAAAGCCAGGTGGCGCAAGAGGCAGACGAACTTTCTTCGCGATTGGGCTTTCTCGCCACCACTGGTTCTGTTGCCCCGTTCGTGGGTCTTTTCGGAACCGTTTGGGGCATCATGAACAGCTTCTTCCAGATAGGTATGCAGGAAAGCTCTTCGCTGGCTGTGGTCGCACCGGGCATTGCGGAAGCGCTGTTCGCTACGGCCATTGGCCTGTTCGCTGCGATACCGGCGGTCATTGCATACAACCGATTAAGCGACCGCGTGAACCGCTATGAAGCCAAGCTTCAGCGCTTCGCCGACAAGTTTCATGCAAGCCTTAGCTACGAGCTGGATAAGGCATAATGGCAATGTACGTCCCCTCTTCCGGCAGAACCGGGCGACGCCGCAAACGTGCACCGATGGCGGAAATCAACGTCACGCCGTTTGTGGATGTCATGCTGGTACTGCTGATTATCTTTATGGTGACGGCACCTTTGCTTGCTTCTGGGGTGCCGGTTGAACTTCCGGACAGTCGCGCCAATCCGATTAACCAGACGCCCGATCAAGTCACCATTACCATCGATCCCACCGGAACGATCTTCATCGGAGATGCGCGGGTTGAAACGGGCGGGTTGCCAGAGGCGCTGGCGGCAATTGATCGCGGGGCTGACGGTCAGGGGCCGGTGATTGTGCTGCGTGGTGATCGCAGCCTCCAATATGCCCGTGTCATGGCGGTGATGGGCGAATTGAATCGTGCTGGGTTCAATTCAATCTCGCTGGTCACCAATAGTTCACAAACAGTACCATAGTCAGAACACCGCAATGGAAACGAGAGCGCTTCGGCAAGACGAAAAATGGGGCCTTGGGGTCGCCATTTCGCTGCATCTTGCGCTCGCTGGCGTCTTGCTGTTTCAGCCTGGGCCGGGCGAGGGGCTGGAAGTGCCGGAGCGCATGACAGTCAGCCTTGCAACCGATGTGTCGCTCACTTCGACTGCGCCTCAAATCGCGCCTGATAGTCGCGCTGCGATGGCTCCCACGGTGGCAGAAGAAGTTCAGGCCGAAGTCGAACAGGCGGATAGGGAGACTCCGACAGAACTTACCCGCGAGCCTCCGCGCAACAATTCACAAACAGCTGTGACTGCGCAACCGAGGCAAGCCGCGCAAACACCGCCGCGCCAGGCGACGGGTACACAAGTGGGTGATAATTTCCTTGAGGGCGTTGGCTCGAGCGCGTCTTCTGACGATACTCGAATTCCGGCTGACGAGATCGGCAGAAGCGCCCGGGCCAGTCTGGTCCAGGCCATCTCGCGCCAGATAAAGCCGCATTGGAATGCGCCTTCTGGGGTCGATGCAGAATTGCTGGTTACCGAACTCGCGTTCAACCTCAACGAAGATGGTACATTGGTAGGCCGCCCGCGTGTGCTCCGCCAATCCGGGATCAACTCGTCAAATCGTCCGCAGGCGGGTCTTCATGCTGAGCGCGCAATCCGTGCAGTGCAACTCGCCGCGCCGTTTGACCTGCCTGCCGAGTATTATAACGCGTGGAAGTCGATCCGAGGCGCGCGTTTCGATAGGAATCTCTCTCGATGAAAAAACTCATTCTTGCCCTTGCATTTGTCTCTGCGCCTCTTGCTGCACAAGACTTGGCTCAACCTGTCGCCGAAGGAGGTCAGGTTGAAACCACGGGAACGCAGGACTCCGGCGAAGATGCTGAAGGCGGGCTCACCTTCACAGTTACTGACGAGAATGACTGGTCTGACCTGTCCATTGCTATCCCCGGATTTGCTGCAGATCGCGATGTCGATACGCCAGCTAACTCACGCGGGACAGCGGCACTAGGGGTAGAGATTGCCAATGTTATTACCTCAAATCTTGAAAACAATGGCTTGTTCCGCCCGATCGGACCAAACCGGTTGCCCCAGCCGGAATTTGCGCAGATTACGGATCCCGTTTGGGGAAGCTGGCGCGGGCGCGGCGCAGAGATGCTGGTACACGGCTATGTCAGGGCACGTGGAGACGGCAGGCTTGTCGTCGGCTGTTACCTTTATGATGTCGCTTTGCAGGACGAATTGGTCCGCGAAGGCTGGGTTGTTCCTCCTGCCGATTGGCGCAGAGCGGCGCACAAATGCTCAGACATCATTTACGCGCGACTGACCGGGGAAAGCCCGTTCTTCGACAGTCGCATTGCTTACATTGCGGAGACCGGCCCTAAAGACCGGCGTGTAAAGCGGCTGGCGATTATGGACAGTGATGGTGCTAACCATCGCTTTTTGACGCTGGGCAGCGCGACTGCACTGACGCCGAGGTATTCGCCTGATTATTCCCAGCTTCTTTATCTGTCCTACGTCGATGGTAACCCCCGGCTCTATGTCTATGACATCGGTACCGGGCGTCAGACGCTTGTCACGCAGAGCAGCAATCCGACCTTTGCACCGCGCTGGAGCCCGGATGGTCGTACGATTCTCTATTCGATGGCGGTGGCGGGTAATACGGATATCTATAGCGTACCTGCCTCCGGCGGACGCAGCGTGCGTCTGACCGATACACCGGGGATCGACATCGGCGGGTCCTATTCACCTGATGGTTCAAAGATCGTGTTTGAAAGCGACCGTTCGGGTAGTCAGCAGTGCTACATCATGGACGCAGATGGCACAAACCAACGCCGCATCACGTTCTTTGGTGGGCGTTGTGCGAACCCTGAATGGAGCCCGCGCGGTGATCAGATCGCCTTCACGCGGATCGCGGGCGATTTCAACATTGCAGTGATGAGCCCGAATGGCCGAAACCTGCGCGTCTTGACGAGCGGCTGGCAGGATGAGGGGCCTACGTGGGCTCCGAACGGCCGGATAATCCAATTCTTCCGAACGGAGCGGAACTCCGGCCGTTCGGCCCTTTGGCAAGTCGACCTGACGGGTCGCAATGAAAGGAGACTGCCGACGCCGGTGGACGCGTCGGATCCGGCGTGGGGACCAATACTCCCCTAAATCTCTTCTTTTGTGTTATTATTTGGTGGCAAAACCCATCTCCCGAGAGGAAAAAGCAATGAATAAACGTTTTGCAACTGTCGTTTTGCTGGCCTCGGCCACAACTCTGGCTGCTTGTGCGAAGAAGGCTCCGGAAGAGCTGCCTCCACCGCCGCCATCCACAAGTGCACCAACGCAAACTCCGGCGGCGACACCCACGCCAACTGGCCCCTCCGTGGGAAGTCAGGCGCATTTCGAAGACGCGGTCAACGGACAGAACGTGATTTACTTCGATACTGACCGCTTCAACATCGATAGCGCGGACGCGGCGGCCTTGCAGTCTCAAGCACAATACCTTGCCCGCTATCCTCAGGTGCGTATCACCGTCGAAGGACATGCCGACGAACGCGGCACCCGTGAGTATAACCTCGCTTTAGGTGAGCGCCGTGCCAATGCAGCGAAGAACTATCTTGTGGGTCTAGGTGTTGACGCCAGCCGTATAGCCACAGTCAGCTACGGCAAGGAGCGGCCTGTTGCCCTTGCGTCAAACGAGCAAGCCTGGGCACAAAACCGTCGCGCGGTGAGTGTTGTAATCGACTAATCGCGAAAGAAGGAAGGAACCTGCAGGTCGAGAGAAGTGCTCTCGGCCTGCACAACCATGAACGGATCACTGCCGTGCAGGCTGCTTTGGTCCGGTGACGCAAACAGAACCATCGCGGTAAGCGCGAATGTGCAGAAGCTGCTGGATATGGCGAGTTGTTTGCTCATGATCTTGTATTTCGGGTCTTCGCATTGAGACGGCCGGTTAGCCGCAATTCATGAATGATGTGTTGCAATGCAACATTTCAATTCGAAATTGGTTCCCATGCATTTGCAATAGCCGCAACCATCCCTAGACTAGGTGTCATGCCAATCCGACCAACGACACATTATGCCTAAAGCTACGCGATCCAATGATTGGGGGTTTCCCCGCTGGCGTGGCTATGGCTCGGCGCGCGAAGCCACCACAGTGCGACTCTGCGACCGACACGGGTGCGAAGAGCCGGGCGATTGCCCGGCGCCCAAATCGCCCAACAGCCCAGATCGTTGGTACTTCTGTCAGGCACATGCGGCCGAGTACAACAAAGGCTGGGATTATTTCGAAGGGCTGGACAAGGAGCAGAAGGAAGAGCGCGCGAAGGCCGAAAGGCAAGAATCTGCCGGCTATGCCGAAGCTTCGCATTACGGTTGGGCCGGAGCAGGCGATGGCTCTCGCAGCGCAGACGAAATGCGCGCGCTAGATGTTCTTGAACTTGAGGCCGATGCTGAATTCGCCGCAATCAAGAAAGCCTGGCGCGAAAAGGCGAAAGAGGTTCATCCTGACGTCAAGCCAGGTGACAAGGAAGCCGCGGCCGAGTTCCAGAAACTGCAATTAGCCTATGAGGTGCTGAAATCGGCAGAAGAACGGAGAGAATGGCGGGGCTAGCGCTACACCGGCCCACGATTATCAAGGCAAGATTGAGATTGCCGAAGACAAATCCTTACAAGCCAACTCCCCCTTTTCTCTTGCCAAGAACGTAACTTAGGCTCAAGCATGGTGACCAGGGTCGAGCTTGCCGTGGGGGGCGGTAAAAATGGCAACGACCTATTCCGAAAATTTGGAGCACGCGCTTGGCGAACCTGCTGTTGCGCCAACGAGGAGCAACGAACGGATCGGCGCGCTTGACTTTGTGCGTGGCTGGGCACTTTTTGGCATACTGCTGATGAACATCACTGGGTTCGGGCTTTCGAACGCCTATTACAACCCGCTCAATAATGGCGGTGCGACAGGCGCTGACCTGATGTCATGGCAAGTCATCCAAATCTTCTTTGATGGTACTCAGCGAGGGCTTTTCTCGCTCTTGTTTGGCGCGGGCATAATCTTGCTGACCTCCAAGCTGGAAGAGAGGGATCCAGTGAATGCCAGCGACATCTATATGCGCCGCAACCTTTGGCTGATCGGGTTCGGCATGGTCAATGTCTGGATTCTGCTGTGGCCTGGCGATATCTTATACACATATGGCGTCACCGCCTTGTTTGCTTACGGGTTTCGCAAGCTGATGCCGCGCTGGCTGATTGCCATCGGACTGGCTTCTCTCGCGCTTGTCGCGTTCAATAATTACAGTTTTGCGCAAGACAGTCTTGAATCGTACGAACAAGCGCAAGCAGCGCTGGCAGTGGAAAATGCAGGCGGAACCCTTACTGAGGAACAGACCGCTGCCATTTCCGCGTGGAGGGCCGCTGAGGCCGAGCACACCCTGTCCGCTGAAGCTGTCGCAGCCGATATCGCAGCGCACAGGAACGGTTGGCGCTCAACGCAAGAAGCCATCGCGCCCTTGGCAGTATGGTTGCAAACCACTCATCTTTATTATGCCTTTGGCGACGTCTTTGGAATGATGCTGATCGGAATGGCGCTGTTCAAACTGGGAGTCTTGACGCTCGCGCGGCCAGTCGCACTTTACGTAGGAATGGTTCTAGTAGGATATGGCATCGGTCTGCCGGTCAACGTAATGGAAGCCCGATGGATCGTGGACAATAACTTCAGTCTTCTCGCTTTCAGTCAGGCTAATGTTACCTTCGATGTCGGTCGCCTTTCCATGACACTGGGACACCTCGGCTTGCTCCTGCTGTTGTATCGATCGGGGTTGTTCGGCTGGCTGCGCAGATCAATGGCTGCTGTCGGCCAAATGGCGCTGACCAACTATCTGACACATAGCGTTGTGTGCGCGATAATCTTTACCGGCTTCGGGCTTTTCGGTGCCCTTCAAAGACATGAACTTTACTATATTTGGGCTTCGATCTGCGTGGTTCAGCTTGTCATCAGCCCGATATGGCTCAGGCACTACCGCTTTGGCCCGCTTGAGTGGTTCTGGCGATTGCTGACCTACTGGCAGAAACCCGGCTTTCGTAGACCGGCTGCTGCTTAAGCAGCTAGTTCGGGGAGATAGTCTTTAGCCGTCACTTGGCCCGGCAAATCCCGGTCTCGATGCGCTTGAATTGATCTCAGGGTTCGGATTGTCATTCCACCATGCGACGTCAGTCCACGGTCGCGCATCGATCTCATGCGTCCAGCAATTCTTAGGTTGCTGCGCCAGATGCCAGTATGTTTCCGCTAGCGATGCAGGATCAATCACACCTTCCTCGCCCTTCATGGCTTTGAACGCTTCAAATTTGTCACCCAGCAACTTGCCCAATGTGTCAGGTGCATCAACAGCACCATCAACCACGATATGCGCGATATGAATTCCCTGCGGGCCAAATTCAGCGTTTAATGTCTGGCACAGCATGCGCCGTCCGCCCATGGCGGCGGCATGACTATGCTGTCCAGCATTACCGCGGACTGCCGAAGTGGCTGATGTAACGAGCAGGCTGCCCCTGCCACGTTCTACCATCGCCGGGAACATCGCATGGGCGAGACGAAACACGCCGTAGCACCCGAGCCGCCATCCCAACTCAAACGTCTTGTGCGGCGTGTCATGCAGTTTGCGGTTACCGATTTGCGCGCCGAGATTGTAAAGCGCGCATTCGATTGGACCGATGTCGCTTTCAATTCGCTCGACCAGATCCTCGATAGTGCCATCTTCGGATGCATTGAGCAGGGCGCCGGTCGCGGTGCCGCCCGCTTCCTCGATCTGGCCGACAAGCCGCGCAAGCCCTTCTTCGTCGCTGCGCCGCGCCAGGACCGCATGATAGCCGCCGGCTGCAAATCGTGCGGCGGCATGTCCACCGATGCCAGCACCCGCACCGATGACAAGGAATACGGGTTTCTTTGAAGCCACTACGCTGCCCTCCCAATCGCGTGAGAGGGCAGTGTAGGCGCAGTCTCAGACCTTCGCCAGTGCCTGATCAAAATCCGCGATCAGGTCGTCCGGATCTTCAATTCCAATGCTGACTCGCACCAGGTTATCCGTGATGCCAAGCGCAGCCTTGCGTTCATCCGGAACACTCAAGTGCGTCATCGATGCAGGATGACTTGCAAGTGTCTCTGTGCCGCCAAGGCTTACAGCCAGCTTTGCCACCTTCAACGCATCAAGGAAGCGGAAGCATTCAGCCTCGCCGCCCTTGATAAAGACAGAGAAGGTGGAGCCCGCACCAAGGCAGTGGCGAGCATAGATGTCTTGCTGTCGCGGATCCTCGATCATGCCGAGATAACCGAGACCATCCACCTTCGGGTGGTTCTTCAGAAAGGCGCAAACCTTCTCGGCATTTTGGCCGGCGCGCTCCATGCGTAGCTCAACTGTCTCAAGCGAGCGTAGCAACATCCATGCGGTGTTCGGATCGGTGATTCCACCCATGGTGTTGCGCAGCGCGCGGATCGCATCAATGAAACGTTTCTTGCCTGATACACTGCCTGCAACAAGATCAGAGTGTCCGCCCACATATTTTGTCAGCGAGTACACCACCAAATCCGCGCCATGCTCAAGCGGGCGCGACCACAGCGGGCCAAGAAAAGTGTTATCGATCGCTATCGGACAGCGAGCCGGGTCAAAATGTTTGTCACGCGCCGCCTTGACGGCCTCGACATCGACGAGTGCATTCGTGGGGTTGGCGGGGCTTTCGAGATAAATCAGCGGCACTTCGCCGCCTTGCTCCTCGGCTTGAGCTTTGGCCTTCGCCAGCACAATGTCCAGTTCCTCAGGCGTCGCGCCAGCCGGGAAATCGACATATGTAACGCCGTATTTTGCCATGATCTTCGCGACGAAACCTTCGGACGCTGCATAAAGCGGTCCCGAATGGACGATCACGTCGCCTGCCTTGCATGCAGCTAGCATCAGAATTGCGATCGCGGTCATACCGCTGGAGAAGCTCAGCGCTTCTTCTGCGCCGTCCCAGATCGCAAGGCGATCTTCCAGAATCTCTTGGTTGGGCGCATTGAATCTCGAATAGACTAGGCCTTCTGCACCGCCTTCGCGTTTGCCGGTGATGCCTTCAAAATGTCGCTTGCCTGCCGCCGCGCTCTCAAACGCGAATGTGCTGGTGAGAAAGATCGGGGCTTTGAGAGAGCCTTCGGACAGAACAGGGTCATAGCCGTGGCCCATCATCAGCGTTGATGGCTTCATCGGCCGGCCATTGATGGTTGTGATCGGCTCTTTGGGCTTACGGCGAGGGGTTGGTTGGTCAACCGGGTCGATAGCGTCTGTCATTGAGGTCTTCCCATTGCGCGGGCGCTGCCGAAATGCTTTGCGATTGGCAAAGCCCGCAACGCTCCCAGGAAGGCAGGAGCTGAAATGTGGCGATCGGGCCCCCCGCTCCTAACCTCCGCAGGAACGCATCTGCATCGATGCCAAAAAAGATCACTCGCGCAGATACCGAGAAGTGCAATGCGCTTCAACCGGTTTCAGATGTAATCAACTGGCAATTGCAGCGATGCCCCAAACCATGAAGACGATCAGGAATATTCCCACGATGTCGAGCAGAGCCCCGGCCTTGACCAGACGTTGAATTTTGAGCCGCCCGGTCGACCAGGCAATGGCATTGGGCCCGGTCCCGGCTGGCAGGATAAAGCCCCAGCTGGCGGCCAGTGCAGCAGGCATGGCAAGCAGGATCGCTTGCTCGCCAAGGCCAAGCGCAGCGGCCAAACTGGCAATCACCGGGATGATCGCGCTGGCGGTTGCGACATTGCTGGCAAATTCGGTCACCAGCACCACCATTGCGACAATTGCGAGCGCGATCACAATCAATGGAACCACTTCCAGCGGCAGAAGCGCATTGCCAAGCCATTCTGCCAGTCCGGAGGCCTGCATGCCGGCGGCAAGTGCCAATCCACCGCCGAACATCATGATGACTCCCCAGGGCGCCCGATTTGCCTCGTCCCATCTGAGCATGGGGCGACCCTTGCCGTCTTCCTTGGTGCCGTCGGGCAGGAGGAACAACGCGAAGCTCGCCAGAATGGCGATTGTACCATCGGTCCAACTGCCCTCTGGCAGATAGGGTGCGACCCAACGCCGTGTCATCCAGAACAGGAACGTCACGACAATAACCGGGACAAGCCGTTTCTCGGCACTCGTCCATGGAGCATTGTCGCTGATCGCATTTCGCGCCGCGGCCATATCAAACGGATGCTCACGCACATTCTGAACCCAACTGATCAGAACTGCGGCGACGGGAACGCCAAGTATTACGACAGGCAGACCATAGAACATCCATTGCGCAAAGCTGATCTTGAGACCAATCATGTCATCCAGCAGCGCGACCGCGATGCCATTCGTTGGCGAGCCAACGATCGTGCCAAGTCCGCCGATACTTGCGGCAAAAGCGATGCCCATGGGAAGAGCGCCCGAAAGGCCTTCTTGTAGGCCTCCCGTTTTACTACCTGAGGCGTAGTTGGCTTCCGCTCCAGCCAGAACTGCTAACGCCATGGGCATCATAATCAGCGCGGTTGAAGTGTTCGAGATTAACATCGAAAGCAACGCGGCGCTGATCATGAAGGCGAGAAGAAGACGCGTTTGGCCGCCGCTCGTTCCAATTGCATTTAGGATCGCCAATGAGAGCCGTTTGTGCAGCCCGGTTCGTTCGATTGCTAACGCGATGAAAGCGCCGCCGAGCAAAAGAAACAGGATTGGTGCGTAGTAGGCGCTGGCTGTCTCCCGCGCATTCATTACCCCTGAAAGCGGCAGCACCACGAATGGCAGCAGGGCGGTGGCCGTCAGCGGAATCGCTTCAGTGATCCACCAGACAGCCATCCATACAACCAGTCCTGCTACGAGCCAGGCCTCTGTGCTCATGCCCGCTGGAGGTGCCGACAATGCGGTGATCGCAAAGGTGAGCGGGCCAAGTATCCGGCCAATCGATTGTGCTGTCATGCGGCGCTTTCTCTCCTTGCGCCTGCTCTAGCGAATTGGGCCTGCCAATGCGAGTGCACTGACAGGCCCTGCGTCAAGAAACGGGAGCAAACTAAATCTGCCCACGCCTTGAAGTGATTAGTTGGTCGATAGACATCCGTACTGTATCACAGCGACATAATTCGTCGTTTTCAAAATAAAGAAGGCGCAACCATCGCTGGCCGCGCCCCTTATTCAATGCAATTAAATTTCAGGTGAACAGGTTACTCGACCTCGCCGTCATTGTCTTGCCCTGGAAGGCTGATTGGATTGAAGATGACGGTTCCTGTGCGCGGCTTCGTTTGTTCGCGCGCGTTTTCGACACGCTGGGCTTGCTCACGCAGCAGACGCGCGGTGCCTTGGGGAATGCGGAAAGACTGTGTACGCTGGATACCATCGCGGCCATTAGTGACCACTTCGGAATAAGTCGGTTCGCGTACGCCGCCGGCTAGGTCAGCAATATCAGCTTCGTAAATCACGCTCTCAGTTGAAGCGGTCTTTGCAATTATCGCACCTACCTCTTCATTAGCATAACCATTGAGATGCGATCGGATGTCGCTGGGCCAATCGGCGAAAAAGTAAGGTCGGGCTTCGTCATAGATCGTGCTGATCTGCAGTCGCTCGCCGCGGTTCTGAGTCCCGCGAAGCGAATTGACAAATTCGCGGGCGTTGCGCTCGAGTATTTGCGACACGTTCATGCCGGTAAAGGCGTCGCTGGGCAGTGAAGGCCCGCCAATGTCACCGCGCCAGAAACCATAGATGACCTTTGGGTTTTCCCAATTGCGAAATACAATCTGGTGTCGGATGTCGTGCGGACTCATACGAACGCCGCGCACTGTGATGAATTTCGCCTGGTCGAATGGAATTCCATCGATCTCGATCTCGCGCGGTTGGCGGATCGGCCATTCATGCGCGATCGTCTCCATGACTGCGACGTTGTGCAGGTTCAGCCAGTAAGCTAGCTGTTCATTACGCGACAACGTTGTGATGTCGATCTGGTTGCCAAGTTGCTCCAGCTCGGCGCGATAATCTGATACCATCTGACGAAGTTCATCGGTGAAGAACGAAAACATCACCCGATTGCCTTCCATCCGGTAGCGGGAATCATGACCGTAGATGCGGCGCGAACCTGTGCCAGCCTGTGGCCGAGAAGGAGCCTCGCGTATCGCGGGACCCATGGGATAGACGAGATAATTCATCGCTGATCCCCAGGCCGTATAATCGATACGGTCTGCATTGGTGCGTTCGCGAGGCGCAAAGATATCGAACTGGGAATTTGCCGGTGCGGCATTGGTAGAAGTCGAAACAGCGGAGAATTCGGGGGAGTCCGCTAACGCATTTGTCGGCGACAGGGCGATGGCCGCAAGGCTGGCGCTAGCGAGAAGGGACTTCAACATAACGGGGCTCCGATCGGGAATTTCTCGGCAAACAACGCATGAAACACTTTGCGGTGCCCGCCCGGGGGAAGAAATTTACTGGCGAGACAATACTATAAGTCCATGAACGTTCAATGACGCTCGTCGAATAGAAGTGGTGTTTTGTCGAAGTAAGACACCAAATTGTTTATACTGGTGAAGAGAAAGGGGCACGCAAATGCGTCCCCCTTCATGATTCAAAATGGCGGAGTGCTTACTTAGGCGCCAGAACCATCAGCATCTGGCGCCCTTCAAGCCGCGGAAATGCTTCGACCTTTGCGATCTCAGCCATGTCTTCCTGCACGCGTTTCAGCAGGTCCATGCCTAATTCCTGGTGCGCCATTTCGCGCCCACGGAAGCGTAGGGTGACCTTCACCTTGTCGCCATGTTCAATGAACTTGTTCACGTTCCGCATCTTCACATCATAATCATGTGTGTCGATATTGGGACGCATCTTGATCTCTTTGATGTCCTGCGTCTTTTGCGTCTTGCGCGCCGCGTTGGCTTTCTTCTGCGCCTCGTAGCGGTGTTTGCCGACGTCCAGGAACTTGCACACTGGCGGGTCCGCGTTAGGCGATACTTCTACCAGGTTCAGACCTACTTCGGCCGCCTGTTCAATCGCTTCGCGCGTATACATGACGCCGAGGTTCTCGCCCTCATGGTCAATCACGCGCACTTTGTCGGACTGAATGAAATTGTCGTAGCGAGGGCCGCTTTTTACGGGCGGGGCCATCTGTCGCCGGGGTGGACGGGCTATGTGTTTTCTCCTGTTACAGCCGTGATTCTGCGTGCGGGTCGCTATGTAGGGACTATCGAGCGCGAAGGCTAGGGGTTAGGCGGCTTGGCGCCACAACGGTAATTGCACCAGCTTTCCTTTTGCAGGCAGCACCGCGTCGATGGTGCCTGCGGGGCTGAGCGCAGCGCGGATTTCAGGCGCGGAGGCATCCATTCCGCCGGTCAATGCCCCGAATGCGGGCAAGATCATACGATCGCCACGATCAGCGCTGCGGCTCAGCACGCCGCATGGCCTGCTGATATGGCGCTGCCGGACTTTCACGCGTACCTTCGGATGGAAGTGTCCCGACAGCTCCGGACGCGCCTCGCCGGTCTGCGCGATATGCCGAAGCACGATCCCGCCGATCTCCAGTTCTTCCGTCAACTCGCCGCCGAATGAACGATGCATCGCTTCGTCATGATTGCCGGTGATCCAGACCCAGTCGAGCGCGCGGGTCAGCCCCTCAAGCATGCCTGCCGCAAAAGGGTCGAGCCGCGAAGTACCTTCATCATCGTGGAAATTGTCCCCCAGCGTGATTACGCGGCAGGCGCCGGTTCGTTTGACGGCATCCGCCACCCGCTCGAGCGTTTCGCGGCTGTCATAAGGCGGCAGCATCTGGCCGCCCATGGCATACCAGCTCGCCTTTTCCAGATGGAGGTCCGCGACCAGCAAGGCTTGCTCGCGCGGCCAATACAGCGCGCGGCCATCAACCAGCAGCATTTCCTGACCTGCGAACGAAAGGGGAACCATGATCATTACTTGCCGCGCCTCCAATGGTTTGGCAAGACGGGACATTGGACGGATGAGGGAAATTTATGGCCGATTGGACATCACACACTGCACGCGCGAAAGAATGGTTCGAAAGCTTGCGTGATTCCATATGCGCAGAGTTTGAGGCGATTGAACGCGAGGCGGGCTCTAATGCTAGTTTCCAGTACACGCCATGGGAACGTGAAGAAGAAGGAAACTCAGACCCTGGTGGCGGTGTGCAAGGCCTGATGAAAGGCAAGGTGTTCGAGAAAGTCGGCGTCAATGTCTCTACGGTCAAAGGCAATTTCGCACCAGAATTCGCAGCCAGCGTGAATGGAGCGTCACCAGAGAACCCCGGCTTCACCGCCACGGGCATCAGTCTGGTCGCGCATATGGCGAACCCGCATGTGCCTGCTGTGCATATGAATACCCGTTTCCTGACCACTCAGGCGGCATGGTTTGGCGGCGGTGGCGATCTTAATCCGCCAATCCCTTATGAAGAGGATACGGCTGACTTTCATGCGCGTTTCCGTGCAGCATGCGCAGCCCATAACCCGACTTACTATGAGCGTTTCAAGAAATGGGCGGATGACTATTTTTTCATTCCACATCGCGGCGTGCATCGCGGAGTGGGCGGCATATTCTATGACCACCTAGAATGCGAGGATGACGCAGCGTTCGATCGCAATTTTGCTTTCACACAGGATGTCGGCAAGGCGTTTCTGGATATCTATCCGCAGTTGGTACGGCGCCGGATGGACACCGAATTTACTCCGGAAGATAAACAGACTCAGCTTGAATGGCGCGGGCGCTATGCAGAGTTCAATCTGGTCTATGACCGGGGCACGCTGTTTGGCCTAAAAACCGGTGGTAACATCGATGCGATTTTGATGAGCTTGCCGCCTGAAGCGGTATGGACTTGACTATTCGTCTGGCGAGGTCACCTCAGGTGCATAGACCCGCACCCAATCGACCAGCATCGCAATCTCACCTGTTTTGATCTTGTCGACTGTTTCTCTTGGCACACCGACATAGGGTTCTGTAATACCGTTGGTCTTCAGCGGATAAATACCGCCGACCGCGAAGTTCAAAATCAGATGCTGCGGCGTGTCAAATAGCCATTCACCATAAAACCCTACCATGGGCTTGGTTGCTCGATAAATCAGCTTCCCATCCACCTCGAAGGTTATCGTTTCTGCGGTCCATTCAACAGAGTAGATGTGCCAATCGGTGGCATCGGTGCCGGCTGGAAAGAAATGTTTGTTCACGAAGGGCGTTTCGCCGGAGTAGTTCGTTCCGTGCAGAGCCACTCCGATCCAGTCTTTCTCACCAACATACTCCATAATGTCGATTTCGCCGGTCGTCGGCCATTTGCCATTGCCCAGCAGCCACCATGCCGGCCATACACCTTCCGCATCGGGCAGCTTGATGCGTGCTTCCGCGCGGCCATGCGTAAAGTCGAACTTTCCTTTGCTATCAATTCGACCGGATACGAAGTCGGCCTGGCGCTCGGGATTGGGATCTATGCCAGGTCTGAATATCGGCCTGAGCACCAGTACGCCGCCATCGGCGCCCTCAACATCACTCCTAAATTGAATCGTGTCTTCGCTGTCGATATAGACTTGCTGCTCGTTATTAACCCAGAAATCCACGCCTACCACGTTCCATTTTTCGCGGTCCAACCTGCCTTCGTTGAACTCTTCACGGAATATGGTCTCGTGTTCTTCAGAATCTGTCGTAGAAACTGCGTGATCGTGTGCGGTTGCAGCGAAGTTCGCCGTCCCTAGTCCGAAGGCCATTGCCAAAATTTTAGCGGCGGAGTGGAATTTAAACTGCATAGGCTTAATGCATCCCTTCTGTTAACGTTCACATTAATGCGTTCACCTGTGAAGTCTAGTTTGTGGTGGCCAGAATACGGATGAACAGTTTTTGCGTTGCAATAATGCCCGCCGCACCGCACATTCATCTCTAGTATGCTACGCCAATACGAACTTGTTGAGCGGGTCCTTGACTATGACCCTGATGCCGATGAGGCGGTGCTTAACCGAGCGTATGTCTATACCGTACAAAAGCACGGCTCCCAGATGCGCGCGAGCGGCGACCCCTACTTCAGTCATCCTGTGGAAGTGGCCGGGCTCATGACGGACCTAAAGCTTGATCAGCAAACGATCATTACCGCGCTGTTGCATGATACCGTTGAAGATACGCTTGCGACGATCGAAGACATCGAGTCCAACTTTGGCGAAGATGTCGCGCGGCTGGTCGATGGAGTGACCAAGCTTTCAAAGATTGAACAGATGCCAGAGAACGAGCGCGCGGCGGAGAACTTGCGCAAATTCCTGTTGGCGATGTCAGAGGATATCCGCGTTCTGCTGGTCAAGTTGGCTGACCGGTTGCACAATATGCGCACGCTCCATTTCATCAAGAAGCCGGAGAAGCGGCAGCGGATCGCGCGCGAAACGATGGATATCTATGCCCCGCTGGCCGAACGTGTGGGCATGTATGAGTATATGCGGGAGATGCAGCTACTCGCTTTCGAACAACTCGAGCCCGAAGCCTATGCAACGATCACCAAGAAGTTGGGGGAGTTGCGGAACCAGGATGGCGGGCAGGTTGATGCGATCGCATTGAAGATCAAGCAGCGGCTGGCCGAAGCCGGACTAAATGTCGAAGTTTCAGGGCGAGAAAAACATCCGTACTCGATCTGGAAAAAGATGGCTGAGCGGCACGTTTCGTTCGAACAAGTCACAGACATCATGGCGTTCCGCGTGATCTGCGAAAATGAAGCCGATTGCTATGCCGCCCTGGGCGCGCTGCATACTACGTGGCAGTTCCTGCCGGGCAAGTTCAAGGATTACATCTCCACGCCCAAATCAAATGGCTACCGTTCTCTGCACACATCATTGATGTATGAGAATTCGATGCGGGTTGAAGTGCAAATCCGCACGCGCGAAATGCACGGCCGCAACGAGTTCGGTCTGGCAGCGCATTGGGCTTACAAGCAAGGCGAAAGACCCGATGGCGAAGTCGGCTGGCTGCGAGATTTGATCGAAATCGTTGATGCAAGCCATGACGCTGACGAGCTGCTCGAGCATACGCGTATGGCGATCTACCAGGATCGGATATTTGCCTTCACCCCAAAAGGCGGGCTGTTCCAATTGCCCAAAGGAGCATCGCCGGTCGACTTCGCGTTTGCCGTCCATACCGACCTTGGTGCGCAGGCGGTCGGCGCAAAGATCAACGGTCGTCATATGCCTTTGCGTACGCCTCTGGAGAACGGTGATGTCGTAGAGATTATTAAAGGCAAGGAAGCCGAGCCTCAGCTATCTTGGCTTGGCTTTGTCGTAACAGGTAAGGCGCGCGCTGCGATCCGGCGCGCCGTGAGGCTGAAAGAACGCGCCGAGATTGCCGAGATCGGGAAGAAACTGTTTGATGAGATAGCCGCTAAAGTGCCAGCCCGGATCGGCAAAAAAGCACGCGGTTTGGCGGTAGAACGGCTTGGCCTGATGGATGAAGAGGACATGATGTTCGCTATCGGCGCAGCCAAGCTTTCCGATCGCGAAGTGATGGAAGCGCTGGTTCCAGGGTGCACGGTCGACATCGATGAAGAAGATGACTGGACCAAGCGCGAGCATGCAATTTCTATTCGTGGACTGACGGCAGGCGTGGGCTTCCAGCTTGCCGAATGTTGTCACCCGGTACCGGGTGACCGCATTGTTGGCCTGCGGAAAAAGGGCGAGGCAGTGGAAGTGCACGCCATCGGCTGCTTTGAGTTGGCGAGTGGCGAAGATGCCGATTGGCTGGACCTAAGTTGGGGCTCGCGTTCGCAAGGGGCGATCGGGCGGTTGCGCGTAACGCTCTATGACCGGCCCGGTACACTGGCGGAAATGGCGGGCATTTTCGCGCAGAACCACGTGAATGTGAAATCGCTGGACCAGGTTGAGACTGACCATCCATTCACAACCTATGAAATCGATAGTGAAGTCCAGGATCTGGCCCACCTGACACGAATCCTCAGCGCATTGCGCGCCAGCGACTCAGTGGCGCAGGCGGAGCGTATCTGATGGGCGTTACGGCAATAGATCACGTCCAGCTTGCGATGCCGCACGGTGGCGAAGACGATGCTCGGCGCTTTTTTGTCGATGTGCTGGGCATGGCAGAAGTGCCAAAGCCCGCTCATCTGGCGGTCAGCGGGGGGTGCTGGTTCTCCGCAGGCACGGCGCAGATTCATTTGGGCGTGGAGCAAGACTTTATGCCGGCGCAACGCGCGCATCCCGCTTTGCTGGTCGACGATCTGGTCGAAATGGTGCGCAAGCTGGAGATGGCGGGGGTGTCGTTTGCCCCTGGCAAACCTTTGGAAGGCTACAAGCGGGGTGATATTCTCGACCCCTTCGGAAATCGGATCGAAATCATGGAGCGGGTTTGATCTTATTCTGCGCTATCGCTTTGCGGTTTGAGCACTAGAGTAGCTCCAATTCTAGCTCGACCAGATCGCCCTCGGCGAGATCTTCTGCCCGCATCACCTTTTTGCTGACGAGCAGCCACCAATCGCGTTCTCCTTGCCCTGTCGCTTCGCGAATTGCGGGTTTGGGCTTGGTTGGGAAGACCGAAGTTTTCCATTCCGTCTCACCAATTCGCGCCATTATCTTCACCGAGCCGAACCCGCGGCGAGTTCCGTACTCAAGGCGTTGCATCAGGGCATGCGCGGCAATGTGCTCGGCTTCATCACCGGTGATCGAGACCAGGCGATAGACTGCCTTCTCACCGCGCCAAATCTTTAGAGGTGTTTGCAGTGTCAGTTTGTCAGCCATTGGGGGCAGGTCGGATTGGCACAGGAATGTTGCAGATATCCGCGCCGCCAGCGGGATGGATGAAGAACGGATCGCGGCGGTTGGCGCGCGCATCAGCATACTTCGCGAAAGTCTCGCTTTCGGTGCTGAGATATTCGTAAGCGTATGTGAGGCCTGCAGGCTCGTCGTCCGACTCCAGCAGATCAGCCGCTACATCAATCGAATGGATCGGCATGCGCTTGTCTTCTTCATCCTCGGCATAGAAACCCAGTACGCCGTTGCCGCGCGGCAGGCTGGAAAGATGTTCCATCCCTTCGATGATCCGCCCAACCAGCGCGATATTGCGATCCAGGTGCCGCGGCGCATGGCCGATTACGGTATAAAGCTCCGCTCCGCTGCCAGTGTCGGGCGAGTAATTGCGGCCCACGCCGACCATGCCGTAGCAGTGGACGGGCCAAGCCTTCGTATCTTCGTGTGAATGCCCTCGAGTGAAAGTTCCGGCAATGGGCCAGCCTGAAGAGAAGCCTGTCATGCCAGGGTACCCCTCAAAGCGATCAGAAAGACTCTTCAAGCCAACTGGGAGCAGGTCCAGCGGCTGTCCTCCGGTCAGGCTAATCCGGGGTTCACGATAGTAAACGTGGGCGACCTGATCTTCTAAACTCATGTTCCATTCGACCGAGATGACGTACTGATCTTCTCCCATCACCTTCAGTCCTTCTGGCAGCGTCTTCACCTCGCCGTCAGCTTCGGGATTGTCGTAATTGGGATCGCCCCATTGGACGACATAATTATCCTGTACGCGGTTGACGCTGATCTCGTCGTACCACCCCTCACGCGCGAGCAGTTTGATATTATGGACCCATCCTTGGCTGAAAGGCGCGGGCATCAGCTGGATGATGACTTCGCGCGGATTACCCTCGGCATCGGGAGCTAGCCGCATCACCAGCAGGTCTTCTGCTGGAATGGCGACCCAATCCTCCGGCGCGGCGTCTTCGACGATCTGATTGGGCGAAGGAGCCGGCGATTCTGTTTGCGCGAATCCAAAAGCGGGAAGGGTGAGGGCCACTAGGCAAGTCATGATTTTCTTCATGTTTTCAGACCTGCCATCTCACGCCTTGCGAAGCAATCGTTTCAAAGCTAGAGCGCGCGCTTCTTGTTTGCACTATCGCTTCGCTGCTTGAGTGGAGGGGGCGATTAGATCTTCAAACGGCCTCAAGTAGCGCACCGCGCGGTAGGCCAACAAGAACGCGGAGCAGTGGCCGAGTGGTCGAAGGCGCACGCCTGGAAAGTGTGTATACGGTAACCCCGTATCGAGGGTTCGAATCCCTCCTGCTCCGCCACCTAGTCTTGGGTATCCCTGACATGTGAGAAGATACCTCCGAAAACCGCGCAGTTCTGCGGGCCTTGGCGTGTGAGGCGGTACCACGGAGAGCGCATTGGAGAGAGAATTTGCGCCCGTTTGCCCCGTTTTCTCCGTGCGCCTTTTGCGAGGTACCGGATTGGGTAATTGGCGCTATTTGACCGCCTCTCCTGTTATTCCCGCAAAAACAGGGCGATTGTCACCGCCCCCAGGTGCTGCCGATCCCAGATTCTATTGGAGAAGCAGAGAGTTGCTTATTGCGCGGGCTTCGCCTGTTTCCGAATAACAGGGCGATGAGCACATCTGGCCAAGCCATATGTACGATCCTTTGTCAATAATAGCTATAATTCAATGGGTTGCGATGCTCGGTGAATTATGCTCTAACCGAGTCGCACCTGGCCCCAAAGGCAGGCAAAGGTGAGCAGCACGAGGATCATTCGGATCCGTCGAGCAGCAGGATGAAGAGCTCAGCCGCATTGCGGCTCGCAGCCCTGTGTCATCCGGTTGCCGGCATCCGGAAGGATCCTTCCAATGAAAATCCGAAATCGCACCCGCGGGCGCAAAGTCGACCTGCAAAGCACACCCTCACCTCAAGCCATAGAATCTGCCCGGCCCAACGACCCTAATGACGGGCTCGAACTCGTTATTGAGTACCGCCCAACGGAAGAACTGACACCGCCGAACCGGCGGTTGCGCAGGGCGAACAAAAGACGAGCTAATGCGATCCGTGCCAAGGTACGATCGTTTGGACTGAATCTTCCGATCATCGTCGACGCTGAAGCGCGTATCGTCATTGGATACGGTAACTGGCAGGCTGCTCGAGATCTGGGGCTCGAACGGGTTCCGGTCATCTGCATCACGCACCTCACGCAGGAACAGCTGCGGCTCTTCGCCCTCGCCGAGACGAAGATCGCCGACATGGGCGAATTCGACGAAGAGGTGTTGCGGCTTGAGTTCAAGGAACTGAGCGACCTCGATCTCGGCTTGGACTTCAATCTCGAGCTTTCCGGCTTCACGATGAGCGAGATCGACGACCTGCTGATCGAGCCGGATGAACCCGGGGACACTCTTCCGGGTCTTCCATCACGTCCGCCGGTCTGTGTCCCCGGGGACACCTGGCAGTTGGGAGATCACCGGCTCCACTGCGGCGATGCGCTTGAAGAGCAGAGCTACATCTCCTTGATGGGCGATGAGCGCGCTCAGGTCGTAGTCAGCGACGCGCCCTACAACCAGCCGATGGCCAACATCTCCGGCCAGGAGCGCGAGGAGTTCGCTTTTGCTTCAGGCGATATGGATAGGCAAGAGTTCACGTCCTTCCTGCGCACCTCCTTTGATCTGATGGCGCGCTACAGCGAAGATGGCGCAATCCATTACCAGTTCATGGACTGGCAACACCAGCGCGAGATGCTCGATGCAGGCGAAGCGGTCTATTCGCGGCTGCGTAACCTGGTGGTGTGGAACAAGGGCATGGGCGGCCAGGGAAGCTTTTACCGCTCACAGCACGAACTCATCTACCTATGGCAGGTAGGGGAAGGGCCGCCGATCAATAACTTCGGCCTGGGCGAGACCGGCAGGTATCGCACCAATGTGTGGGACTACCAGGGCAACAACTCGTTCCATGCATCCCGCGATGACGAGCTGGCTCTCCACCCGACGGTCAAGCCGGTAGCGCTGATCGCTGATGCGCTGCGCGATTGCTCGCATCGCGGCGGCATCGTGCTCGATGCTTTCGGTGGGTCTGGCTCAACGCTGATGGCGGCTGAGCACACTGGCAGGCGCGCCCGGCTGATCGAGATCGATCCTGGCTATTGCGATGCGACGATCGAGCGCTGGCAGGCGAGGACCGGCCAGGAGGCTGTACATCTCGAAAGCGGCAAGAGCTGGTCGGAGATCGCTGAGGAGCGCGGGGTCGATCTTGCTGTACCCGAAACCGCTGATCGGGAGGAGGTGAGCAATGGCTAAGCGACCTTCCAAGCCTGCCAGCAAGCCGGTTCGCGAGCGCAAGCGCAAGAAGACCGAGTCGACGCCGAACGACCACGCCAATGCGGACGGACCTACACGGGACACCCGCTTCCAGCCTGGCCAGTCGGGTAATCCCAAAGGGCGTCCGCGCAAGGACAGGAACCTCCTCAAACTCATCGAGGAGGAACTCGATGCCGAGATGCAGGTCACTGAGGGCAGCAGAAGCATTCGCCTGAGCAAGCGCGAAGCGCTGGCAAAGTCGATGGTCAACAATGCCATCAAGGGTGACCAGAGGGCGCTCAACAATCTGCTCAAGCAACTTCCAAAGCCCAAGCACGACGAGAGCGAGGAATACGCAGCGGTGCCGCTGGAGGCCATACTGAACTTCCTCATGCGCAAGGGCCCTAACCCAGACGGCGGGGAGACGGACAATGACTGATCCTGCAGAACTGGTTGGCCTGCCACGAGAGATATTCGACTCCATGATCCGCGAGGATTTCGCGACCTTCCTGGCGCAAGTGATGGCTGAGTTGGAGCCGGGGACGGACTACACGGAGAACTGGCATATTGAGGTGATGGCGAATGCGCTCGAAGACGTGAGGCGGGGGGAGACCCTCCGCCTCATGATCAACTTGGCGCCGCGCAGCCTCAAGACGATTATTACCAGCATAGCCTTCCCAGCCTTCATCCTCGGTCATGATCCTACAAGGCGGATCATGTGCGTCACTTACAGTAAGGAAGTCGCCAAGGCCCAAGCGGTGTCGTTCCAGCGCGTCATGCGTTCGGGATGGTTCCGCCGGGTCTTTCCCGAGTGCCACTTTCCGGTCCATAACCGCCAGCTTGAATGGCAAACCACGGAGGGTGGCTTTCGCCTTGCGACGTCTGTCGAGGGCAGCATGCTCGGGCGCGGAGCAGACTTCATCATTCTCGATGATCCTAACAAGGGGCAGGAGATCTTCTCAAGCGTTGCGCGCAACAAGGTCATCAGTACTTGGGATAACGTCATCTCAACCCGGCTCAATCATCCGAGGGAAAGTGCGATCATCTGCGTCATGCAGCGTCTCCATGAGCAAGACCTCGCAGGACATTTGCTCGAACAGGAGGAGTATCGTCAGATCCTGATACCCTCGATCGCGACCGAAGATGAGGAATGGGATCTGGGCAATGGCCGGGTTCATCTTCGCGCCAGTGGCGAACCGACTCAGGCTGATCGCATGGATCATCGCGAATATGAGCGACAAAGGCGGATCATGGGTGATCTTACCTTCAGTGCGCAATACCAGCAGCAACCCGTTCCGGATGATGGTATCGTCATCCGCCGCGAATGGCTGCGCTACTATGAAGAGCAGCCGCGAGAGTTCGAGACCACGCTCGTGAGCTGGGACACCGCATCGACGCTGGGTGAGAATAGCGACTGGTCGGTGGGTACCGTGTGGGGCTGTCACCGTGGCCAAATCTATCTGCGTGACGTGATCCGCATCAAGATGGAAAGCCCCGAGCTGACGCACCTCATCGAGGACACACATTGCTCCTATGGGGGTGATCTGACGCTGATCGAGGATGGTGACCTGGGCCGGGCGATCGCGCAGTCGCTGCGCAGCAGCTCAATGCTGTGTCGACCGAATATCGTGAGGCCGAGGCTGGCCAAGATCGAACGCATGCAGGCCCGGGCGGTGCTGTTCGAGACGGGCAAGGTGCTCTTCCCCCGCGAGGCGCCCTGGCTTGCGACCTATCAGCAGGAACTGCTCGGCTTTCCCAATGCGCGCCACGATGACCAGGTCGACAGCACCAGCCAGGCGCTTCAGTGGTTCCAGCGCAGGCTGCGCCAGGAGATGGCGGCCGAGCGGCCCGCAGGAACGCGACCAAGGGGCGATCGCCGGCCACAGGGACTGTCGTTCGAGACGGGTAGCCGCCGATAACCATCGTAGCGAGGGCAGGGCCTCACGGTATGTCGATGCGTTCCCATCCAACCCAGTGAGGCTCTGGCTCGCCCTTGAAGTAGCGCTGCATGGCATCGCACACGAGCGCGAAAGTCAGGGTGTAGGATGGCTGCTGCTGCGGTGAGAATATGCGCGGCATGAGCGGCTCCTGTTCGCCGGCTTGCCCGTCAGCCATTGCGGCCGCTTCGACAGGGCTTAGCATTGCCCGGAAATGCGCGTCCTCGCTGCCTTCCTGCTTCTCGAGTATCCAGTGATCTCCCTGGCACAGGCACTGCATGAAGTGCTTGTAGGATCGCTCAATGATGACGAAGCGGTCGGCCGGCGCGCTTCGCGCAGCTTCGAGGGCGGGAGGCACATGCTCGATGCGGGGATCATATCGGCCACCAACAAGGATGTGTGGGCCTCTTCCACCTCTCCTGCTTCCACCGAGCGGAAGTCGCCTGACCATAGGCGGCGAGGAACTGCTGAAGATCAGCAGGGCTTCATCGTCGCTCCAGGCAAAGCGCTCCGGGCGGACGGCAGCCGGAGCATCTTCTGGGTGAGCTGGGGGTCTTGATGAATTAGAAATATTACTCATGGGTGGTCTCCTTGAATTTGCGCAGCTGAATGCTGCTCCCACCACCCAAAGCCCCGATGCCTGGTAAATCAGCGTTCGGGGCGCCTTGATCGAGGCATCAATCCTCTCTCATCCGGCATGGACAGCAATGCTTACTTTGCAGCCGAAGTCCAATGGAAAGTGACCAATCAGGCCAAGTATCTGCGCAATGTCTGGAATGCGCCCCAGGATTGGACATCAGACCAGGAGCAGTTCTTCTCGCTGCTTCACCCAGTCGGAAGTTATCGCGCTAGCTTTGAGAAGCCTTTCTGCTGTCAGATCTGCCGGTGTGTTCCCTACGAGGATTGTGTCGACCATATCAGGCGTGAGGAAGGCAAGGCGCACAACTCGGGTCATGTAGGAAGCAGTGACATCTTCGGCTCTGGCCAGCTCCGCGATCCTGATGTCGCCCTGGGCGAGTTTGTCCCACCAGCTGCGTGCCTGGTGGATCAGCTTCACGAGGGCCATGTCAGGTGTAGTCGCGCCAGCGCTGGTGCCATCGGCTTGAATGAGCCGAACGGCGAGGCCCGATCGCTTGAGCCTGGCGGTGACTGCATGTTCTAAGTGTTCGGAACCGCTGCATCCCGAAGGCAGTTCCAGCAGCCTGGCTATTCCGCTTCTCGCGAGTGTGAGAACGAGGCGGTCCGGATAGACCGTGACCTTGTGCAGAACTTGCCGGACAATATTACGTCCATTGCGCACGAGGTCTGAAGCCATCCGACCGCACTGAACTTCGATTGTTGGCAACAGAGACGCCGGCACATCGAACTTCGCACGCTCAATCAGTGTAAGCGGCTTATCGAAGAGCGCCTTGAGCTCCTTTCGCACGAGCGGTTCGATCTCGCAGGCTGGAATACGTAGGGCTGGGGGACGGTTGCTGCCCTCGCCGCGTGGTTCGCTCGGCTGGATATAGTAGCGATAGCGCCGCGAAGCGCTTTCAGGCTTGCCGGGTACAGGCTTCGTGGTGTGGACGGGTTGGAGAACTTGGCCGTCCTCATCGAACAACAGACCAGCGAGCAGTGCACTGCTGCGTTCGTTACGGGTGCTGCGCCGGTGGCGCTTCTCTGCCAGCTTCATTTGGGCATATTCAAATGTGTCTTCGTCGATGAGTGCTTCGTGCTGGCCTTCGAAGACTTCGTCCTTATGCGCTATCTTGCCGCGATAGATCGGATTGGAGAGGATCTTGTAGATCTGGCCGCGGGTAAAGGCGCCGCCGCCTATTGATTTGCCGGTGGTAAGCGTACGCTCGGGAACGCGGATCCCTTCGCGGAGCAGTTCTTCCGCCAGGATGCGGACATTGCCGACTTGGAGATAGCGCGCATAGATATCGCGTATCAGCGCGGCATGCTCGTCGACGATTTTGAGGCTTCGCCCATCAGGTTCATATCCCAATGGCGGTATCCCGCCCATCCACATGCCCTTGGCTTTGGAAGCTGCCAGCTTGTCTCTGATCCGCTCGGCTGTCACTTCACGTTCGAACTGCGCGAAGGATAGAAGCATATTGAGCGTGAGCCGCCCCATCGAGTTGGTGGTGTTGAACGACTGGGTCACGGAGACAAAGCTGACCTCTGCATCATCAAAGGTTTCGACCAGCTTGGCAAAGTCCAGCAGTGACCGGGTCAGCCGATCGACCTTGTAGACGACAATAATATCGATCCGGCCTGCATCGACATCAGCAAGTAGCCGCTGTAGGGCAGGGCGCTCGAGCGTTCCACCCGAGATACCGCCATCATCATAGAGCTCAGGCAGCAGGCTCCAGCCTTCCGAGGCCTGGCTCAGGATATAGGCAGCGCAGGCCTCACGCTGTGCATCCAATGAATTGAAATCCTGCTCGAGCCCCTCTTCAGACGACTTGCGGGTATAGATAGCGCAGCGGATCTTCTTCATGCTGCTTGCCGCTTCTGCTTCAAGCCAAAGAAGGCAGGGCCTGACCAGCGGGTGCCGGTGATAGCGCGGGCAACTGCGCTCAAACTCTTCCAGGTTCGGCCATTCCAATGGATCGCGCCATCTTCATCGATCACAACTACATGGAGCTTGCCGCCATATTCGCGCGCCAAGCGCATGCCGGGCGCGAGGCTCTGCGTTTGCGTCTTGCCCGCGGCCAATTGTTCCAGTCGCTGCAGGCTTTGCCGCGACAAGCCTCCATGCACCGCGACCTGCAATTCCCAAGCGAGCGCCAGGCGCAGCAATGCGGCGCTCACCTTAGGCAGAGGCCGAGCGGTGAGAGAGACCCACCGCTCGGCCAGCTCAGCCGTGTTCATGTCATCGAGAGCAGCGAGCTCTTCGGCGAGTTTGCTCTTCGTGCTCATGAGCGTGCCTTGATCGTGTAAACGCTGACATCGTTGCGCGTGCTTCGCTCGATTACGTAGCCGCGTTTCTTGAGGCCGGTCAGTGCAGCGCGGGCAGTATGCACCTGCCAGCCCGTAGCTGCGACCAGCTCATCCAGCATCGCGCCTTCCTTGCGCTCCAGCAGCGCGACGACCTTGCCGATCTTGCTGTCGGGTCTTGGTGCCGAGGGCGTAGTTATTGGTGCGACCTTGGCGGTCGTGGCGTCCTTGGGTTTGCTCTTTGTGCTCGTCGTCATGGGTGGGTCCTTTCCGGTCTGGAGCAGCTCCATTGCTGCTCCCACCACCCAAGGCCCCGTGTCGCATCAGGCGATGGGGCAGCGACCAATTTCGGGGCCGCGATTCGGTAAGGACATGAATGCTTGCCTTGGGCGGCAAGTCCAATGGAATATGCTCTAAAGGCTCGAGAAAGTGGCTGTCAGTCTAGCTTACGCTTTGGGAAGCCAGAATGATAAAGCGATATATGTGAAGGCGTACCTAGCAAAGCATACCTCGGACTGTTCCGTGAGTAGCTGATCGGCGGGAGCAGCTACTCACGCTGCTCCGACCGCTGCTTGTGCCTTAAAACCGAGCAGTCACTCTTACCCAGCCGCCGACGCCTGCGCCGGGCAGGCGCTCGTCAACCGGCACGTCGGATGCTCCGACGCGGCTGCGTCCGGCAAGATGCGGCTGGTATTCTGTGTCAAAGAGGTTCTCGAGCCCGGCCTCTATCGCCAAGCCATCGGAGGCCGCATAGCGTCCGAACAATCCGACCACCGCGTAGCCATCGCTTCGCTCTTCGTCATTCGAGAGCGACACCTGATTCTGATCCCCCGCAGCGACGAGTTCCCCGCCGAACGAAAATCGATCGCCAAGCCAGGCCGCCGAAATACGCAGATTCGCAGGAGCGATCCGATAAAGGTCATCGTCGATGTCGCGCCGTTTCCCTCGCACGTAACTGGCCGTGCCAGATATCTCGAAGCGCTCGATCGGGCGAACACTGAAGTCGAGATCTGCGCCGTAGAGCTCCGCGTCAACATTGCTGAAGCGCAGCGGTGTGGTGTCACCGTTCATAGCGGCAATCATCTCGACCGGGCTGTCGACGACACCAACCGTCGCATCGAATGGCACACCCTGGATGAAGTTATCGACCCGGCGATAAAACAGCGTTGGCCGGAGTGAAAACACGTCATTCTCGAGATCGAAGCCCACTTCCGAGATCCACGCGGTTTCTGGGGCAAGCTCAAGATTGCCGACATAGATATTGCCGTCGGCAAGGCCGAAACTCGCCTCCGTCGGGAGCCAACCGAAGCGCTCGAGCAGGCTCGGCAGGCGCTCCTTGCGGGCCAACGTCACGCGAGGGGTGATGTCCCCAAGCGGCATCCACACGCGCAGCGCTGCATCCGCGACCGTTTCGGAGCGGTCACGATCCGCCGCGCTGAAAGCCGCTGCAATGCCGCGTGGACCCATCGGCACTGCTGTGCCCAATTGCGGGTCTCCGGCCGATTGGCTCGTGTGATCGAGGCGCCCCCCAAGCTCAAACTGAACCGCTCGGAGTGCACCGCGCCATTGCGCGAATGCTCCGAACCGCTCGGATTGCACATTCGGCTGTGCATCGATGAAGAAGGCCTTATTAAGAGGATTGGTGATCCGCACATATTTGTCGGTCAGTTCTGCGTCCGCACCGATCTGGAGATAGACGGTGCTGGTACCGAAGCGCACCGAAGCCTCCGCCGTCGTGGTATCGGCATCCGCAAAGGTCGCTCTGGCTCGCATTGGCGGAGCCGCCGGCTGCCTCGAAGTCTGATTGTCCATCAAATGGCGAACCGCAACGTGGCCTACACGCCCGTCGAGATAGATATCCGGAGCGATTTCACCGCGGAAGCCGCCCTGTATGAAGTCGGTGTCGAAATAGACGATGTCTAGCGCAAAGGGCGGATTGCCAGTCGGGTCGGTCTCGCTGCGTCGATACTCAACAAACAGCTCGCCAGGTCCAGTGCGAAAGCCAGCATGGGCGCCGTAGAGGTTACGCTCAAACGAGGTCCCGACCGCTGTTCCGCCGGGAAAGTCGTAGTCATCCCCTTCCTCGCGGCTTGCGATCAAGCCGAACCGGACGCTTTCATTCGCGAGGCCTGCCATTCCACCAAGTGCATAGCTGTTATCAACGCTGCGATACTGGCTTGTGAAGCGCAGCTGGGGCGAAAAGCCCGAGCCATCAGAGAAATCCGTTTCTACCAGCTGCGCGTTGACGGCACCGGCAAGCGATGGTCCTTGTGAAACAGGCGCAACGCCGCGGGCAATGTCGATGCGTTCGACAAGTATAGAAGGGGCATAGTGAAGCGGCGGGTCCATCGCATTGGGTCCACCTGTGGCGAAGCGCTGGCCATTAACCCGACCAAGCACGCGTTGTCCGGCGAGACCGCGATAGGAAAGCTGGCCTGAGAGCGCCCCGTTCCCGACAAGCGCACCACCTGGCGCACGCGCTGCGATAGAGACAGCGTCTGCTGGAAGGGCAATCTGCTCAGGCGGCGCGATCTCGTCGCGCGATATTGTCTCGGAGCGCGTCGCGGTAACAACAATCGTATCGGTCAAAACCGAGTCGGTTTCTTGGGGGTTTTGGCCGTCTTTTGCGAAGAGAGGCTGGGCGGCAAATATCGGGCAGGATGCCAGAAGGGCGGCCCTGTGAAGAGCTTTGGCGTTCATGGTTTACTCGTATGTTCGGTTTGCACGCGACCAAGGGCAGCGGCTTCACGCCGCGCCTAGGGTCCGGTTTGTATCGGAATCAGCCGTGCGCAGGCGGGCCGCGAAGCGGCGGTCGCAGGCGGCGGTTTGTCGTAACCGAGAAAGCCTCAAACTGCGCCAAGAGAATTTGGCCGCGTTCGAGAGTGATGGTGTCGGAACTTGGCTGTTCGGGCACGTTGCCCGCACATGCCAGCGCCGAAAACGCGCAATCGACTTCCGCACGACTTGCCGTGGGGATATCGTCATCAGACGCTGGAGCTTGATGGCCCATCGCCGCGTGGTGTGATGCCGCATCTTCGAGCTGGGCATGTCCTTCTGCAGCCATAACGGCACGAGCGAGAGGGTTCGTCTCGGGGCACAGCGTTATCGCGAAAACATGCGATGACGATGACGCAACCATATAGCCCGCCGGAACGAGGGCATTCATCCCCAGTGCGATCAGGGCCAATGCCAACAGAAGGCGGCCTCTGATCGGGGAAGGTTTGCGCAGCTGGGTCATTCTGAGTGGAAGCATGAGAAGTCTAGCGCTCGATACAAATCGTCGTGGCGCTTTCGAGGGCAATCACAACCGAGAATGGAGCGATACCTGTCATGCCAGATCCATTCAGGATAGCCGTGCGAAGTTGGCAACACCGGGCGCCGGGGTTCGGGCAGGCACATTCTTGGCAGTTGCGCGTGGATCAAGCCCGCCAATCAGCGTTCCCAGCTCGACCAGACGATCTTCGTTGAGCGTGTAGTAGACAAGTTTCGCATCTTTGCGGGTCTCGACCAGCTCGGCTTTTCGCAAAACACCAAGCTGCTGTGAAAGCGCCGGTTGGCCTATGCCGGATGCTGTTTCGATCTCACCCACATTCAATTCGCCGCCCCGAAGCAGTTGGACTATCTGGAATCGCAGCGGATGCGCGATTGCTTTCAACTCTTCGATGGGCGCGTCGTCGGTCATTGGCCTTTTCCTTTGCTGGCCTCACGCAAAAACCATGCGGTTTCATCTCCAGCCTTAAATACTTCATCGAGTTCCTGCGTGGGCGGCTTTAGCAGCGGCTCTCCCGGCTGCCAGTTTGCAGGGGCAAGAGCGTCCTTGGCGTCAATCGCCTGCAATGCATCGAGCATGCGAAGCATCTCAGGGATCGAGCGACCCATATTGGCGGGATAGCAGGTGATCGCGCGGATCACGCCCGTGGGATCAATGAAAAAGGTGGTTCGCACGGTGGCGCTGTCGTTGTCTTGCGGCGCCACCATTCCGAATGCGCGGCCGATGACGAGCGTTGGGTCCTCAACAATGGGGAAGCGTACTTCGATATCGAAGCGGTCTCTGATCATGCGCAGCCAAGCAAAATGCGAGAACAGGCTGTCGACCGAAAGCGCCATGAGCGCGCAATCGCGCTTTTCGAACTCGCCCGCCTCCCGCGCCAATTCGACGAACTCGGTCGTGCAAACGGGCGTAAAATCCGCCGGATGGGAAAACAGGATCAGCCATCGTTTCCGGAAGCTGGAAAGTCGGACCGGGCCGATCGTGCTCCGAGCCTCAAAGTCTGGCGCTGCATCGCCAATACGAAGGTTCCGCGAACCCCCTGCCTGATTGTCATTGATATCCATGGTCATACTCTTAGCACTTGACTCCGATAAAGCAATATATATACACAATTTATGTAATCAAAGGAGTAAAGCATGACTAGCGCAGATCCGAACCTTCGGGCGGCGGCTGATCAAATCAGGCGTGCGCAAACCGAGAAAACGCTTCGCCCGTCGGTTGCAGGCTTTTTCGACGAGGCAACATTTACTGTAAGTTATGTCATCCACGATCCTCAGACATTAGAGGCTGCCATCATCGATTCGGTCCTCGACTATGAAGCCGCAGCCGGTCGGACGTCTTATGGCTCGGCAGATCGCATTATCGAATACGTGAATTCGAATAATCTGAAAGTGACCTGGCTGATCGAGACGCACGCGCATGCAGATCACATCTCTGCCGTTCCTTACCTTCAAGAGAGGCTCGGTGGGAAACTCGCGATAGGGGCGGAAATCGTCCGCGTGCAGGAAGTGTTCGGCAAGCTGTTCAACGCGGGAACCGACTTCGAGCGAGACGGATCGCAATTCGATCACCTGTTCAGCGATGGCGAGACGTTCCATCTCGGCAAGATTGAAGGTGTTGCGCTGCACGTGCCCGGCCACACCCCGGCAGATATGGCCTTCATTATCGGTGATGCTGCGTTCGTCGGGGATACGATCTTCATGCCGGACTTCGGGACGGCACGCGCAGATTTTCCCGGAGGCGATGCACGGCAACTATTCCAGTCGATTCGTCGCCTGCTTGCCTTGCCCGACGAAACAAGGCTGTTCCTTTGCCATGATTACAAGGCGCCGGGACGTGATGAGTATGCGTGGGAGACAACGGTCGGTAAGCAGCGTCGCGAGAATGTTCATGTGAAAGATGGCGTGAGCGAAGATGACTTCGTTGAAATGCGCACATCGCGTGACAAGACACTGGCCATGCCTAACCTTATCATGCCCTCAGTGCAGGTGAATATTCGCGGCGGCCGCTTGCCCGACCCCGAAGACAATGGGGTGAGCTACATCAAGATTCCGGTGAATGCGGTATGATGTCGCCCAACTCGCAATGCGTGATTTTGTCGGCGCATGTGGAAAGCGTCCATTTGTCCAAAGGTGATGTGTGATGGATATTCGCAGCGCAGGACCAGCCTTTGCGGTCGCGCCGCAGATTGATCCTTCGGACGTCGTCGCTCTCAAAGAGCGCGGATTTGTTGGGCTGATATGCAATCGCCCCGATGGCGAAGAGGACGGCCAGCCGACAGTCGCTGAGATGCGCGAAGCCGCCCAAGCTGCCGGTATGGCTTTCCACCATATCCCGGTGTCCGGCGGTGAGTTCCCGGATGGAGCGATAGCAGCATTTCGCGCTGTCCGACGCGGCACAGAGGGACCGCTGCTGGCCTACTGCCGAACCGGTACGCGTTCAATCACTCTCGATACGCTCGCAAACCCGGATGACACAGACCCATCCGAACGCCTCTTGCGTGCCGCAAATGCGGGCTACGATCTAACCAAAATGAGCGACAAGCTCGTGTAAGAATTCCGGGAGAGAGAATATGTCCACGTCACACAAGGTGGTGATCGTCGGCGGCGGTGCCGCCGGGATTGCCACTGCCGCTTCGCTTCTCAAGCGCCGCTCAGGTCTTGACATTGCGATCATCGAGCCTGCCGATTCACATGCCTATCAGCCGGGCTGGACGATGGTTGGTGGCGGCATATTCGAGCCTAAGGTCACTCGCAGAACCATGGCGAGCGTAATGCCGAAAGCGGTCACCTGGATCAAACAGGCAGCGAAGTCCTTTCAGCCCGACAACAACGAAGTCACGCTCGAGGATGGCTCGACTGTCCGTTATGAGGCGCTCGTCGTGGCTCCAGGTATCCGCCTTGCCTGGGAGAAGATCGATGGTCTGGAAGACGCGCTCGGCAAGAACGGTGTTACTTCGAACTATCGTTACGACCTTGCTCCCTACACCTGGGAGCTGGTTCAGAAACTAAAGAACGGTCGCGCTATATTTACGCAGCCCCCCATGCCGATCAAATGCGCAGGGGCTCCTCAAAAGGCGATGTATCTCTCCTGCGACCACTGGATGCGCGCTGGCGTGCTCGACGATATCGACGTCGAGTTCTGCAATGCTGGTGCAGTGTTGTTCGGCGTAGCCGATTACGTTCCCGCACTGATGAGCTATATCGAGAAGTACAGCGTCAACTTGAGCCTTGGCCACACGCTAGTATCGGTCGATGGCCCCGCGCAGAAAGCCGTTTTCAAAACCGAAGACGGCGAGGTCACCCGCGAGTTCGACATGCTGCACGTTGTGCCGCCACAAGTCGCGCCAAAATTCCTGGCCGACAGTCCACTGGCTGCAGAGAGTGGCTTCACCGATGTCGATCAGCATACCTTGCGCCACAACCGCTACGATAACGTGTTCGGGCTGGGCGATGCGGGTTCGATGCCCAATGCGAAAACTGCAGCGGCGGCGCGCAAACAAGCGCCCGTTGTAGCAGTCAACGTGCTGCAACAGCTCGACGGTCATGGCCCGAAGGCGGGTTATGATGGCTACGGTTCGTGCCCTCTAACGGTCGAACGCGGCAAGATCGTGCTCGCCGAGTTTGCCTATGGCGGCAAGCTCGCACCGAGTTTCCCGACTTGGCTGATCGATGGGACCAAGCCGCAGCGTTTGTCTTGGATGCTGAAGGCTGACGCGCTTCCCTGGATTTACTGGAACGGGATGCTCAAGGGACGTGAATGGCTGGCCGGTCCGGGCGGCCTGATCGCCCAGTAGGGCGACGGATAAGGGGCCTCCAGAGATGCTTTCGCGCTATCTTCCGATCCTTGAGTGGGGGCGGACCTACAATCGCAACGTCCTGACGGACGATCTGATGGCGGCGGTCATCGTCACTATCATGCTGATCCCGCAGAGCCTTGCCTATGCGCTGCTTGCCGGGCTCCCGCCGGTTGTCGGCCTGTATGCCTCGATCCTGCCGCTCGTTCTCTATGCGATCTTCGGAACAAGTCGGACGCTCGCGGTGGGTCCAGTCGCGGTAATCTCGCTGATGACGGCGTCGGCTGCAGGAGCGGTCGCGGCGCAAGGCACGGCGGAATATCTCGAAGCTGCAATAACACTGGCGATGCTTTCAGGCGTGATGTTGGCCATTCTGGGTTTTTTGCGCGCCGGCTTCCTCGCCAATCTGCTCTCTCACCCTGTCATCAGTGGCTTTATAACAGCATCGGGGATTCTCATTGCCACCAGCCAGTTGAAGCACATTCTCGGTATTCAGGCGGGCGGCGACAATTGGCCCAATATGCTCGGATCGCTCGCCGTCTCGATTGGCGACACCAATGTCTGGACACTCGCTATCGGTATCCCGGCGACGCTTTTCCTGTTCTGGGTGCGGAAAGGCGCAAAGCCTGCCTTGCAGCGCATCGGACTTCCAAAGCGTGCAGCAGACATGACTGCGAAAGCAGGACCAGTGGTCGCGGTCGCACTCACGATATTGGCAGTCCTCGCGCTCGATCTTGGCGAGAAAGGCGTCAGCTTGGTTGGCGCGATACCCCAGGGCCTGCCGCCCTTTGCGCTGCCGAGCACCGACCTTTCTCTGATCGAGAAGCTATGGGTTCCTGCTCTGCTCATCTCGATTATCGGCTTTGTGGAAAGCGTATCGGTCGCGCAGACGCTTGCAGCCAAACGGCGCCAGCGCATTTCGCCGGACCAGGAACTTATCGGTCTAGGCGCGGCTAACGTCGCCAGTGCGTTCTCAGGCGGTTACCCCGTTACAGGCGGATTTGCTCGCTCGGCGGTGAACTTCGATGCCGGGGCGCAAACACCCGCCGCCGGAGCCTACACCGCCGTCGGGATTGCGCTCGCGACGCTGTTTCTGACCCCGCTCCTTTTCAATCTGCCTATCGCCACGCTCGCCGCGACCATCATCGTTGCGGTCCTGAGTCTCGTGGATATGAAGACGCCGGGACGGCTCTGGCGCTACTCAAAGGCTGACTTCGCGGCGCATGTTGCGACCATCGGGATTACCCTGCTGGCGGGCGTGGAGATGGGCGTGATAACAGGCGTCGCGGTGGGCCTGCTCCTTTACCTTTGGCGTGCAAGCCGCCCACACGCTGCCATCGTTGGACGCGTCCCGGAAACGGAACACTTTCGCAATGTCGAGCGGCACAAGGTCATCACGGTTCCGCACATCCTGTCGATCCGGATCGACGAGGCGCTGACCTATCTCAACGCGCGCTGGCTCGAAGAATATGTGCTGGAAGAAGTCGCCGATCGTCCAGCCGTGCGCCACGTGATCCTCATGTGCAGCGCTGTGAACGAGATCGACGCATCTGGTCTCGAAAGCCTCGAAGCAATCAATCACCGGCTTGGCGATGGCAAGATTGGTCTGCATTTGTCTGAGGTCAAAGGGCCAGTGATGGATCGCCTGAAGCGCTCCCATTTCATCGAAGAGCTCAACGGAGAGGTATTCCTTTCGCAGTCGAAAGCTTTCGAGAAGCTGGTCTTGGATGACGGAACCCCTCCAGAACCACACGATCACTATCTCGCCCGAGGTCTGATCTGATGCCCGAGATCACAAACAAAGACGAGAAATGCCGCCGCATCGAAGCGCTGATCGAGAGCGGCAGGGGAGTTTGCGAGAGTTGCCGCGAAATTGGCATCTCGGAGAAGACCTTTTATCGTTGGCGGAAAGCACAATCCTTGGGGGAGGATCGAAATGCTTAGATCGATTGATCTGGTGCGCGAGCGCGTGCCCATAGCGAGACAGTGAAGAAGGAAAGGACCTATCTATGGATATCGACATCGGGATCGATCACGCAGCACGCGAGAAGTCATCGAACGCGCTGAAGAAGCTGCTCGCGGATACGTACACGCTTTATCTCAAGACCCATGGCTATCACTGGAACGTGGAAGGGCCGCATTTCCAACAATTGCACCTTCAATTCATGGAGCAATACACCGAGATGTGGACGGCCGTTGACGAATTGGCAGAACGCATCCGTGCGCTTGGGCACTATGCGCCCTCATCATACTCCGAGATGAGCGGTCTCTCATCGATCAAAGAGGAGGCCGGAAGTCCGAATTGGCAGGAGATGGTGACCAATCTTGCCAAAGGTCATGAGCAGGTGGCGAAAACCGCACGTGAAGTGCTCCGGGTAGCCGAGGAAATCGGCGATGAGGCAACATCCGACGTGGTCGCGCCAAGGCTCACCCTGCACGAAAAAACCGCGTGGATGCTTCGTGCCACCGCGAACTAGATCGCGGCAAGGTACAAAGACGCCGGAAAAGCGCGCCACCTCGAGAGCCATCAAGCAAACACATTTACATTATTTTTGATATTGAATGGGTCCCTCGCCGTCTTTGGGGACGGAATAGGTCCATTTTCGCATATTCGATACTGAATTCAGAATATCGATTACATTAAGTGATAAATTGTAATTGCAGTCTCTAGCCGCCGCTGTTAGACCTTCCTTCAAGAAAGGAGGTCTCAATGGCCTGTTGGAAATCTCTTCTCACACTGGGTGCGCTCATGCTTGGCGGTGGGTGCACGAACGCCATCGCAGCGGACCCGCCAGGCATTGACGGTGCGGCCTTGTTGCAGGCCCTTGACGATGAGTATCGTGCCGAGGCCACCTATGCCGCCGTCATAGAGAAGTATGGCGAGGCTCGGCCTTTCATCAATATCATCGAAGCGGAGCGTCGCCACGCGAGCCGGGCGAAAGCCGAATTGGATCGTCTTGGCATAAGCTATGATGCAACCAACCCGTATCTCGGCAAGATAGAAGCGCCAGCGACCCTGATTGCAGCGTGTGAGCAAGGCGTCACCGCAGAGATCGAAAACATCGCACTCTACGACCGCCTTCTCCCGACCGTTCGTGACGACGACGTCCGCGAAATCCTCGGTCGACTGCAATGGGCTTCGCGCGAACGTCATCTACCCGCATTCCAGCGCTGCGTTTCGCGCGGTGGTCAGATGGGACAGGGACGCGGCAGCGGGCACCACGGTCGCAACTGATCCCAATTATCACACTCTCAAGAAAGGAAATCCCTATGTCTCTTCACATCGGCGACACCGCCCCCAACTTCACCGTTGCCACGACCAAGGGTGAGATTGATCTCCACGAATGGTCGGGTGACAGCTGGGTCTTCTTCTTCAGCCATCCGGCGGACTTTACTCCAGTGTGCACCACCGAAATGGGCATGACCGCAAAGCTCGCCGCGGAGTTCGAGGCGCGCAATGTCAAGCCGCTCGGTCTCTCGACCGACACGGTCGAAGAGCACCTCGAATGGGTCAAAGATGTCGATGAAACGCAAGGTGTCACTCTCGACTTTCCCATCGTTGCGGATCCCGACCTCAAGATCGCCAAGCTCTACGACATGATCCACCCCGACCAGAGTGAAACCGCGGCGGTCCGGTCGGTCTTCATCATCGATCCGGCCAACAAGATCCGCCTGGTGATGACCTATCCTATGAGCGTTGGTCGCAATTTTGACGAGATCCTGCGGGTGATCGACAGTCTCCAGCTATCGGACCGCTGCACTATTGCCACGCCTGCCGACTGGCGGCCCGGCGATGATGTGATCATCCCGCCTTCGATCAATGATGATGACGCGAAGACAATGTTCCCCCAGGGTTTCACCACCATCAAACCATATCTACGGACGACGAAAGTCGCCTGAGGGTCGCGGGGCGCATTCGCTGTCAAGCGGACGCGCCCTTAGTCTTTTGCTGCGAAACTTTCACAACTGAGGGATCACGGTTTCCACCATGTTTGACCAGCTCGACGCCCTACTGCTGGCGCGCGTCCAATTCGCCTTCACGGTCAGCTTCCACTTCTTCTTCCCTGCCTTCTCGATCGGGCTCGCGAGTTACCTCGCTGTTCTTGAAGGGCTGTGGCTGAAGACCGGCAAGCAGGTCTATCTCGATCTGTTCAAGTACTGGCTCAAAATCTTCGCCATTGCGTTTGCGATGGGCGTCGTTTCGGGCATCGTGATGAGTTATCAGTTTGGCACGAACTGGTCTGTGTTCTCAGACGTAGCCGGGCCAGTCATCGGGCCGCTCATGGCGTATGAAGTGCTGACAGCCTTCTTCCTTGAGGCTGGTTTCCTCGGTGTCATGCTGTTCGGCATGAACAAGGTTGGGAAGAAGCTGCATTTCACCGCGACACTTATGGTCGCGCTTGGAACCTTCGTTTCGGCCTTCTGGATCCTCTCGGTGAATAGCTGGATGCAGACGCCCGTGGGCCATGTCATGGGCGAGAACGGCCAGTTCCTCCCCGGCGATAGCTGGTGGGACATCGTCTTCAACCCCAGCTTTCCGTATCGCCTCGTGCACACGGTAATGGCAGCCTATCTCACCACGGCCTTCGTTGTCGGCGGTGTGGGAGCGTGGCACCTTCTGAAAGACAAAGCCAACCCGCATGCGCGCAAAATGTTCTCGATGGCGATGTGGATGGCTGCACTCGTCACGCCACTGCAAATCTTCGCGGGTGACATGCATGGCCTGAACACTCTCGAGCATCAACCCGCCAAGGTCATGGCGATGGAGGGGCATTTCGAAAGCCACCCCGATGGCGCGCCGCTGATATTGTTCGGCGTTCCGGACAGCGAGAGCAAAACGGTGCGCTATGCGATCGAGATTCCGAAGCTGTCATCGCTCATCCTCAAGCACGATCTAAATGCACCGATGGACGGTCTCGACACCATCGCGGATGATGAAGAGCCGCCGGTGGGCATGGTTTTCTGGTCCTTTCGCATCATGGTCGGGATTGGCTTTGCGATGCTCGGTATCGGTCTTTGGAGCCTTTACGCTCGAGCCCGCAAGCGCCTGTATGACGCTCCTTGGCTACACCGCGCAGCGATCCTAATGGCGCCGAGCGGATTTGTGGCAGTACTCGCGGGTTGGATTACGACCGAGGTCGGCCGACAGCCCTATGTGATCTACGGTCTGTTGCGCACAGCCGATGCGGCAAGTCCACTCGATGCGCCCGCAGTCGCAGCTTCTCTGCTTGCCTTCATTATTGTCTATTTCACAGTCTTCGGGATCGGTGTTTGGTACATCCTGCGCCTGATGGGCAAGCCGCCCCAAACTGATGAGGTTGGTGCAAAACGCGGTGATACTGGCCCCATCCGAACTGCTGGTATCACGCCGGGCCCGACTCAGAACCCGATTGGTGAAGAGCCACTTCCAACGACGAAGGAGCCAGCCTGATGGACCTCACTGTAATCTGGGCGTTTATCATCGCTTTTGCCGTCTTTGCTTATGTCGTGATGGACGGGTTTGATCTGGGTATCGGCATTCTCTTCCCGACCTTACGTTTGGGTAAGGGACGCGACCGGGCCATGAATTCGATCGCTCCGGTTTGGGATGGAAACGAAACATGGCTTGTGCTCGGCGGCGGTGGATTGTTTGCCGCCTTCCCGTTGGCCTACGCGGTAATTCTTCCCGCCACCTATCCACTGATCATTGCCATGCTGCTGGGCCTTGTGTTTCGGGGTGTCGCATTCGAATATCGCTGGCGCGATCCCAATCATCGGGCTTTCTGGGATGCAGCGTTCTTTGGTGGTTCGCTTGTAGCGGCCATGTCTCAAGGCATGACGCTCGGCGCTCTTCTACAGGGCATCGAGGTAGCTGATCGCAGTTACGCAGGCAGCTGGTTCGACTGGCTCACGCCTTACACTTTGCTTTGCGGATTGGGCGTTGTCGCAGGCTACGCGTTGCTTGGCAGCACGTGGCTGATCTGGAAGCTGGATGGCGGGGTCCAGAGGCACGCGCGTTATCTGGCATTGCGGGCGGCCATCGCGACAATCGTCCTGATGGGAGCGGTCAGCCTCTACAACATCTTCCTGAACGCCGAATACGCTGATCGCTGGCTAACCGCGCCGGAGATATATTTCGCAGCGCCTGTGCCTATTCTGACCGGGATAATCGCTCTCTCGATGATTCAGGCGATCAGGAAGGAACGCAAAAGCAAACCGTTCTGGCTCGCAATTGCGCTCTTCTTCTTCGGAATGGCCGGGCTCGGTGTGACAATGTGGCCTTACGTCGTGCCTCCTGGGGTAACGATCTGGGATGCTGCCGCACCCGAAAAAAGCCAGATATTCATGCTGGTTGGTGTGGCGCTCACCATGCCGCTCATCATCGGATATACCGCTTGGGCGTATTGGGTGTTCAGGGGTAAAGTGGCCGACGAGGGATATCACTGATGCTCGCACCACCTGAACCCCAGCAACCGCTTTGGAAACGGCTCGCGTGGATGGCCGGAATTTGGCTAGCGAGCGTCACTTTGCTCGGTATCGTGGCTATGATCATTCGGTTCTGGCTGAAGGCATAAGCCAAGGAGGCGAGCATGAACCCAGATAGATATCGAACCCTTCTCCTTTTTGTAGCAGCATGCGCGGTGGGCGCTTGTTCGCAAGGTGACAGGAGTGTGGCGGAGGAAGCCGAATTCCTGCTCCAATCTGAAAAGTTGACTGCTCGATTTCAATCCGAACTCCAGAGAGAGCTTTCCAATGCTCTCAGCGAGGTTGGCCCCGTGGGGGCGATCGGCGTTTGCCAGTCGGCGGCACCCGCAATCGGGGAGCGCCTTTCAGAAAACAGCGGCTTCAGAGTAAGTCGCATCGCGCGTCGCAACCGCAATGCAGGCAACGGGATACTGCCAGACCTTGAGCCGCTGTACAGCGAGCTAGAAGCATCACCGATGCAAGATGGTTTCCCTCGATCCGTGCACGGCACAGTTGACGGCCGGTTGGTCTACCTCAGGGCCATTCCCATGCAGGAGAAACCCTGCTCGGCATGCCACGGATCGAACATCGATCCTGCGCTCTCGAAAGTGATCTCTCAAAGCTATCAAGACGATCGTGCCGTGGGTTTTGAACCGGGCGAACTTCGCGGAGCATTCCTGGTGGAGCAGTCGACAACCTTGCCGATCTTGCTGCCGGGGTGACCCGCTGGGTCGTTGTCTGCTTTGCCCTGAGATTCGCTCTTGGTCCTTGTAGTCATGGGTGGTTCCCCTTGTTCGGAGCAGCGACACGCTGCTCCCACCACCCAAGGCCCCGTTCGCGCTACGCGATGGGGCACCGACCGCTTCTAGGGCTGCGATTCAGTACAGACACCAATGCTTCCTTTGCCGAGCAAGTCCAATGGAATATGCTGTAAGGGGTAGGAAATTATGCCATCACACTGGTCCACTCTATCGGAGACGTAGAGAGCGGCCGTGACCAATTCCTCTCGGACCAGTGCAGTCATGCGGTCAGGTTCCTTTTCAAGAACTCCCGTTTGCACTTCAATCCTTCAAGGCAATTCTGTGTTTGCTACAAAGCCTAGGTCGCGCGCAAAAAGTGCCTCGACTTGCTGATGTGTGTGTTTCATCCGATCATAGTTTTTTGCCGCGTGATCTCGATCAGGATAGGGCCATTCTTCCAACCGGCCAGAATATCGCCCTAAAAAGCCTATTCCCTTTTCGAGTCCTCGCCCGTCATCCAGCTGTTCAGCCCACAAGTTATGATCCACACACTCGGCGATAGTCGCCAGCCTGCCGGCCCCCGCCAAGACGTAATTCGAATAGTGCCAGCTCCGCGTGCGATTGAGTTCAGACGTGAAACGTCCGTCTTGATCCATTTGCTGCGCGAGGCGCTTGTTGAGAAAATCACTCGAGACATTCCTTGCGAGTTCCTCGTTTCCCGCGAAAAGCGCGAAGTGAGAAAGATAGAAGTCATAGAAGATAGCGTGATTGTTGGTCTTGTTCCTTGATGCCTTGCCATTTTCGCTCGTCTGAAGCCACGAAACGAATTGTGCATACCAGTCTTGGAGGTTGGCATGCTGCGATGAAGAAAGGGCTCCTGATGGCAGGATTAAGCCTACGCTCTCGATGACGGTCGAAAAATCGGATGCTTCGATTATACCTTCGCCACGTCCATTTACTCGCCCTGGAACACCCTGAGCGAAATCCATGTTGGGCGACATTCGCGTGTCCGGGTCAAGAAACCAGATGTCCACAAGCATTGCCGCGCGCGTGGCATAGCGAGCATCCTCCGTAAGGAAATAGCCAAGCGCCAGTGCTTCCAAATCGGCACCTAACTGGCTCAAGCGGCCCTTGTCGAAATCAGGTCCGTTGCGCTCGGGATTCACGACACCATCGCGCCGAATATAGGGTAACCCGTCTGCCTGGTCGGGGTTGGGCCACCAATATGGCCCGATAGAAGCGTAGTCATTCGATGAGGCACCTGGAACGTTCTTGCCTTTGTCGGTCACAGAATAGGGCCCACGATGCAAAGCCTCTTCGGCTTGCGCAAGTCGTGCTTTCCGTTGTTCCGGGTCGGATGCGATTGCCTCGAGCCATTGCGGACGCCAGAGAAATGTCTTCCTTCCGTTAAAATCGCTGGAATAGCCAAGCGAGCCTCGGCATTCGTAATTTGCGTAAACGGGCCCGTCTTCGGTCAGCGCCGATACGGAGTCTGGCGAAGTGAACATTGCAAAGAATGCACTCATCAGTGTGAGGGTACGTATTACAAACTCCCTGGATACTAGAGTGAGTCCGCGCTTATCTGACGGGAGATAGAGAGACCAGAATTTTCGCATGGCAATCCGATCTAAGTTTTTGACGTCACCTGTCTACTTGCTCTGACCACACCATCCGGTCATATTTGGATCGATCAATATCCCATCCAACAAATAGGCGGGCGTCCATAGATGAAGCTAGGTGTGATAGGTGCGGGGCGAATTTTGTCGGCGTATCTGGAAGCCTCGGATCCATCAGGTATCGAGATTGCCGCAGTGTGCGATGTGGGCAATCCCATTCTACCCGACGACATCAAAGATGTGCCCTTCTTTGCTGACTTTCGCGACATGGCAAAGTTGGCTCAACTCGACGCCTTTCTGGTAGCCGTGCCCAGCTCGAAACATTTCGAAGTTACCAAACTCGCGTTAGATGCGGGCCGACCTCTTCTAATTGAAAAGCCGGTTACATTGAATTCTGCTGAGTTCGGTCTGCTGCGCGATGAAGCTTGCGCGCGTGGGACCCCTGTCTTTTCCTTGCTTCACGCCCAGTATGGGTCCGAAGTGATTGCAGCGCGGAAGTATTTCCAGCAGGTCAAGGCATCGAGCCGGACCCCAGTCACAGTGCATTGGCAAACATTGCTTTGTGATCCCTACGAAGAGAACCCTGCTGCGCAGGCCTCATTGATCAATGCCTGGGCGGACGGCGGAATAAACGCCATTTCCATTGTGCTGGCGGCTTTTCCTGGAGCGCAACTGAAAAGAGTTACCGGACAGCACATTCCCTCAGAGCGCAATTGGGCTGAGATCAGATCGCGCCAAACTTTCAAACTGTCAGGAGATTGGGCTGGTTCAGTTACGATCGAGACAGACTGGTCTCAGGGTCACGGACTCAAGACATCCAAAGCAGAACTAAATGATGGGGTCAGAATTGAGCTGCATCATACCAATGAGACATTCGAGATCACGGGTGACGTTCACGACACCGTTCAATGCTTCCAGAACGAGCGCTCTCGTCTTGCAAATCATTATGTCGAAGCATTCAGAGACGCGCGTGAACACATTGAGCAGGGGCGGTCGAACTGGGAATTCAGCCAAGCTTGTCATGCCAGCTATTTTTCCTGCTTCCCTTGAAGCTCTGTGGCTTGGCAAGGATAGTGGTCAGCTTCGATTGCACGGAATCTCTTGAGTTGGGCCAACAACACTCTCGGCAAACCTATGCGATTACTTGCTGCCGTATCGTGACCTAGGTTGAGAGTAGCGTATGAGGCCAGGCACCTGGCCAAGCGCACGGTGAGCTTCGTGTATTAACTCGGCTGCGGTAAGACATACAGTTGGATATTGATGTGTGGCGGCAAGCCGATCACAACAGGGAGGGAAATCGATATGACCAAGTTCCGCAATGCAGCTTTTGGCGGGATGCTCTTGTTCTTGGCATCGTGCGCAACTTTCACCCCCCAAAACAAGAAGCCCACTCCCTACTTTGCCGACAATGGGTTTGGCGAAGGGGTGGCGGTTGTCCAGCATCCTGCAGGCGAGTTCCTCAACGGGGTCACTTATGTCTCTTATCAAGGACCCAATGAAGATCCTTATGTTGCCGCCTATAACCACGAGACGCATGAGTGGATTGGCCCCTTCAAGGCTGGCACTAGCATCTTGGGCAAAGACCCGGCGAAGAAGATTGACAGCCATGGCAAGCCCACCATGATCATTGATGATGCAGGTTACATCCACATTTTCTACGGCGGGCACGGTGGAGTGACGGATCTGCACGGTGCGAACCCCATCGGCGATGCTCACTCAGGCGAAAATCGCCATGCCGTCTCCCAAAATCCTTATGACATTACCAGTTGGAGAGACCTCAACAACGTCTCGCCTTTTGGCACGTACAACCAGGCTATCAAGATGGATAATGGCGATATCTACCTGTTCTATCGCCACGGAGCCCATCGCAGCAACTGGGTCTATCAAAAATCGACAGATGACGGCCTAACCTTTGCCGAACCGGTTTCGTTCCTGAAAACCAAACGCCGAGATGACGGCATGGGAACAGACAGCTGGTATGCTAGCGTCTCCAAAGGGCGAGGTGACGAAATAGTACTGGGCATTGATTACCACTACTGCTGGGACCAAGGCGCTCCGCGCAACAATCGCGGCGGGCATTCAACCGAGCGCAAGAACCTCTACTTCGTTAGCTTTGATACCGAGGAAGATCGCTGGAAGAATGTTAAGGGCGAAGAGTTGACCCTTCCCATCACCAAAGAGGTCGCCGATCATAAAGCGCTGGCGGTTGATACTGGCGACTTGTGGACGTTCAACGGCATCACGCGGGTGGACGCAGAAGGCACGCCGCATATCAACGCCTATATCGGCGAGGATATCGGCTGGCAGATTGGCGGCCCCAAACAAGCCAGCTATTTCCGCTGGAATGGTCAAGCATGGGTGGGCGAATTCAAAAGCGGACTGCCAATTGGCCGAGGTGACTATGTGGTCGATGGCCAGAATGTGAGTTTTCTCCTGAGTGGGATAAAACCGGATAGCGACATTACCCAAGTGCGTTGGTGGGAAAGCCGCGATAGCGGAATGAGTTTTGGACCAGGCAAACTGTTGCTTGAGTTCAAAGGCTCAGACGCCCCGCCTAATAGAGAAGCGCCCGACAGGCCAGCCTCGCTCAGCAATCTCGACAGCCCAGGTTCTGCCGCCAGCGCTTTCATTCGCAATGCCCATCCCGACGCACGAATGATCATTGCAGAGAAGCCGGAAGGTTCTGATTGGCGCCGCATGTATCTTGTTGGCGACAACGGACCAGTTATGCGTTCAAACTAGAGGCAAGCATTATTGCTGACTTTGCCAGAGCAATGCTCTTATTGGCAACGAAGGCCAGAGAACACAGAGTGAATTGTACGAGAGCATGTTAGCCGACACTAGCGCACTCAGGCTTGGTTGAGCGCTACAAACGCGGTTTGATTGCTCTTGCTCAAGATTGATCACAAGAGCTGGCTTTTGCTTGAGCCTTTGCTAGTTTGTCGACTATGCGAACCGTCCTACTCATTGCATTTGTTGCCTTGGTACAGGCGTGTACTCATTCCGATTTTGGGCCTCGCAATCATGAATTGCGAACGTCCGTTCAGCCCAACATAATTCTTGTCACCGCGGAGGATCTCGGGCCACGTTTGGGGTTCATGGGGGATCGAGCCGCGGTCACTCCCAACCTGGACCGTCTCGCATCGCAAAGTGTTGTATTCACGCGAGCGTTCACCACAGCTGGTGTCTGCGCGCCATCAAGAGCTGCGCTGATTACTGGGGTGCACCAAACTACGCTCGGTGCGCATAATATGCGAACCGCGAGTTACGGTGAGAACATGGGCGAGGGTGCGCCCTATCGCGCTGTTCCTCCGCCAGAGGTGAAGGCATTTCCCGAACTGCTGCGTGCCGCAGGATACTTTACTGTGAATGACTTCAAGACCGACTACCAGTTTGGCGAAGTCTTCACCGTGTGGGACGAGAACGAAAAAGGAGCGGATTGGAATTCGCGCAAAGAGGACCAGCCATTCTTCGCGATGCTCAATTTCGAAGTCACGCATGAAGGGCGCATCTGGGCACCCGACACCGACCCTGCCCTACATCCCATTGTGCCGCGCCGTCTTGCGCTGAATGCGGAGATCGACGCGGCTAAAGACTTCCCTCCCACTGATCCGGCCGCTTTACGCATTCCTCCCTACTGGCCGGATACGCCGGTTGTACGGGCCAATCTTGCGCGGTTCTACGACAATATCCGATTGTTGGACCGACAAGTGGGCGAACTATTGACCCGGCTCGAGGCGGAAGGACGTTTCGAGGACAGCATCATCATCTTTACTACTGATCACGGTGACGGCTTGCCGCGACACAAACGCACGATCTTCGACAGCGGGACACATGTTCCCTTGTTGGTACGATTTCCCGATGGGTTTGGGGCTGGGACCAATCGCGGCGATCTCGTCAGTCTTATCGATCTTGCGCCGACCATCTTGGATTGGGCAGGCGGAACTATTCCAGAGTATATTCAAGGACGTCGCCTGTTCGATGATCCGGCACCCGATGCAATCTTCATGGCGGGCGACCGGTTCGACGAAGTGCCACAGCGCTTTCGCGGCGCGCGTGAGGAGAGGTGGCACTATATCCGCTATTTCAGTGATGAGCCGGTGATCCCCTCTCTCAGCTATCAGAACGTCAATCCGATTATGCGGGAGATGCGGCGTCTTCATACAGAAGGCGATCTATCGCCGTTGCAGGCTTCTTATCTCGCGGACGTTGCGCCTCGCGAATTCCTGTTCGATACCGAGGCCGATCCCGATGAGGTGCGCAATGTCGCTGATAGTCCGGGCTTTGCAGCTATCAAACACCGGCTGTCAGCCCGGCTAGAGAATTGGATCGAAGAGAGCGGCGATATGGGCCGTATCCCGGAGCGCGACCTAGTCGCACGTATCTGGCCGCGCGGGCAGCAACCGCAGACTGCGATAGTGGAAGCGTGCTTGAACTCTGATGGCAATGTCTTGCTCACGTCTGCAACCATTGGCGCATCGATCGGCTATGGCGGGGTAGACGGCGAGGCGCTGCTCTATGTGCGGCCTATCGATGCGACATCACCGTTCAAAGCTAAAGCGGTCCGCTATGGATACAAGCCATCGCGGATCGAGGATTTCGATCCAGCCATGCTTCCCATCTGCTAGCAGGGGATCAGTCAGCGGACTCGATCTCGATATGCATCCATGCCTGCATGGTTTCGCGCGGAGCCAACGCCGCCATTCCGCCAGGCTTCATATTAATCGCATCGGTTTCATGACTTACGGGTTCGACGCAAAAGAAATCCCGCCCGTGTGGCGAATAGACGACGGTGAACGGCAAGTTTTCTGACGGCTTAATGGTCGCCTTCGCGGCAATATCGGGCCAGATCAGCGTAAGCGGTCCATGTCGGCCAGTATAGACCGTATCGACACTGCGCGAGCCAACCGGCGCGCCTTTCCACCAATCCGCGGGCTCTGACAGCTCAACCAAGCGGGTCGGCAAACAGCCATTATCGACAGACCACTCGCCCAGATGCAGGCCATGATAGAGAGCCTCGGCCCGGCGCGGAAAGTAGGGATGGAAACCCAGGCCCGCCGGCATCACTGTCTCGTCAAGATTGGTAACTTCGAGCTGAAGAAGCAAGCCATTCTCTCCGAGCAAGATGTATTGTCGCGCGCGATACCGCCATGGCCACTCGCTGGCGTCATGAGTGTGCTGGATGACAACACGCGTCGCATCAGCGTCGACAACTTCCCACGCGCTTAGCCAGCCAAAGCCATGGATAGGATTGTTGCCATCAAGGGATGGCGCGTTCGGAGCAAGCTGGAAGGTGTTCCCGTCCATTTCGAATTGGCCAGCTTCGATCCGGTTTGAGAACGGCACAATCGGGAAACATGCTGTTTCGGACATTGTACCAGGCTTTGAGGCACGAAGAATCGCATGCCCCGCCCATTCGAATGCAGCAAGCGAGCCACCCCGTTCAGGATCAATAACAACGCGATAGTCGCCGGAATTCAGCTCGAGCATCGCGCCCGATTTACAATGTTCTCGCACCATTCTTGTTGTCCCGATCTAGGGTCAGGGGCGTGGTTGGCAGCGATCGCATGCTCAGCGACGCTGGCAAGAGTAGCGCCTTCTGCATGAATTGCTTTGCCTAACGCTCCTTGCCAGCCGGAATACCGCTCAGCACGAAAACGCTCGAGCTCGCCATTTTCGATAATTGCCGCGGCGTTCAGCAGTCCTTGCGCGATCGTATCGACGCCGCCGATGTGCCCGTGGAAAAGGTCAGCTGTATCGATCGACTGACGACGGACCTTTGCATCGAAATTGAAGCCACCGGTGGTAAACCCTCCAGCACGAAGAAACTCAAGCATCGCGAGTGTCCATTCTTCGGTCGAATTCGGGAATTGATCAGTATCCCACCCATTCTGCGGATCACCGCGATTGGCGTCGACAGAGCCAAAGATTCCGAGCGCGCGGGCCATAGCCAATTCGTGCTCAAAGGAGTGCCCGCCGAGAGTGGCGTGGTTCGCCTCGATGTTAACTCTCACCTCTTTCTCTAGACCGTAGCGGGCCAGGAAGGCGTAGACGGTTTGCGTGTCGAAATCGTACTGATGCTTGGTTGGCTCATGCGGTTTAGGCTCGATCAGGATCGTGCCCTTGAAGCCAATGCGATGCTTGTGATCGACTACCAGCGAAAGGAAGCGACCGAAATTGTCCTGTTCGATGCCAATTTCGGTGTTGAGGATGGTGTCGTAGCCTTCGCGGCCTCCCCACAGAACATAATTTTCGCCGCCCAATCGGTGAGTGGCATCGAGCGCATCGCGTACCTGCATAGCCGCCCAAGCGTAGACCTCTGGATCGGGATTGGTCGCAGCCCCTGCCATGTAGCGCGGATGGCTGAAGAGATTGGCTGTGCCCCATAGCAGCTTGCGACCGTGCCTTTCCTGAAGCTCTCCCAGATGCTCGACAGCTTCGGCAAAGCTTGCACGGAAGCCTTTCGCATCGCCCGCATCAGCCATGACATCGACATCGTGGAAACAGTAGAAAGGTAGGTCGAGCTTTTCGACGAAAGCAAGTGCAGCTTCGCGTTTGGCCCGCGCGGCCGTGCCATCATTGGCTCCGGAAAGCCAGGGCCTGTCGAATGTGCCGGCGCCGAAGACATCGCTTCCGGGCCAACAAAATGTATGCCAGAAGCAAACGGCAAACCGCAGGTGGTCTTCCATCCGCTTGCCCATGACCAGCCGATCCTTGTCATATACGCGGTAAGCGAGGTCCGAGCTCGCGCTTGGGTCAAAGCGGATGGTATCGAATTGAGAAAAGTAGTCGGCAGACATGGCAAGAACTTTCAGCGTGATTTGAGAAGGTCGATGGATTGGCGGTATTGAGTGAGCTTGGGGGTCAGAAGTTCGACAAGCTCTGGGTCAGGATCGATGGTTTCGCGAATTTCTGGACGTTTGCAGACATCCGCAGGCGCTTCTGAAGTTGCGGCCATTCGAGCCAGGTGGGCTGCACCCATTGCTGGCCCGACGTCGCCTCCTTCCAGATAGTCGAGCCGGACATTGAGCGCCGACGCGAGTATGCGGCCCCAAAAACGCGAACGTGAGCCCCCTCCGATGACCGAAAGCCGTTCAACTCTGGTTCCAGCCTCGCGCAAGACCGCCAGCCCGTCTGCATGCGCAAAAGCAACTCCTTCGAGCACAGCACAAGCCAGGCGCTCGGGCCTTGTAAGATTGTCGCATTCGAGCCATCCTGCGCGGAGATGTGGGTCATTGTGCGGGGTTCGCTCGCCGCTCAAAAAGGGCAAGAACAGTTCTGGACCAGACCCGGCACCGGCCTCCTCAGCCAGTGCAAGGAAGTTAGCAACGTCTCCAATACCTAGCTGTTGCGCCGCCCACTCGATGCATGATGCAGCCGAAAGGTGTACGCTCATTTGTTGCCAGGTATCAGGCAAAGCGTGGCAGAAGGCGTGAACGGCGTTGGCCGGATTGGGGCGAAAGCTATCCGTTGATACAAATATTACTCCGGATGTACCCAATGAGAGTAGGCCGTCTCCATTTGAGATGACGCCCACTCCGATCGCCCCAGCCGCATTATCTCCGGCTCCGGCCGCGACTGGCACTCGCTCCATGCCCCATTGTTCGGCAATTTCGGTGAGCAACTTGCCGGTGGCTGTGCTCCCTTCGAAGAGAGTCGGCATGTGTTCTTGCGTCAACCCGGTTGCATTCAGCATTGTGTCTGACCAGCATCGTTTCTCGACATCCAGCCAAAGCGTACCTGCGCTATCTGACATGTCTGATGCTTTGTCGCCTGTCATCAAGAGGCGAACGTAGTCTTTAGGCAGCAGGACGCTGCGTACATTCGCAAAGACTTGAGGTTCATGCTCGCGAACCCAGAGCAGTTTGGGTGCGGTAAATCCGGGCATCACTAGATTTCCCGTGATTACGCGACTTTCAGGAACCGCACTTTCGATTGCATGGCATTGCGCGGTGGACCTCCCGTCATTCCAAAGGATTGCAGGGCGTAATGGCCGATCCTGCCCGTCAAGAAGAGTCGCGCCGTGCATTTGGCCGCTGAGCCCAATCGCTTCAACCTTAGCCCGGATGTCAGAGTCCAATTGCATGACGGCCGCGCAAGTGGCGCGCCACCAGTCTTGCGGATCCTGCTCCGACCAGCCTGGCACGGGATTGGACACCCTTAATGCGCTTGTACTTCGTGCGACGACGGCACCGGTCCGGGAGGCAACGATCACCTTTACCCCAGATGTTCCTATGTCGACGCCCAAATACATTTGCATATCCCCTCAAAATCGATCATTAATGCTCAATAGCAATAAAGTCATCTCAAATTTTTGAGGGCTTGGCAGGTGATCGCGGATGGTGGCTGCGCTCAATTGAGCGCGCGCCGGAAAAGCCGGTCATCGAAGGCAAGGGGGGGAATTGACGGTGACATCAGAAGCCCGGGCGAACCTAGGCATAATCGGCGTCGTTGTTTCGATCGCGACGATCGGCGGCTTCATGTTTGGCTATGATTCCGGTGTTATCAACGGGACGCAACGCGGCCTTGAATCTGCGTTCGATCTTGGCAGTCTTGGCCTTGGGATCAATGTCGCTTCGATCCTGATCGGTTGTGCGATCGGTGCCTTCGGCGCTGGTCGCCTATCTGACGTGATAGGCAGACGCGGGGTTATGTTAATCGGCGCAGTTCTGTTTTTCGTCAGCGCCATTATGACCGGGTTAGCTGACACTTCTGAAGTGTTCATCATTGGGCGTATCATCGGTGGACTTGGTGTCGGTGCGGCCAGTGTTATGGCGCCGGTCTATATCTCGGAAGTGGTTCCAGCTGAGTGGCGTGGCCGTCTTTCAAGCATCCAGCAGGTTATGATCATCATTGGCCTGACTGGGTCGTTTCTCGCGAATTTCGCGCTCGCTCGCTACGCTGGTGGATCGACAGAAGAAATTTGGCTTGGATATCCGGCTTGGCGCTGGATGTTCATGGTCGAAGCGCTGCCTGCGTTGATCTATTTTGTGGCTTTGCTGACGATCCCAGAGAGTCCAAGATTTCTCGTAATCAAGGGCCGCAATGCAGAAGCGATTAGCGTCCTGTCACAGCTCTTCGATCCGGAAACAGCCCAGCGCAAGACGCGCGAAATCGAAGCAAGTCTCGCAAGTGACCATCATCGCCCAAAGCTGTCCGATTTGATATCGAGTTCAACCGGCAAGATACGTCCTATTGTCTGGATCGGGGTTGGCCTTGCCGTCTTCCAGCAGTTCGTCGGGATCAACGTTGTCTTCTATTACGGAGCCACGCTCTGGGAAGCCGTAGGGTTTACGGAGGACGAAGCTCTTCTGACTAACGTTTTGTCCGGTTCCTTATCGATCGGCGCCTGTCTGGTCGCTATTGCCTTTGTCGACCGGATAGGCCGCAAGCCGCTGCTCGAAATCGGATCTATTGGGATGGCGCTTTCGCTAGCAACGGTCGCTTATGCATTCTCGACTGGCGTGGCGGGCCCCGACGGTTCGCTTGTTTTGCCTGACAATAGCGGCATCATAGCGCTGGTTGCGGCCAATCTTTACGTAATATTTTTCAATGCCAGTTGGGGCCCAATCATGTGGGTCATGTTGGGAGAGATGTTTCCCAACCAGATCCGCGGTTCGGGCCTTGCTGTGGCCGGATTTGCGCAGTGGATTGCCAATGCCATTGTTTCGGTCAGCTTCCCATCGCTGGTCGAATGGCCCGGGCTGTCGATTGCCTATTTCGGATACGCCTTCTTCGCCATCGTTTCGTATTTCTTCGTCCGCGCGGCTGTGCATGAAACGAGGGGCGTGGAGCTCGAGGATATGGAAGGCTGACGCACTGTTTGGACTGGGATTTAGAGGCAACATTTTTGTTGAGACGTGGGGCGCATGACCAATGATTTGCGAGATTGCTCAGAGCGCGAACCCACCGCAGGAGACTTACGGATATGAAAATTGACCGTCGAACGACGCTGGCCGGATTTGCAGGCTTGGGATTTGCTGCAGCTGGAAACTTCAGCAGTGCTTTGTATGCTCGTGAGGGCGATGATTTTCGCGACAAGTCGCTCTCACCAGCACGCCGTGCAAAGGCTCTCGTCGCGTTGATGACGCTTGATGAGCTTGGCGCGCAGCTCAATTGCCCGCGTGCAGCGGATGTTATGGCCGACGCAAAAGCATTTGAGGCGGACTTTCCATATTTTCGACATGGCATCGGGGGCGTCTATTCAGCAAGTCTGGAAGCTGGTCCGGCTGACAATGCCCGTGCGGTACTCGCACTCCAGCGCGAGGTCGTCAGTCGCAGTCGGTTCGGTATCCCCGCCTTCATTTTTGAAGAATGCCTTGCGGGGCTGCTAGCAGACGGTGCGACCCAGTATCCACAAGCGATGGCGATGGCCTGCGCCTTTAATCCTGAGCTTGTCACACGTGTGTTTGCGGCGACCGCCAAGGAAGCGCGTTCGCGCGGCGCGCAAGCATGCTTTTCGCCCAATATCGACATCTGCACAGACCCGCGTTGGGGTCGGTCAGAAGAAACGTGGGGTGAGGACCCCTATGTCGTTTCAGTTTCTGCGCGAGCGATTGTCGCGGGATTGCAGGGAGCACCAGCCGAGTATCTGCCTCCTGACCGAATAGCGACCAGCGTCAAACACTTCGCTGGCTATGGACAGGGCATCGGTGGACGGAACTTCGCGCCTTCGCATATCGGCCCGGTCGAGTTGCATAACGTCGTGCTGCCGCCATTCCGGGCTGCCATAAAAGATTCTGGCTCGGTCGGCCTGATGGCATCGCATGGAGAGATCGACGGCGTACCTGCTCATGCCGATAAGGCACTTTTGTCAGACTTGCTGCGCGACGATTGGGGCTTTGACGGTTATGTCGTTTCCGATTGGGACGACGTCCGGCGCATTCATAGCCTCCACGGCGTTGCCAAGGATGAAGCCGAAGCGGCAATCATGGGCCTAAAGGCTGGTGTCGACCTCGAGCTCGCCAATAACGGCGTTTACCTGATGCTGCCTGATCTTGTTCGTCAAGGTAAGCTTGAGGAAAGCTATGTCCGCCGTGCGGCTGAACGTGTGCTCGCTGCGAAATTCAAATGCGGCTTGTTTGACCAGCCCTGGGCTGAGCCGGCGAAAGCGGCGGCTCTGGCGCGCAGCAAAGAGCACCGAGCCTTGGCACGCAAGATGGCTGAGGAATCTGCGGTATTGCTGAAGAACGACGCGGGCCTGCTGCCGCTTAATAAGCGCGAGACCAAGAGAGTTCTCGTGGTCGGTCCTAATGCTGCTTCTGTCCATCTGGGGGGATATTCTCCGAAGCCCTTTGTGGGCGTTAGTGTGCTGGACGGGCTTCGCGACTACGGCAGGCGTGCAGGTTTTGAGGTCGATTACGCGCCAGGTTGCCGGATTACAGCGGGTGATGAAGGTCAAAACGAGATCGAAACCGATGCCGCGGACGAGAGTGTCCAGGCAGATCCGACACTCAATCGCCAATTGATCGCGGAAGCAGTTGCCGCTGCGGGTGATGCAGACGTGATCGTGATGTGCCTTGGCGGCAACGAAGCCACGGCTCGTGAAGCCTATTTCGCGGGGGATTCCCGCGGTGATCGCGACGACCTTGAGTTATTGGGTGAGCAGAACGAACTGGCTGAGGCCTTGCTAGCCTTAGGTAAGAAGACAATTGCTGTTTTGATCCACGGAAGGCCGCTCTCTCCGCAATTTCTGGCAGCGGAATGCCCGGCTATCCTTGATGCATTCTATCCGGGAGAGGAGGGCGGACTTGCGATCGCCGGTATCCTATTCGGTGATGTGAATCCAAGCGGAAAATTGCCCGTGACGATTGCCCGGAATGTGGGGCAGTTGCCGGCGTTCTATTATCAAAAGCCGACCGGTAAGTTCCGCAACTACGTCTTCTCAGATTCTACCCCGTTGTACCCCTTTGGCCATGGTTTGAGTTACACCAGCTTCGACACCGGCGTTCCGGTCGCAAGCGCTAATATGATCAAACGAGGCGACGCAATTAGCGTCTCTGTCGCCGTCAGGAACACTGGCACGCGCAGAGGAAAAGAAGTGGTTCAGCTCTATCTGCGTGACGAAATCGCCAGCCGCACCCAGCCGGTCAAACTTTTGCGCGGCTTTGAAAAGGTAGCGTTGGATCCAGGGCAAGAACGCCGAGTCCAGTTTCGGCTTGCTCCCGAAGACTTCGGGTTCCGCGATGCCAACGGCGACCTTGTACTTGAAGCTGGCCGGTTCAGCGTCATGGTGGGAACGGATAGCGAGAAACTGAAGACTACATCAATTGTGATGACCTAATGGAATCAGAAGCGGACCATGAACAATTCTAGCTTTGTGAATGCGCGGTTTGCCCTGCTTCTTACTGTTTGTCTGCCGCTTTCGGCTTGTGGAGGAGGCGGTAGCTCGGCGCCCCCGCCATCTGCGGGCGGGGGAACTCCAACGCCATCGCCTACACCAACACCGACTCCGACCAACACTTTTCCTGCAACAGGCGGAGAGTGTGATGGAACGGCTGGTTGGCAGGCAATTGCCGATGACGGGATGGACGATACGGCGGCGATCATGACCTCGCTACAGCAGGCGGCCAACAAGGGCGACACACTCACAATCCCGGCTGGCACATATAACATTGACGATCCCGATGGTGTTTCGGTTGTCATCCAGAATCAGGACTTTGCCATCGTGGCCACCGGTGCGATCTTTGTCGCCGGACCAAATGTTAACTCGGACCTGATCGACTTCGATGCGACCTCCAACAGCTTTAGTGGCAATTGTGGTGGCAGCGGTTTGGTCAATATCGCTTGGACCGGCGGTGAGCTCGATATTAGCCGGGCTCATCTTTCGGGAACTGTGCCGCAAGGCACTTCAGTCGGTGGCACGACGACCGGCAATCCGGTCGCTGGCACGACCGATGGCCTGTCCATTCGCGGCGCGACGGGCGGCACGAGCCCGCGGCAAAAAGTCGATGCTGTCACTATCACTGGCCTTACAATCGTTGGCGCGCCTATCACCGAGGCAAACCGCACAGCGTATCTGACCAACGCCGATACAGCTCCTGCGGTAGACAGTGAGAATGACACCTGGCGCAACGCAGGGGGCGATAGCGGGGTGTTTGTGATGGGCGCGCGATCCGCTTTGATCGAGGATTCGTCGTTCTTTGGGATCCGTGATGCTAGCATTTATATGTCGGCTGCACCCTATGACGCTTCGCTTGGCGGAAACTATGTAGTGCGGGGCAACCGTTTCTACGGGGGGTTCGACGGGATTTCCTCAAAGCGTGGTGCACACAACATCACAATGGAAAACAATGTCTTCGTCAATGTTGTCCGCGCGACATCGCTTGAATCTCTTAGCCAACCGCTCAGAGACACGAATAATCAAACGGCCGAACGCATTGTTGAACCTGTCGTGATATCGAACAACGTTTTCAACGGAGTTCAGCGCGCGATCCAGGTCGAATCAGCTAGCAATGTGACCGTTTCTGGGAATCTCATTCGCAATCTTGGAGCACGGGTGGCCCAGCAGAACGATCCTGTCAGATACAGCCGCTATGAAGGGATTGTGCTTGAAGGAGTTACGAATGCCTCAATCGCCGATAACCAGATCATCGGAGTGGACGGCGCGCGCAGTACAGCGTCGACAACAGTCGGGATCACAGTCGGTACGCATTCAGGAATTGTTGGTCCTATCCTCTCAGCGAATGTTGATGTCGCTGCCAGTAACGTTCTGACCAATCTCGACAACAACGTGGAGTGAACGGAAATATCTGGTCCCACTAACTGACATTCGACCATTACGAGAAAGGGACGCCAAACTGGCGTCCCTTTTCATTCTTTGTTTGTTGGACTTGAGCTAGAATTTGAAGCTTACTCCGCCAACAATCCGGCGATCTGCGAAGTCCTGTTGGCAGAGCAAGCTGCCATTTGTGATGCAGTACTCATCGTTACGCTCACGCAGTAGATTGATGCCATCTACGCCAACAGTGATTTGATCAGTTAGTTCATAGCTGAGGCTGGCGTTAAGCTGGCCACGGCTATCGACAATGCGAGGAAGGCCAAATCGACGAGTGTCGGTGCTGCGGAATGACGAACGCCAGCTGTACCGCGCGCGGAAGTTGATTCCGTATTTGTCGTAGAAAAGCGTAGCGTTGTAGGCATATCTAGACAGGTTGGGCAGCGTAACAAGCTGCTGTACGACATCGTCATCTAGCGTTGCAGTTGACATGTCAGAGTCAGTACGCCCCAGCAAGAGATTGAGGGCGTTACCGCCGCCGCTTCCGTTGAAGAAGTTGCTAACATTGCCTCCATCCTCTTGATAGGTGAAGTTGCCGATGAAGCCAAAGCCAGAGGCAAAGCCAAGTGTATCTTCAAAGTCAGAAAGGTCATATTGGAACGCGACCTCGACCCCAGTTTGCGTGGCAACGCCAGTTGAGTTGATCGTTGTCGCTACAGGTACGCAGATACCGATGCCCTGAACCGGCGAGAAAACGTTTCTATCGGCAAATGGGTTGAAGATACCGCCACCTTCACAAGGTGGTGAGATATCACGCTCAATGCCATTGGGTCCATTGACCTCAACCGGGAACTCGGTCTCTTGCGCGAAGAGATTGGTTCGACGCTTATGAAAGAATCCAAGGCTAAAGAAACCGGTATCGGAGAAGTAGTATTCTCCAGAAAGGTCAAATGACCAGACAGTTTCGGGTTGAAGGCCAGGATTGCCAACACCAACAGCCGTAGATGCGTTTCCGCCGAACGAGACCGAGGTCGACAGATTGTCGAAATTTGGTCGGCGCAGATCACGCGAGACACCCGCGCGGATCAAAAGATCGGTTGCGGGTTCCGCCACCAGGCTGAAGCGAGGCAACCAGAACTCATAGCTCGAAGATTGCCTGATTTGTCCTTCAACAGCCCCGTTAACAACATTGTTGCCCACTGAATCAATCTCAGTTGAGACCCAACGAACACCAACATTCCCGCGGATCGGCATTCCAGCGAATTCGGTATCGTAGTTGCCTTGGAGGTAAGCGGCGAGTGTACTTTCCTCAATGTCGAAAAACGCGGAGAGTGTTTCTGTGGGTTGGCTAATCAGAGGCAGGCTTACGCCATTTGCATTGTTTTGGGCTTCGATTGCGGCATTGACCGCGGCCAGCACGCCGTCTGGATCATTGGCGGACGCTCTTGGGTCGATCTGCAGGTAGTCCGGGACGAACAGTGTGCGATTGCCGCCAGCCGCATCAAAATCATTAACGCCGGGCACCACGAGATCGCCCAATTGGTCAAGTGTAGGTCGGAAGAAGAACGGAGAGCTCGTGGACGTGAAGTTATTCCGCAAGCTGCTGTCGATGTTTTCCGCCTTGGACACGCTGTAGCGCCAGCCAGCATCAATGGACGAGAAAAATGGCAAGACGTCATATGAGTCAAAATTCAAATCAAGCCGATATGCCATTTCGCTGTTGTCGTTGCTGTTGGCAGTACGGTTTACTTGCCGAATTCGATAGTTTGCAGGGTCGAGCAGTTGTGCGGTCGTGGGCGTTTCAGCCAGACCTTGCGCGATGCCCCACTGCAAAATTCCGCCAGTCAGGTCAAATACCGCCGGAACACCGTTGTCGCTGCTTTGTCCAAGCGATGGCTGCGGGCCGTTTGGGTTGATAAAGTCAGTTTGGAACCCGAGGCTTGGGAAGTCAGACTTGGAAGTTGAACGAGCGATCTCGGCATTTACTGTGAATCGATCCTGTTGCCATTCCAGACCACCGGCAAAGACTGAACTGTCAGTCTGGCGTGATCCAGTCGTAGTCGACGTACGCAAGTTCGGGTCGATTGTACCGTTCGCTGTGACACCCACTCCTAGGACACCCGACGTTACAGATTGTACTTCGCCAAGCACGAGGGGGCCATTGGGGCCCTGAACCGTGCCGAAATCGACAGTCTCGAACGATGTATTATCAGTATTGTTGACAACCGCACTGGAAGTCGTGCCGGAGAAGAAAGCACGTGAGCCTTGCTCTACCCGTTCCTGATCGTTGATCGTAGCATCGACGTACAAGCGGAGATTGTCTGACGGTTTCCATTCAAGAGAGCCCGTCCAGTTAATGGTCTTGTATTCCTGATTGCTAATGTCCTGGTCCAGGAACTGAACGCGCAGGAAAGGAAACGATTCCGAACTAGCAGAGGCGCCCGGCAACACTGTGCGGTCCCGGTCCACGCGTGCAAAAAACTCCGAGACATCCAGTTCAGCGTAGCTGGCGCTCATAACGACACCGAACTCTCCAGAACCTGTGTCCCAGCTGTTGCCGACGGTTGCAGAGAAACGCGGTGTAATGGTGTCCGAGAGACTGCTGTGCTCACCCTGTGCGCGGAACGCTAAAAGTGGTTCGTTAATATCGAGAGGACGCAAAGTGCGCAGATTGACTGTTCCGCCAACAGAGCCTTCGATCGTCTTGGCTTCTGGCACCTTGACCACTTCAACGGCAGCAATCAGAGCAGCTGGAAGATCCTCAAAACTGATGCCAGATCGGCCTGTTCCAGAGCCCACAGTTGACACGCCGTTGATTTCAACACGGTTTGCGCTCGTGCCGCGGATCTGAACTCCGGTGCCGACACCGGCGTCACGCGTGATTTGAACGCCCGTCACGTTCTCGAGTACTTCCGCGAGGTTTTGATCGGGCAGCTTACCGATATCTTCTGCCTGAATGACCTCGATGATATTGTCTGTTGTGCGCTTCTCGTCGAGAGCACTGGCCAGCGATTGACGAATACCGCTGACGATGATGACGTTGCCATTGGCACCGGTGTCATCTTGGGTCGAAGTTACCGCGTCCTCGCCATTAGCGTCCTGCGCCGAGGCAATTGACGGAGCGGCCAACATCGCCGCGACAACTGCCGTCGAGGTAGCCAAACGAAGGTTCGTTGTTACAGATTTTCTCATATCCCTCTCCCTGGGCTTGTGGGCCCAAAGGCCCAACATATTGATCGAATAATATACTTATTTCAGCGGTATTGTAATAAAATGATCGATTATGATTGTATTGACTATTTTGATTATCGTGCCAGCCATCCGCCATCGACAGCCAGAATGTGTCCCTGAACATAGTCTGCGGCCTTGCTGGCCAAAAACACTGCAGCTCCACCAATGTCTGAAGGTTCACCCCAGCGCCCTTCAGGAATGCGCTCCAATATTTGGCGATTGCGCGTTTCGTCGGCTTGCAATGCTGCTGTATTGTTGGTCGCGATGTAGCCGGGCGCGATCGCATTAACGTTGATACCCTTCGCAGCCCATTCATTGGCAAGTAGTTTTGTGAGACCACCAACTCCACTTTTGGAAGCTGTGTAGCTTGGGACTCGAATTCCTCCTTGAAAAGTCAGCATCGAAGCGATGTTTATGATCTTCCCCCGGTCGCTATCCTGACTGGCCCATTCGACCATATGCCTGCCGACCGCCTGACAAAGGAAAAATAGGGTCTTCAGATTTGTGTCGACCACCGCATCCCAGTCTTCTTCGGAAAATTCGAGTGCATCGTCGCGCCGAATGATACCTGCATTATTCACGAGAATGTCTATCTTCCCCAGCTCGGCGGCGACCCGAGTGACCACGTCTTGAACGGGATCGATGCTGGATAGGTCAGCGCCGATTAGCATCGCGTTTCGACCTTCCGCCTCGACCAGCGCCTTGGTCTCTTCCGCTGCGCTACGCCCAACAAGAGCCAGATCGGCACCGGCTTGCGCGAGAGCCACAGCGATCCCTTGGCCTATTCCGGTATTTGCTCCTGTTACAATGGCCGTTCGGCCAAATAGACTAAACATGCTCATGCTGGTGCACTCAATTCCTTCTTGAATTCATAACTAAGATTGGGGTCGAAACCGACCGGCGGCTCAAATGGGTTTTGCCTGAATATCTGTGAGCGTTGCCATGCTTCACGAGAGTGGCCCCTGACGCGTCAGCTCGAGATCAATTTCACCGAGCTCCGCAAAAGATATGCTGCTTCGCGCGCCGACGTTTGCCTCATGTATGCCCGTAATGGCACCGGTCGAAATGAACGTTCCGGTTGAAAGAGCGCGGCCTGCTCGCGCAGCGTGATCAATGCAAAAGTCGCGCGCAGCCAAAGCCTGATCGCTCAATCGGTCTAGCGTCCGGGTGCCGATTAGTTCTCCATCGACTGAAATAGAGACCGTGATAGGCTGATCGTAGTTCGCCCAATCCATCACCTCTGGCCCGATCAATAGACCGTTGTTGTTGCCAAAGTCACAGACTACCGCAGTCGGACCATACCCGTTGATGTCCGGGACAGGGCTGCTAGCGATCTCGGCACCAATAAATACTCGGTCTTGATCGCGAGTTGCGCCAAGCTTCACCACTAGCTCAGGTTCGATAGCGCCGAACCCGCCATCAAAGATTGGCATCGGGGAGCTCACACCAGGCGTCGAATGGCTAACGTTCTGAGAAAAAATCGGACCCACGAGCCAATCAGCTCCAAGCTCTTGCCGCAAGGCTTCCGGGATTCCACCCACCTTCCAGCCAACGATCTGATCTGGCCAGTGTTGGATCGAACGATTTTGGATGGCGTAGGCTTCAATCAGGCTTGAAGGAGGTACGCCGGGAAAACGGTTCAAGGCAATTCCAGCAGCGCGAGCTTCGAGTAAGCACTCTGAAATGCGGATTTCGGGTTGGCTTAGTGTCGCACCCGAACCGCCGTTTGCCAGAATGATTCGCTGATCGAGCGTCATGCGCTCGTCGCAAATTTGAAATGAACATCGAAAATCTTACGCATCCCATCCCTGCATTGCGCCACCTGCCCGATTCCGAGTGTGTCACATAGGTCCCTCTGCCGACCATTATTGACACCGGTATCATCTGAGGTCAATACCGTCGCTGATTGATCTATATCGGGAGTGAATAGTGATGATCGCTAGGCGAATTGTTCCAAGCAAAGTCAGAGTGTTATCATTGCTAGCAGTAGGCCAGGTTGTATTGACGAACCCCGCCGCAGCGCAAAATTTTCCTGAAATAATTGTCGATGAGTCGGTGCAAGCAGAACAACCGTTGCCAGACTTTTCATATGCTGGCTACGAATTCGGCCTAGAGGCGATTCCTCACATTGAACAAGTTATCGACGTCGCGGATTACGGCGCGATCCCCGATGATCGGAAGGACGATAGCAGCGCGCTGCTCGCTGCCCTGAAGGCTGCACATTCTAGCACGGGGCCTGTTCGTGTTCAGCTGCACTCTGGTCGCTATCTTTTGAGCGAAATTCTTTGGATCGAGCGAAGCGGGATCGTGCTTTCGGGCATGGGTATGGGGGAGGGCGGAACAGAGCTCTTCATGCCACGGCCCCTGAACCAGATCGATGACGGTGGCGCCCTCGACGAAATTCGCATTTATTTGAAGGAAAACGACAAATACGAACGCATCAAGGACGCCAATCTGGAGGTACTCTTCTCGCCGTACAGTTGGAGCGCCGGATTTATATGGACTCGGGTTCCCGATGGTCGTCACGCGACATATCTTGAGCGCTATGATCGCCCTATCAGCAGGGTCACGGAGATTGCTTCGGGCGTGCAGTTTACCCGTGAGCTCATCGTTTCGGATCCGAGTCGCCTGACGGTTGGCGACGTCTTGCAGATCAATTGGCATAACCGCGAAGGCCCCGATGGTCCCCTGGTGAAATCACTTTACGGAGATACGTCAGAGAAGATCGGAAGCAGGCATTGGGAGTTGCCTGATCGCCCGCTTGTGCGGCAAGCCACGCGTATCGAAGCGATCGAGGGTGATCGCGTTGTAATCGCAGACCCACTGCTTCACTCAATCAACAAGGAGCTACCGGCCTACTTTTCATCGTGGGAGCACCTATCCGAAGTAGGAATACAGGACATTTCGCTCGTCTTCCCGGACAATCCGGATTTTGGGCATCACAACGAGAGCGGTTTCAACGGAATCTACTTCACTGGTGTCCACAATGGTTGGATCCGCAATGTCAGGATTGCGAACAGCGATAGCGGAATTCTGACGGACGATCTTGCGAATGTCACGATCGGTAACATTGTGACTGAAGGACGGCACACAGCGCACTATAGCGTACACATCGGCAATGTTCACAATGTGCTTGTCGATGGGCTCAACGTTTTCAATCCAACTGTTCACGCACTCAGCTTCAACACACAGTCGACCAAGTCGGTCTATAAGGATGCAGTAGTTTGGACCACTCCGACGCTCGACCAGCACGCAGGTGCGAACCATCAGAACCTCTATGACAATGTGACTGTCCACGTGAAGCCGGATCAGACAGCGGAAGATGGGACACCGATGTATGATCTCTACAAAGCCGGTGGGGCTGGATACTGGCTCCCTGGGCACGGGCGCTATAATACCGCATGGAATGTCAACGTGGTGGTTGGGAGCGGAGTGGAACCGGGTGGCGAAATCGTGATCCTGGGCGGTTCCGAGGGTCCTGATGCGAGGATTATTGGGTTGCATGGCAATCGAACAATTCGGTTAGATCACACACCGGAGCCCTATCTGGAATGGCTGAACAAGCCAGTTTTGGCGATACCTTCGCTATACACGCATCAATTGGGCAAACGAATAGAGTCTGCCGACTCAGATCTAAATGACTGACAAAAAACACTATTCTCGGCGCCCCATATCGATCGCTGAGCAAAAATGCGCAAAAGCAATCAGTTCGCACTTGATACTATACTGAGCAACATGCAGGGAAATCGCGAAGATAGTTTTGCGCTCATCGGAGCGTCGAATAGCGACACAGGATTTTCGCATGCACGCAGCCGAACGCGAAGAAATCATTCTTGAGGCCCTAAAAAAGAAGGGCTTCACGACCTATCGCCATCTAGAGGCTAACGTAAAAGCTTCGCCCGCGACAATCAGACGGGATCTCGCTCGTCTCGAGAAGCAAGGTAAGATAGTTCGCCTTCATGGAGGTGCAAAAGCGATTGATGCAGATTCCGCAGGGGTCGGAGCGCCGCCAAGCCTAGCGGGAACGCCCTTCGAGAAATCGCTTAAACAGAACATCACCGCCAAGCGAGCGATCGGCAAAGCAGCTGCGAAACTTTGCGCGCCTGGTGAAGGCGTCATAATCGATGGCGGGACGACGACCTACCAGATGTGTGAGCATTTGGACGACCTCAATCTTCAAGTCCTTACCAACTCGCTCCACATCGTGAACGCATTGCTGCGCCAGGAAACAACGCAGCTACTTGTTCCATCAGGACCGATCTTTCGAGAGCAGAACATTATTCTCGCCCCGGCAGGTGAAACCACAATGCCGAACTTTCATGCCAGCAAGCTTTTTCTTGGCGCGGCGGCGGTGAGCGCTAGGGGCATTTTTCAAGCGGATGCGTTGCTTGTCGCAAGCCAGCGCAGGTTCCTTGACAGGACCGATGAGGTTATCCTTGTCGTTGACAGCAGTAAGTTGCACTCATCCTCGGGTGCGATTGTATGTGAACTTGATCGCATCGACCGTATGATCACTGATGATCGCGCTGATCCGAAAGCTATCAATCAATTACGCGACGCCGGCTTGAAACAGATCGACCTTGTCGAGCCTGCCAGCTAATCTGTAGCAATAGTCATCAGAATATCGGGTGTGATATCCTCGATTGAATTCACCCCGGTCAGAGACATAGCCACTTTCATTTCAGCTTCGATCAGCTGAAGCACATGCGAGACGCCGCTTTCGCCTCGCGCGCCGAGAGCATAGGCCCAAGCACGGCCAAGTAATACGCCCTTGGCGCCAAGAGCTATCATTCGGACTACGTCCAGCCCAGATCGTACTCCGCCATCGGCCAGAACTGTCAGGCGATCGCTCACAGCCTGTGCGATTGGCGGGAGGGCCTTTGCGGTAGCTGGCACTCCGTCCAGTTGACGACCACCATGATTTGACACGACCAGTCCATCTGCACCTAGGTCAGCAGCTCTTTCGGCATCCTCCGGGTCGAGTATGCCCTTGATAATTAGCGGACCTTTCCATTCGCTGCGAATGAAGTCTAGGTCATCCCAGGTCACGCTGGGGTCGAAGTTATTCCGCATCCAAGCGAAAAAGTCCTCGATGCCGGACTTGTCGCCCAGGACTGGTGCCACATTGCCAAGGTTATGTGGACGACCATTGATACCTACGTCCCATGCCCAGTTGGGCCTCAAGGCTCCCTGCCAGGTCCGTCGGATCGCTCCAGCAATTCCCGGCGCGCCGGCCAACCCGGAGTGATAGTCGCGATAGCGGCTGCCAGGTACTGGCATATCAACGGTGAACACCAATGCGGTGCAGCCAACCGCTACCGCGCGGGCCATCAATTCGCGCATGAACCCGCGATCGCGGATCATATAGAGCTGGAACCAGAAGGGCTCGCTGCTGGCAGCTGCGACTTCTTCAATATTGCACGCTGACACCGTTGACAGAGTGAAGGGAATACTCGCCTTGTTCGCGGCGCGCACGGCCTGGCATTCACCGCGCCTTGCATTCATTCCGGCCAGTCCAATCGGCGCAAGCGCCACCGGTAGCGCCAAAGTTTGATCGAACAATTGAGTCGATAGATTGATCTGCGAGACATCGCGCAGCACCCTCTGGCGCAAGGCTACATCTTTAAGCTCGGCCATGTTGCGCTCGAGCGTGACCTCAGCATAGGAGCCTCCGTCAATATACTCGAACAGAAAGTGTGGCAGGCGCCGACGTGCCAGTTCGCGATAGTCGATTGCGCTCGCGGCGATCATGCGGCGGCCATCTGAGCTTTGAGCCACGCTGCGCGATAACCAGTGAGATCTTCTCCCAATGGTTCGATCTGCGTCAGCCCGCCTAACGGGCGTATGCTCGGGTCGATCAGTCTCAGTGCACCGAAGCTCACATCATTGTGCGCGTTTGCAACAAAGACTTTTGTGTCGGGCCTAAGGCTTGCGAGCGCTCGAACAAATACCTCTGCCTCTGCAAAGCGCCCTTCGACCAACAGGCATTCCTTAGAGCCAATAAGATCGAGTGAGGTGTCTGCAACCAGGGCTGCATAGAGACAAGCGCCTGCACGCCTCGCAAACCAATCATCAGGTCGGTTTACCCAACCACCTTGCCCTTGCGGGTATGGACCGTTGCCGGGCGCGAGGGTCGGCAAGACCATGGCGGATTCGGCAATTACCCGGGGCACTGCCTTGAGCAGACGAGGTTGGTCGGGCTTGATATCAACTTGCCGCGTATCAATTTGAATCAGAGTCTCGATTTCACGCCCGCCCATGAAGCGGGCTGATGGCACGGGATTGCCGAATGCGTCGACATTGACCAAGCAATCGCGCGCCTCAGGCAGCCCGGCCAGATTGATCCCGCTCTCAGCCAAACGCATCGCAATGAACCATGTGCCGGTCGAAAGTATCGTCGCTTCACGATTCTCGATTTCATGAAACCCGCGTGCCGCGTTCAATGCTGCGTTTGAGTCATGCAAACCTGCCAAGACCTTTGCTGTTTCAGGTAGTCCGGTCTTCTCAGCCAGGTTCGAGCGCAAGGAACCTATGACATCTCTTGCCTCTACAACCGGCGCGAAGCGTTCCGCCCAGCCTCGCGCCATAGCAAGGCGGGAGAAGTCCTTGCTTGCTGGCGCCCAGAGGTCTGAATGGCAGCCCATACTTGTTGCCTCGGTGCGCGCTTCACCTGACAAGAACCAGCCCCAGTATTGAGCCCAAGGTAGCAACGTCGACTTGGATATCAGTTCCGGATGAAGGTGTTCCATCCAGAACAGCTGAGCTCCAAAATTGAGCCCAGCGGGAAGTTTTGGTGACCCCGTTTCCACAAAAGGTGTTCTGACCGCATCGTACTGAGTACGTATTGTTGCCGGCAGCTCTTGTTCATAGTCGATTGGAGGGAAGGCCAGTTCGTTTTTGCTGAGAGCGGCTACACCTGCGCCATGAGCAACAGGCACAATGTATTCTACAGGATGACCTGCAAAGCTGGACAAGGCAGAGGTAAGCCATTCTCCTATGCCTTTGGCATCCAGTCGGCGTATCCCGTCGACCTCTACAACTTCATTGGGGCGAGTCTCTCGAGCGACCATTTCGCCATCGCGAGACCATAGGCTAACCTTGGCTAGCGTCTTGCCGATATCGACAACTATCGCAAAACCGTGCTTCAAAACAAACTCCCAAGGTCCCGTTGTGAACTTTATTGATTGCGGATTAGCGAAAATGATTGATTTTGAAAAGACCGAATGATAATGATTGGATCATGAATATGCACGCCTCCTTGGCTGACGCAGCCATTCCGTTCGCTATCCCTGTCAATCGCTGGGATGAGCAAGTTGCATCAAGTATGACGGAATCGGAGCTTTTGCTCTATCGGTCAAATCTGTTGGGTGCAGACTTAACTGTCACAAACTTTGGCGGTGGCAATACGTCAGCAAAGGTGATGGAGAGCGATCCACTTACAGGAAGTGACGTTGAGGTGCTTTGGGTCAAGGGGTCTGGCGGCGACATCGGTTCCATGGGGATGGATGGCTTTGCCACACTATATCAAGAAAAACTGCTCGCCCTTGAGTCGCATTATGAGGGAGAGGACGATGACGATAAAATGGTCGGGTTCCTCCCTCATTGTACTTTTAATCTGAACGGTCGTGCGGCCAGTATTGATACGCCGCTTCACTCGCTTCTACCCTACAAGCATATAGATCACGTGCATCCCGACGCCATTATCGCTTTGGCTGCATCCAGCGGTGGTGAGGCGGCAACAAAGGAGTTGTGGGGCGACGAAATCGGCTGGCTGCCATGGAAGCGGCCGGGTTTCACGCTGGGCGTGCAGATCCGCGATTTTGCGAAAGCGAATCCGCAAGCAAAGGGCGCGATGCTTGCGGGTCACGGTATCATCTGCTGGGCGGATACGGCCAAGGAATGCTATGATCAGACTGTTCGTTTGATAGCCGAGGCTGCGGATTACTTGAATTCCAAACTTGCGGGTGGCCCTGCTTTTGGCGGTGCAAGCGTAGCGCCTCGCGAAGACCGGGCCAAGGTGGCGGCGGACTTGATGCCGCGCCTTCGGGCTCTGATGGTTGGTGATCGTCGGAAAGTTGGCCATTTTTCTGACGATGAAGCCACGCTGGAATTCGTTGGCAGCATTGATTTCGCGCGCCTGGCCGCGCTCGGAACGTCGTGTCCTGACCATTTCCTTCGCACCAAGATCGCTCCGCTAACATTGGATGTAGATCGGCTAGAAGATGATGCTTATCTTGAGAAGTCGATCGCTGACTATCGAGAGCTGTATGCGGCCTATTATGAGCGCTGCAAGCGTGACAATTCCCCTGCCATGCGTGACGCAAACCCGGTTGTCGTTCTTGTTCCGGGCGTCGGCCGTATGACCTTCGCCAAGGACAAGGCAACGGCGCGAATTGCTGGCGAATTCTATCTCAATGCGATCAATGTGATGCGCGGAGCAGAGGCAATTGGAGACTATATAGCGCTTGATGAGCAAGAAGCCTTCGACATTGAATATTGGCTCCTTGAGGAAGCCAAGCTGCAACGTATGCCAGCGCCCAAAGAGATGGTCGGCAAGATTGCACTTGTGACTGGGGGTGCCGGCGGAATTGGCGCAGCTGTGGCTGAACGGATGCTTCGCGAAGGTGCTTGTGTCATGTTGGCTGATCGCGACGAAAGCGCGGCAAGGACAATAGAATCAGATTTAGCAGAGGTCTTCGGCAAAGACGTTGTTCGTTCTGTTACCTGCGATGTCACTGACGAAGATCAAGTCAGTGCAGCCCTCGATACGTGTGCGCTGGAATTCGGTGGCCTTGACGTTTTGGTCGCGAACGCTGGGATCGCCTCATCAGCACCAATTGGGGAAACCACGACTGAGCTCTGGAGCAAGAACTTTGATGTGTTGGCACAGGGCTATTTCTTGACAGCGAAATACGCGTGGCCGCTGTTGCAAGGCATGTCACAGCAGGGCGGCTCCAGTGTGGTGTTTGTTGGTTCAAAGAATGCTGTCGCTGCTGCGAAGAACGCGAGCGCATATGCAAGTGCAAAGGCGGCGGCGAATCATTTGGCCCGTTGCTTGGCGCTGGAAGGCGCTGACGATGGCATCCGCGTAAACATCGTCAATCCAGATGCTGTGATCAAGGGTAGCCGGATTTGGGATGGTGATTGGCGTCAGGAACGCGCGGGCGCGCATGGCATCGACTCAGGCGACGAGCTCGAGGAACACTACCGCCAGCGGTCAATGCTGAAACGGTCTGTCTTGCCACAAGATATTGCCGAAGCGACCTATTGGTTGGCAAGCGACGCCTCCGCGAAGTCGACCGGCAACATGATAAATGTCGATGCCGGCAATGCTCAAGCATTTACGCGATAGATTGAGCGGCGGAGAGGAAACATGACAGATTTGCCGATTTCTGCCGATCTGGTGGCGGACCTCAACGAGCGATCGCGCGAAGCGGTCGCCGAAGATTACTCCGCACTAGGGCGCAAGCTGGAAAGGCGCGGCATCGCGATTGATGCCGTTAAGGACAAAGTTAAAGCGTTTGGTGTCGCCGTGCCGAGCTGGGGGGCTGGGCGCGGCGGCACCAGATTCGCGAAGTTTCCGATGGCAGGTGAGCCCACAAATATTCATGAGAAGCTTGAAGATTGCGCGGTCATTCATCAGCTCGGTCGCTCTACACCGGCGGTCAGCCCGCATTTTCCGTGGGATTGCGTGGATGATTATGCTGCGCTGAAGCAGGAGGCCTCGGACTACGGACTAGTTTTCGATGCGGTGAACTCCAACACCTTTCAAGATCAGCCAGGCCAAGCGCAGACCTACGAGACTGGGTCGCTTTCTTCCACGGTTGCCGCAACCCGGCAGCAGGCGATCGATCACAACATTGAATGTATTGAAATCGGAAAACAGATCGGGTCCGAGCGACTGACTGTTTGGGTGGGTGACGGCACCAATTTCCCAGGTCAGCAAGATCTGGGCCGGTCGCTTGATCGCTACTTGGATGCGGCCGCAGAAGTCTATTCCGCGTTACCCGACGACTGGACAATGATGCTCGAACACAAAATGTTCGAACCGGCATTCTATTCCAGTGTGATCTCTGATTGGGGCAGCTCTCTCATGGCGGCGCAGGAACTGGGCGAGAAGTGCAAATGCCTGGTTGATCTTGGGCATCATGCGCCAAATGTGAATATCGAGCAGATCGTGGCGCGGCTTCATCATGCTGGGAAACTCGGCGGTTTCCATTTCAATGACAGCAAATATGGTGACGATGACCTGGATAGCGGCAGCATCAATCCTCACCAGCTATTCCTGGTTTTCAACGAGCTCATCGAAGCGGAGCTGAACCCGCGCCACGGCTTTGATCCTTCCTACATGATCGACCAATCGCATAACGTGACGGATCCGATCGAAAGCATGTTGTCGTCCGCAGAAACTATTGCGGGATGTTATGTGCGCGCTGCTTTGGTCGATCGCGATGCATTGCACGCTGCTCAAAACGACAATGATGTGATGCTTGCATTTCGAACTCTTCGGACTGCTTATGAGACGGATGTCGCCCCAATCCTCGCCCAGGCGCGTGACGAGCAGGGCGGCGCGATCGATTGGCTAAATGTCTATCGAGCGAGCAAGTATCGCGAACGCAAGGCGCAAGAGCGCAAGGAAGTTGGCCTCGGTGCCGGCATCGTCTGATTTCTGAAAACATGATCTATGGGAGCCTCCCGATGACAGTTCTTCGATCGATTGCTGCCGGCCTTTTGCCGCTTGCTGCACTGACTTCAGGTTGCGCGTATGCGCCACAAGTGGAATCCGCTTCCAGCTCGGTGGCGGCGAGTTCAGAAACGGAGATCGTTGCACTGGCCAACAACGTGGCTGATTGGCAGCTGGCCAACCTTGAAAATCTCGAGAGCTACATTCGCTTCATTTCGCGCGAAACTCCAAATCCACGCGGCTGGGTAAAAGGCACTTTCTTCCTTGGATTGATGGATTACGCCGAACAAACCGGCCAGCAGCGTTACATCGATGCGCTCACTGCAATCGCAGAACGCGAAGAATGGCGCTTGGGTGATCGACTCTACCACGCGGACGATCATCTTGTCGGTCAGGTCTATTTTCGGCTTCATCGAAGTGGCGTTGCGTCAGCAAATCTCGGCCCAACACAGCAAAACCTCGATGCTATTCTAGCTGACAAACCTAACACTCAGATGATGCACCCCGACAATCACAATGACCCGGGTTGCGCCAAGCGTTGGTGCTGGGCGGACGCGCTCTTCATGGCGCCTGCGACTTGGTGGGATGCACACGAAACCTTCGGTAAAGAGGAATATGCAGACTATGCACATTCCGAATTTCAGGTCGCGACCGATTTGCTCTTCGACAAGGACGTCGGTCTTTACTACCGCGACAGCCGCTTCTTTGATCGCCGCGGGGCAGATGGAGAGAAGCTATTCTGGAGCCGCGGCAATGGATGGGTTTATGGTGGCCTTGTAAATGTCTTGCGGACGATGTCAGCCGACGATCCTCGCAGAGACTATTATGTTTCGCTGTTTCGCCAAATGTCGGATCGCCTGGTCGCGATCCAGGCTGAAAATGGAATGTGGCGTGCGTCACTTCTAGCATCAAGCGAAACACCTCCAGAGACGAGCGGAACGGGCTTTTTCGTCTACGGTCTTGCCTGGGCGCTGAACGAAGGTGTCCTTGAGGGCGAGCAATATTCTGCCGCGGTCGATGCGGGTTGGAAGGCGCTGGTCGCAAATGTCGATGATGAAGGCCGGCTAGGCTATGTACAGCAGGTCGGCGATCGACCGGAAGGCGTACAGCCAGATGATCGACAGCTCTATGGGGTAGGAGCCTTCCTGCTCGCTACAGGCCAGATTCTCAAACTTGAGCAAGACTGATCGATTCGCCTTCTGCACATCTCTTGGTGCTTTTGAGCGGGTCACGCCGGTGCATTCTTGCACCTTCCGACCTTAAAATGATCAAAAAATGTCACGAAACGTCATAAATGCGCATTGACTTAGTCGAAAACAATCGGCCATATGTGACCAAATGAAGACTCTGTGAGGGGAGAGGTAATGAAGAACGATCAACCAGCACGTGTGATGCGCGGGTATTCGGCCAGCCTGAAGGCTGGTGTCGCAGCCATCGCGATGTGTTTTCCATCGATCGCTGCAGCGCAAGACTCCGATGCTGAAAACGCAGAGGGGGCGGGTGACCAAGATGCGCAGGTAACCAGCCAGCAGCCTAATGAAGAAGGCGTGATCGTTGTTACGGGCATTCGCGCCAGTCTTGCAGACGCGCTGCAACAGAGGCGAAAAGCCGATGTATTTCTTGATGGTATCTCTTCAGACGACATTGGTTCGACGCCGGATTTGAACTTGGGTGAGGCGTTGGCGCGTATCCCAGGCGTTCAGATTAACCGCGAGGGTGCGCGTCGTGATGCGACTATCTCCATTCGCGGCCTGCCTGGTCGTTTTACCAAGACGACCGTGATGGGGCAGACGATTGCCTCGACTACGCGCGGCAACAACACGGGTAACCCGTTTGGTATCTTTGAAAGCGCGATCTTTAACGGTGCGAATGTCATCAAGTCCTTCACACCGGATACACCCTCCGGTGGTTTGGCGGCGCAAGTCGATTTGCGTCTCAATGGTGCATTG